>CAYYQQ010000131.1:5830-6582 GCA_964473595.1 uncultured Steroidobacteraceae bacterium | reverse complement strand
TCCCGCCGCACAATCTCGGTGAGATCATCGATGCTTGCGTCGCGCTGATCGACGACCCGAATCTAAGTCTGGCTGAGCTGATGCGCCTGGTGCCCGGACCGGACTTCCCGACCGCCGGCATCATCAATGGTGCCGCCGAGATCGTCCTTGCCTACAAGACAGGGCGTGGCCGGTTGTCAGTGCGCGCGCGCACCGGCGTCGAGGACATAGACGAACGCGGCAGGCAGGCGATCGTCGTGACCGAGCTGCCGTACCAGGTCAACAAGGCGCGCCTCCTCGAGCGCATTGCCGATCTGGTGCGCGCCAAGGAGATCGACGGCATCTCCGAGCTGCGTGACGAATCCGACAAGGACGGCCTGCGCGTCGTCATCGAATTGAAGCGCGGCGAGAACCACGAGCTGGTCCTGAACCAGTTGTTCAAGCTGACGCCGATGCAGACGGTGTTTGGCGTCAACATGGTTGCGCTCCTCGACGGCCAGCCGAAGTTGCTGTCTCTCAAGGAAATGCTGGACGCGTTCCTGCGTCACCGCCGTGAGGTGGTGACGCGCCGTACCATTTACGATCTTCGCAAGGCACGCGACCGCGCGCACTTGCTCGAAGGCCTCGCGGTTGCGCTCGCGAACATCGACGAGGTCATCGCGGTCATCAAGGCCTCGGCTTCGCCGCCGGAAGCGAAGATAGCGCTGCAGTCGCGCGCCTGGAGCGCCGGTGCCGTGCCGCAGATGCTCGCGCGCGCGGGCACGGTCTCGACG
>CAYYQQ010000131.1:0-5820 GCA_964473595.1 uncultured Steroidobacteraceae bacterium | reverse complement strand
ACAAGATCGTCACCGAATTCACCGAATTGCTGGACCAGATCCGGGATCTTGGTGACATCCTTGCGCGCCCCGAACGGTTGCTGGAAGTCATCCGCGAAGAACTCGCGGCGATGAAAGCCGCCTATGGCGACGAGCGCCGCACCGAAATAATCGCGGATCAATCGGACGTGACCATTGAGGATCTCATCGAGCGGCAGGATCTGGTGGTGACCCTGTCGCATGCCGGTTACGCAAAAGCCCAGCCGGTAACGGACTACGAGGCCCAGCGTCGAGGCGGTCGCGGCAAAATGGCGACCACGGTCAAGGACGAAGACTTCATCGATAAGCTGTTCATCGCCCACAGCCATGACACGCTCCTGTGCTTCTCGGATCGCGGCCAGTGCTACTGGCTCAAGGTCTGGCAGCTGCCGCTCGCGAGCCGCGGCTCGCGCGGCAAGCCAATCGTCAACCTGCTGCAATTGGGCGAGGGCGAGCGCATCACCGCCGTGCAGGCAGTTCGCGAATTCGACGACAGCCGCTTCGTGCTGATGGCGACGACGCAGGGCACGGTCAAGAAGACACCACTCTCGGCATTCTCGCGGCCGCGCACCAACGGCATCATCGCGGTTTCGCTCGACGAGTCCGACTGTCTGGTGGGTGTGGCGCTGACGGATGGCGAACGCGAGATCCTGTTGGCAACGACCGACGGCAAGGCGATCCGCTTCGCCGAGGGCGAGGTCCGGCCAATGGGCCGGGAGGCCGCGGGCGTGCGCGGGATCAGGCTCGGCGACGGACAGCGCGTGACGTCACTGATCGTGTTCGGCGAGGGACCGATCCTGACCGTATCCGAGCGCGGCTACGGCAAGCTGACCGACATGGCGGAGTTTCCGCTGCACGGCAGGGGAGGCCAGGGTGTCATCGCGTTGCAGACCAGCGACCGCAATGGCGCGCTGGTGGGCGCGTTGCAGGTGAAGCCCGACGACGAGATCATGCTGATCAACTCGAGCGGCACATTGGTTCGCGTGCCCGTCAGCGACATCCCGGTGCTTGGCCGCAACACCCAGGGTGTGCGGATCATGCGTCTCGAGGAAGTCGAGAAACTCGTTGGGCTGGAGCGCATCGCCGGGGAAGATTCCGGGGACGGCGAGGGTGCCGGCTGAGGCCGGCCCGCGGATTCACTGCGTGCGTGTCTTCAATTTCTCCGCAGGCCCGGCGGTCCTGCCGCTACCCGTCTTGGAGCAGGCTCGCGACGAGCTGGTCGACTGGCAGGGCGGCGTGTCGGTCATGGAGATCAGCCATCGCAGCAAGGCCTTCATGGCGGTTGCCGAGCGGGCCGAGGCAGATCTGCGCGAATTGCTCGCGATCCCGTCAGGCTACAAGGTCCTGTTCATGCAGGGAGGTGCGACCGGGCAATTCGCGGCGGTACCGCTGAATCTGTCACAGCCCGGCGCGCGGGCGGACTACATCCACACCGGTCATTGGTCGGAGCGCGCAATCAAGGAGGCCCGTCGCTTCCTGACGGTTGATATCGCCGCCGACCAGGCCGCATCCAATTACTCGACCGTGCCAGACCAGTCATCACTCAAGCTGACGCGCAGCGCGGCCTTCGTTCATTACACGGCGAACGAGACGATTGGCGGGGTCGAATTTCCCTACATCCCCGCGACCGGTGATGTGCCGCTCATCGCCGACATGTCCTCGACCATTCTTTCGCGCCCGCTCGATGTGTCGCGCTTCGGGCTGATCTATGCGGGCGCGCAGAAAAACATCGGGCCATCCGGCATTACGGTCGTCATCGTTCGTGATGACCTGCTGGGCCGGGCCCGGCCGGGTACGCCTTCGGTATTCGATTACAAAGCTTTCGCCGAGGCAGGCTCGATGCTGAATACACCACCGACATTTGGCTGGTACTTCGCCGGGCTCGTGCTGCAGTGGCTCAAGCGCCAGGGTGGGCTCGCGGCGATGGCCGAACTCAATCGTGCCAAGGCGACCGCGCTGTATGCCGCGATCGACACTTCCACTTTTTATTCGAATCCGGTCGCACGCAACTGCCGGTCCTGGATGAACGTGCCATTCAAGGTGGCGACGCCGGAACTCGAAAAGGCCTTCCTCGCCGAATCGGCTGCGGCGGGACTCGCGCATCTGGCCGGTCATCGCTCGGTCGGCGGCATGCGCGCGAGCATTTACAACGCCATGCCTGCAGCCGGCGTCACCGCTCTCATAGAGTTCATGTGTGAATTCGAGCGGCGGCACGGCTGATGGGCTTCAGGATTCTGACGTTGAACAACATCTCGGCGAAAGGACTCGAGCGGCTGCCACGCGAGCGTTACGAGGTCGCATCCGGAATCGTCAACCCGGACGCCATTCTGGTGCGCTCCGCCGACATGCACAGGATGCAGATTCCGCAGAGTGTGCGTGCCGTGGGGCGCGCCGGTGCCGGTACCAACAACATCCCGGTGGCAGGGCTCTCGCAGCGCGGCATTCCGGTGTTCACCGCGCCGGGCGCCAACGCGAACGCGGTCAAGGAACTGGTTCTTGCTGGCATTTTGCTGGCCGCACGCCACATCTGCGAGTCCTGGCAATTTGTGCGCGAACTGAAGGGCGACGCCGCAACACTTGAGGCGGCAGTCGAACAGGGCAAGAGTCGCTTCGTCGGTCACGAACTGCCGGGTCGTACGCTGGGCGTCGTCGGGCTCGGTGCGATCGGCGTCGAAGTCGCGAATGACGCGCACCTGCTTGGCATGCATGTGCTGGGCTACGACCCGCAGATCACGGTTCAACGAGCCTGGCAACTGTCATCCGGCGTCGAGCAGGCGCTAAGCCTCGATGACCTGTTTGCGCGTTCCGATGTCGTAACGATGCACGTGCCGCTCACCGACACGACGCGCTCGCTGGTCAATGCGCAACGCATTCGACTGATGCGAAACGGTACGATCCTGCTGAATTTCGCGCGCGCCGCCATCGTGGACGAAGCGGATGTCCTGGCGGCGCTGGATTCCGGCAAGATCGCCGCTTATGTCTGCGACTTCCCGACGCCGCAGTGCAAGGATCACCCGGGTGTGATCGCGCTCCCACACCTCGGGGCGTCCACCAGCGAGGCCGAGGAGAACAGTGCGATGATGGTGGCGGACACCCTGCGCGACTACCTCGAGAACGGCAATATCCGGCATTCGGTCAATTTCCCCGAGGCCGCGCTGCCGCGCGTGCCCGCGACGGCGCGCATTGCAATCGCGAACAGCAATGTCCCCAACATGGTGGGCCAGATTTCGACCTGTCTGGCGGATGCCGGGCTCAACATCGCAGACCTGCTGAACAAGTCGAAAGGCGAGGTCGCGTATACACTGATCGATATCGACGGGCGGGTGCCCGCGGGCCTGATCGAGCGTATCGCCGCCATCCAGGGCGTGCTGAGCGCGCGGGCCATTTAGGAGGGTCGACATGGCGAATCGTTTCGAACAATTCGCCGCGCCAGGAGTCCGCCGGCTCGCACCTTATTTGCCCGGCAAGCCACCCGAGCAACTCGAGCGCGAACTCGGCATTACCGGCAGCATCAAGCTCGCGTCCAATGAGAATCCGCTGGGCCCGGGCCCGCTTGCGCGCGCGGCACTCGCAGCGGCGATCGCGAGTGTCGGCATGTACCCGGACGGCAGCGGTCACGTGCTGCGCGCGCGGCTCGCCGGGAAGCACAAGGTGGCGATCGGGCAGGTGACGCTCGGCAACGGCTCGAATGACGTGCTGGTATTGCTCGCCGAGACTTTCCTGACGCCGGAGCACGAAGCCGTCTATTCGCAATACGCATTTGCCGTCTACCCGATCGCGGTGCAGGCCTCGGGAGCGAAAGGAAGTGTCGCGGCTGCGAATCCGCCGGATCACCGCATGCCGCTCGGCCATAATCCCGCCGCGATCCTCGCCGCGATAGGTTCGAAGACCCGCATCGTGTTCCTCGCCAACCCCAACAACCCGACCGGCACCTGGCTGACAGGGCCCGAGCTTGAGGCACTGATCCGCGCCATTCCGCTGGAGGTTATCGTCGTGCTGGACGAGGCCTACCACGAGTACTCGGTTGGAATGGGTGTGCCCGATGGCACTACCCTGCAATCGCAATTTCCGAATCTGATCGTGGTGCGCACGTTTTCCAAGGCCTATGGCCTCGCCGGACTGCGCGTCGGCTACGCGCTGTCGCACCCGGACATCGCGGATCTGCTGAATCGTGTGCGCCAGCCATTCAATGTGTCGGTCGTTGGACTCGCCGCTGCGGCGGCCGCGCTCGATGATCGCGCACACGTCGAGACGACACTCGCACTCAACCGCCAGGGTCTCGCACGCCTGCGCGCAGGACTCACGGCACTCGGCCTGACCGTCCTGCCGTCCGTCGCGAATTTCCTGCTTTGCGATTTGCGGCGGCCGGCAGGGCCGGTCAGCGATGCGCTGTTGCGCCGTGGCGTGATCGTACGTCCGGTCGCCAATTATGGCCTGCCGAATCACCTGCGGATTTCCACCGGCACCGCAGAGCAGAACGAGCGCGTGCTCGCGGCAATGGCCGCCGCGCTTGCGGAAGGGGCGTGAGCGGGCAGCCGGCAAGCTTCATCGCCGGGCCGGGCGGTGAGGTCTCGGGCGAGATCCGCGTGCCCGGCGACAAGTCGATATCGCATCGCGCTGTGATGCTTGGCGCGATCGCGCAGGGCACCACCGAAGTCAGCGGTTTTCTCGACGGAGAGGACTGCCTCGCGACACTTTCGGCATTCAGTGCGATGGGTGTTCGGATCGAACGCCCCGCGGCGGATCGGCTGATCATCCATGGCGTGGGGCTGCGCGGGCTGAGAGCGCCATCCACCGCACTGGATCTCGGCAATTCCGGTACCGGCATGCGGTTGCTGGCTGGCCTCTTGTGCGGCCAGGAATTCGATTCGGTGCTCGTCGGCGATCAGTCGTTGATGCGCCGCCCGATGGATCGCATCGGCGCTCCACTGCGGCGCATGGGTGCGAGGGTTCGTACACGCGACGGCCGACCGCCGATCGAAATCACGGGTCGAAGGACCCTGCAGGGTGTTGCACACGAACTCGACGTGCCGAGTGCGCAGGTGAAATCCGCGATCCTGCTCGCCGGGCTCTACGCGTCGGGGCGGACTTTGATCGTCGAACCCACCCCGACTCGCGATCACACCGAGCGCATGCTGGCCGCCTTCGGCGTTCCCGTCGAGCGCGATGGCGCGGAGATTTCAATCAGGGGGCCCGCAAGTCTCCAGGGCTGCCGCATCGATGTTCCCGGTGACTTTTCGTCGGCAGCATTTTTCATCGTCGCCGGCCTCATCGCGGGCGCGTCACCCTTGTTGATTCGCAGCGTCGGTGTCAATCCGACGCGAACTGGACTTCTCGAAATCCTGCGCCTGATGGGCGCGGACATCCGGTTGCTTGCGCCCCGGGAATGTGGCGGAGAACCAGTGGCCGATCTCGAGGTCAGGCCCGGGACCTTGCGTGGCATTGCAGTGCCGCACGAGCTCGTCGCCAGCGCGATCGACGAATTTCCCGTGTTGTTTGCCGCGGCCGCGGTCGCGGAAGGGGAAACGGTCGTGACCGGCGCGGCCGAGTTGAGGGTCAAGGAGAGCGACCGCATCGCGGTCATGGCAGATGGTCTCCAGCGTGTCGGCGTTCATGCCGAGGTCCTGCCGGACGGAATGCGTATCCGTGGCGGGGCGGTTGGCGGCGGCGTTGTCGAGAGCCGCGGCGACCATCGGATTGCGATGGCCTTCGCCGTGCTCGCAGCGCGCGCAATCGGGCCCGTGCTCATCCGCGACGTGCGTCATGTCGCCACGTCCTTCCCGGGTTTCGCAGCGACTGCGC
>CAYYQQ010000130.1:0-6595 GCA_964473595.1 uncultured Steroidobacteraceae bacterium | reverse complement strand
CGGTCGAATACGGCATGTTCCGCGGCTCGACGATCAATGTCGTGACCAAGTCCGGTACCAATGACTTCAGCGGGTCGGCGTACTACTACCAGGGCAAGGACGACTGGGCGGGCGACCGCAGCAAGGACCAGGACCTGACATTCACGTTTGACGAGGAAACGGTGGGCGGTACTTTCGGCGGCCCGATGATGAAGGACAAGCTGTTTTTCTTTCTGAGTTACGAAAAACTCGACCGCACTGCGCCGCAGGAATTCGGGCCGGCAGGATCGGGGGCAGCGGTTGAGGTTCCGGGCGTCACCCAGGCCGAGTATGACCGGATCGTTGACATCACGAACACCGTCTACGGATTCAATCCCGGCGAGCGCTTCGACGAATTGAAAGAGAAGGACGAGAAGATTCTCGGGAAGCTGGACTGGAATATCAACGAGTCGCAGCGCGCCTCGCTCTCGTACCAGCACACCGAGGGTAACGAGATCATCACGACCAACAACAGCACGACGAGCCGTTTCCTGAGCACCCCGTCGAACTGGTACAAGCGCGCCATCAAGATGGACGCGATGGCATTGCAGCTGTTTTCCGACTGGAACCCGTGGTTCGCGACGGAGTTCAAGCTGGCTCGCAAGGAAGTGGAAGTCCACCAGGATTCCCTGTTCGGCACCGACTTCGCCGAGATGCAGGTCACTACGCTGAGCGGTGGCACGGTATTCGTCGGGCCGGACGAATTCCGTCATGCGAATTACCTTACCAATGACCTCGACGCGATCAAGCTGAAGGGCAGCTTCTTCCTCGGCGACCACACGATCATGGTGGGTTATGAGCGGGAGATGCTCGACATCTTCAATATCTTCGTGCCACGCAGCAGCGGCCAGTACAAGTTTTCGAGCATCGCGAATTATCAGGCTCGCACCGCGGCGTCGCTGAGCTACACGAATGCGTACACGAATGTGAAAAATGACGGCGCTGCCGCATTCGGCTACGACACCGACTCGTTCTATGTCCAGGACGAGTGGCAGGCCACGCCGGACTTCAAGCTGGAAGCAGGTGTGCGGTTCGAAAATTATTCGAGCAGCGACCAGCCGAACCTGAACACGAATTTCGCCGGCCGTTACGGCTATGCGAACACGGACACACTGGACGGTCGTAACTTGTTCTTGCCGCGCATCGGCTTCAACTGGCGGTGGCGCCCTGAGACGACAATCTATGGCGGCTGGGGCCTGTTCGGCGGCGGCTCGCCGAATGTCTGGATCTCGAACAGTTTCTCTGGGGATGGCGTCACGGTTGTGAACCAGACCATCATTCCCGGCTCGCCGCTGCAGGCCGGTTTGTCGAATGTCGACGGCTTCAACATCAATGCGGCGGTCCTCGCAAATCAAACGCTGCTGCGTGGCGACGGCGAGGTCAATGCCGTCGACCCGGACTTCAACATCCCATCCCAGTACCGCTGGAACCTGGGCATGAAGCACAACCTGCCCTGGGACATCCAGTGGACCGCGGACATCATCCTGTCGCGGGTCAAGGACGAAGTGCTGTGGAAGGACCTGCGCCTTGTGCCGAATCCTGCTTCGCCAACGGCGCCTGACGGACGGCCGCGCTACATCACGCGCGCTGACGCGTTGCCCTGCAATCCAGGCGCGACCCCGCCCTGCAACCGGCCGTCGGGCCAGGACCTGCTGCTGACCAACACGCATCAGGGTAGTGGCACGGTCTTCGCGACGGATGTTTCGAAGACCTGGCGCACGCGTGCCGGGCGCTTCGATGCCTACCTGGGCTATGGCTACCAGGATATCAAGGACGTGAATTCGGGCACCAGTTCGACGGCCCGGTCGAACTGGGACAGCTATGCGGTCGCCGACCCCAACAATCCGGACCTTGAGACCTCGAACTACGAGATCGAGCACCAATTCAAGGGCCTGTTCAGCTGGCGCAAGGCATTATTCGGCGACAATGAGACCAGCATGGCGTTGGTGGCTGAACGGCGCTCCGGCCGGCCATACAGCTACACCTTTGGTGCCGGAACATCGGTGTTCGGTGATCCACGCCAGGCGGACCGTCAGCGCCAGCTGTTGTATGTACCGGATGTTGCCGGCAGCCCCGGCGCCGTGATTTACGAGGGGCAATGCACGGCCGCCGACGTGACCGCGCTGGTGCCGGGTTGCGCATCCACGGCCAGTTTCAGCTCGGCAAATACGGCAGCGGCGGCATTTGCGGCTGCAACCGAGGCGTTTATCGAGTCCGAGGGTCTCGATCTTTACCGCGGCAAGATCGTTCCGCGCAATTCGGGCCGTAGCCCCTGGGTGACCTCGCTTGACCTGCGCCTGGCCCAGGAGATTCCGATCTTTCGCAAGACGCGTGGCGTCGTGAGCCTCGATGTCGAGAACCTCGCCAACCTGATCAACAACGATTGGGGCCAGGTAAGCCAGGTCAGCTTCATCTATGTGGCGCCGGTGCTCGACGTGAATCGCATCGCGACGACCGGCTGCCCCGGTGGTGCGGCGTCCTGCTATGTTTACCGGCCGCGCGCGGGCGCTACGGGCCCGACTCCGTCGCTCAACTCGCTGGCGGCGCTGAACTCCGTCTGGCGCGTGCAGCTCGGTCTGCGCTTCGAGTTCTGACCGTCAATCCTGCGATCAGGGCGCGGCGGGCCCGCCGCGGCTTGCTAGACTGAGTTGATGGACCCCTTGCCGGAACCCGGCCGGCAGTGCGCCGACGCCGTGCTGATGATCCGGCCGGCGCGCTTTGGCGCGAATCCCGAAACCGCGGCGTCGAATCGCTTCCAGCAGGGCGGTACTTCTCAAGATGCGCCGCTTGCTGCGCGCTGCGAATTCGAAGGGCTTGTCCTGCAGCTTTCAAACGCCGGTGTCGCAGTCCATGTTGCGGATGACAGTCCGCAGCCGGTCAAGCCGGATGCCTGTTTTCCGAACAACTGGATCAGTTTCCACGAGGACGGCAGCGTCGTGCTGTATCCGCTGATGGCCGCGAGCCGGCGCGCGGAGCGGCGCGAACAACCGATTGCACTACTGCAGTCGGCTGGATTTCGAATTTCGCGCACCATCGACCTGACTGATTGGGAAGAGCGCGGCGAATATCTCGAGGGCACGGGCAGCCTGGTGCTGGACCGTTGCCACCGCATCGCTTATGCCTGCTGGTCGCCGCGCACGACGCCGGGCGCACTCGAGGATTTTGCATCGCGCCTCGGCTATCGTGTCGTCAGTTTCGATGCTGAGGGCCCGGGTGGCCAGGCGATCTATCACACGAATGTGATGATGGCGATCGGCGAGCGCTTCGCCTTGTTGTGCCCCGAGGCGATCCCCGATGCAGCGGAGCGTGCTACGGTCTTGCGCACGTTCGAGCAGTCCGGTCACGAGCCGGTCATGATCAGCATCGCGCAGATGAACGGCTTCGCCGGAAACCTTCTGGCGCTGAAGTCGGGCAACGGTGAGCCGTTGATCGCGATGTCCACTGCGGCCTGGGATTGCCTCGCTTCGCAGGATCATCGAGCACTCGAGCGCCACGGCACGATCGTGACCGCGCCGATACCGACCATCGAGCGGCACGGCGGCGGCAGCGTGCGCTGCATGATCGCGGAAGTGTTCCTGCCGCACTGAGCGCGTGGCTCACGATGCTAGAATCCTCCTGCCAAACGCGGGAGGCACCGGATTGCTGGAACTCGGCCTCAAGACCCTGATCGCCTATCTGCTGGGTTCGCTGATGGGCGCGCTGCTCATCGGCGCCGCGCGCGGCGTCGACATCCGCGAGCTGGGCAGTGGCAATGCCGGCGCCACGAATGCGCTTCGCACCCGGGGATTCTGGTTTGCCGCAGGAGTCGTCGTCATCGATGTCGGCAAGGGCATGGTGGCCGCCGGCTGGCTGCCGGATTTCAGCATCCCGGGCATCACGAAGGATTCCAGCATCGATCGCGACTGGCTCGCCGTGAGCTGCGCGGCGGCTGTGGTCGCAGGCCACGTGTGGCCGCTGTATCAGGAATTCCGCGGCGGCAAGGGCGGCGCAACGCTGGTCGGCGCCTTGCTCGTGCTGGCACCGGTCGTGGTGCCGGTGGCCATCGCGGGCTGGTTGCTGATCGTCCTGCTGACTGGATTTGTCGGGCTCGCAACGATGATCGCGGCTGCTACAGTGCCGATTGCCCTGTGGCTCTTCGGTCTGCAGTCGCCACCCTTGCTCGTATTTTCGATGGCGATGGCTGCATTCCTGGTGTCGACGCACCGCAGCAATATCGGGCGCATGAAGAGCGGCAACGAGCCGCGCATGACCGGCCTGTGGCTGCTGCGGCCGCGGATTCCACGCCCGTGACGAGGCGCGGCGCATTGTTGCGCCTGCTCGCCGACGGTGAGTTGCATTCGGGCGAGGAACTGGCGGCGCGGCTTGGGATTTCCCGCGCGGCGGTGTGGAAACATCTGCAATTGCTCGACGACTGGGGCATCGAACTGCAGGCGACGCCGGGGCGCGGTTATCAGCTCCGCGAGCCGCTCGAGCTGCTCGATGCCGACACGATCCGCAACGCGCTGCCGCAGTGGGCTGCGGGCCGTCTGCGGAATCTCGAGGTCTACGAAGAACTCGTATCGACCAGCGACCATCTGCTCGCGCTCGCCGAGTTGCCGGTGGGGCGATTCGACGCCTGCCTGGCGGAATTCCAGAGTGCGGGCCGCGGCCGGCGCGGCCGACGCTGGCTCGCGCCCTTCGCCTCGGGTCTCTGCCTATCGGTCAACTGGAGTTTTCGCGACGCACCGTCGGCGCTCGGCGCGCTCTCGCTCGCGGCCGGCGTCGCGATCCTTCGGGCTTTGCGGCGGTTGAAAATCCACGGGCTCGCACTCAAGTGGCCCAATGACATCGTGCACGGCCGCCGCAAGCTGGGTGGCATCCTGATCGACATGCGCGGTGAGGCTGCGGGACCTGCTTATGTCGTCGTGGGCTGCGGCATCAATGTCCGCCTGCCGCAAAGTTTGCGCGCGGAACTGCAGGCAGAAGGCATCGAGGCAGCGGGACTGGCAGAACTCTTCGACGCGCCGCTCGGCCGCAATGCGCTTGCAGCATCGCTGGTGAATGAAATCGCGCTGGCGCTCGAGGAATTCGCCGCGCGCGGGCTTTCGGCTTTCATGGATGAATGGCAAAGCGCGGATGACCTGATTGATCAGCCGGTGCGCGTGCTGCAGGGCGCGGAGACCCTCGAGGGACTGGCGCGCGGCATCGATGGCGATGGTGCATTGCTGGTCGATGTGGATGGCGCGCGGCGGCGAATTCTGTCCGGTGAAGTAACGGTCAGGGCATTGCGATGATTCTGCCTAACGCATAGATTGCGCACTGATGCGAGTCATCTTCGCACTGCTCGTGCTTGCCAATGTTGCCTGGTTCGCCTGGACGCATTGGGTTGGCCGGCCCGTCGAAGATGCGGCGCCTGCCAGGGTCGAGGCGCCACAGTTGGTGCTTGCGCGTGAAGCACCTTCGTCGGAAGCAGCGGCGCATCCGCGCATCCTGCCTACAGAGAATTGCTTGAGTCTTGGACCATTCAGTGACCTGACCGATGCCGCGCGGGCTTCGACGCTGTTGCGCGAGAACGGCCTGCAACCGCGTCAGCGGGCCGGCGAGGGCGTGGTCTGGAGAGGCTATTGGGTGTCGCTCGAGCAGGTGCCGGATCGCCCGTCCGCCGAAGGAATCATCGAGCGCCTGCGGCGATTTGGCATCGGCGACGCTTACTCGATGCCCGACAAGGGCCGGCAGATCACGATTTCGCTCGGTCTCTTCACCGAACGCCAGCGCGCCCTGCAACGCATGGACGAGGTCAAGGCGCTGGGTTTCGAGCCGCTTATGGCCGAGCGTGAGCGCAGCGGCACTGTCTACTGGATCGACGTGGATGTCGAAGCGCCGGCAAAACTGCCGGACGCGGCACTCCAGAACGGTGACGGCGGCCGCATCCTGCGGCTCGAGATCCAGCCTTGCGACGCAGCGGCGGACAGCAGCCGGCCGGTGCCCGATCTGGCGCAGGGTGGGGCACTGCCCGGCTAGAATATCGCCCGACGCCGGCGTAGCTCAGTTGGTAGAGCAGTGGTTTTGTAAACCTCAGGTCGGGGGTTCGACTCCCTCCGCCGGCACCATCCCTACCAGGAGACTGCATGGCGCGCATCGCGGTAGGCGGCGTCCAGCACGAGACCAACACCTTCGCAAAGCGGGAGACTGGGCTCGCGCAATTCATCGAGCCGGATGCCTGGCCGGGCCTGGTGCGCGGTCTCGAGATGCTCGAAGCGATCGCGGGCATTAATCTTCCTGCCGCAGGCTTCGTCAGCGAGGCAAGTGCGCTTGGGCACCGGGTCGTGCCGCTCCTGTGGTGTGCGGCGCAGCCCGCCGGCCGCGTCACGCGCGAGGCCTTCGAGACCATCAGCGCGCTGCTGCTTGCGCGCCTCGCCGATGCGGGGCCCTGTGACGCGGTCTATCTCGACCTGCATGGCGCCATGGTCGCGGAACATCTCGACGACGCGGACGGAGAATTGTTGCGCCGCGTGCGCGCGGCCGTCGGGCCCTCGGTGCCGATCGTCGCCAGTCTCGATTTTCACGCCAACATCTCGCCGGCGATGGTGGCAACGGC
>CAYYQQ010000129.1:0-6746 GCA_964473595.1 uncultured Steroidobacteraceae bacterium | reverse complement strand
CCGGACTTGGTCACGACATTGATCGTCGAGCCGCGGAACATGCCGTATTCGACCGAGAATGGCGCAGTCAGGATGGATACGTCCTGGATCGCCTCGACCGACAGCGGGCTGCGCTGGGTCGGATAGCCATTGTTGTTCAGGCCGAAGTCGTCGCTCTGGCGCACACCGTCGATCGTGATGCTGTTGTAGCGGTTGTTGACGCCTGCGATTTCCAGCGCGTCGGAGTTGGTCGGATCGTTCCAGGCCTTCGGATCGAGGCGCACGATGTCCTTGATGTCGCGACTGATGGACGGCAGTGCGCGGACGTGCTGCGAGCTGAACCGGCTGCCGGCGCCAATCGTCACGTCGCGCTCCGACACGCCGGTGACTTCGACGCCCGCCAGTTGCGCGATCGGCCGGGCGACCAATGTCACGGAGCTGCGCTGTGCGAGCTGCGCATACAGGTCCTCGACGCTGGATTCCTGCATGCCCTCGGCCTGCGTCGAGACGCGGTAAGGGCCGCCGACCCTGAGGCCGATCGCCGAGAATTGACCGGATGTGTTCGTCGTCACATTGGCCGTGGTGCCCGATGGCACGTGCACGATCGTCACATTCGCGCCGGCGATTGGCTTGCCTTCTGCATCGACGACAAAACCGGATAGCTGCGAGGCGGTTTCCTGCGCATGCGCGTATGACGCAGCGGCCAGTGCAATGACGAGACCCGCACCCACCGCGACGGCTGGTGCGGACAGGATCGACGAGACAGCGGCGGCGAGACGACCCGAGCGGCGACGATCGGAAATAGAGGTAGCTCCCCTGCTATTGCGCCCGTGGCAGCTTGGCGCGGCCTCAGGCCGCGAGTCGTTCCGCCGCCTTCTCCGCGATCATGATGGTCGGCGCGTTGGTATTTCCGCCGATGAGCGTGGGCATCACCGATGCGTCCACGACGGAAAGCGCTTCCAGGCCCCGGATCCTGAGCGAAGGATCGACCACCGCCAGCTCGTCATGGCCCATCCGGCAGGTTCCGACCGCATGGTAGATGGTATCGGCACGCCGCCGCATGCGCTCGATCAGCTCGCTGTCGGAATTGCCACCGGCAAACAATTCGGCGCCGCGGTGACGGTCGAGCGGTGCCCCATCCATGATTTCACGCGCGATCTTGATGCCAGCCAGCAGGGTCTCGACATCGGCATCGGCAGCCAGGAAATTCGGGTCGATGCGCGGCGGGTCGCGCGGATCGGCCGAATGGAGGCCGACGCTGCCGCGGCTCACCGGCCGCAGCACCGCAACATGGCAGGAAACCCCATAGCCGTAGTGCAGGCGGCGGGCATGATCATCGACGAGCCCGTTCACGAAATGCAGCTGCACGTCCGGCCGGTCCAGTTCGCCGCGGCTCCTCAGGAATGCGCCGGCCTCGGCGTAATTCGTGGTCAAGAGGCCGGTGCCCGAGCGCCGCCACCGGAAATATCCGGGAATCGCGCGCAGCGCCGTGCGCAGGGTGATGCCCATCAGGCCCGGATCGGATGAGCGGTAAATCAGTGAGAGGTCGATGTGGTCGGCGAGATTCGCTCCGACACCGGGCAACTCGTGCTGCAAACCGATGCCGTGCCGATCGAGTTCCTCGCGCGCACCGATGCCGGACAGCATCAGCAGTTGCGGCGACCCGAACACGCCAGCCGACACGATGACCTCGCGACCCGCATCGATCTGCCCCGCGCCCGCATGGCCCGCAACCAGCACGCCGGTGGCGCGCCGCCCGGCGAGCAATACGCGCTCGACGCGAACGCCGGTCAGCACGGTCAGATTGGGACGCGCGAGTACCGGATTGAGAAAGGCGACGGCCGCGCTGCAACGCCGGCCATGACGCTGAGTCACCTGATAGAGGCCGGCGCCTTCCTGGCTCGCGCCGTTGAAATCGGCGTTCGCGCGCAGACCGTGGCGGATGGCAGATTCGACGAAGGCCAGCGAAGCCTGGACCGGACTCGGCAGATCCGAGACAGAAAGCTCGCCGCCGACGCCGTGATAGTGATCGGCGCCGCGCGCCTGGTCCTCGGAGCGCCGGAACAGCGGCAAGACCTCGTCGTAGGACCAGCCCGGATTGCCGAGCGCAGCCCAGTCGTCATAGTCGCTGCGGTGGCCGCGGATGTAGACCATCGCGTTGATCGAACTCGAACCGCCGAGTGTCCGGCCACGCGGCTGATAGCCGCGTCGGCCCTGGAGCCCGGCTTGCGGCACGGTCTTGAAAGCCCAGTTCATGTGCCGCGTGGGCACGATGCCGAGGATGCCGGCCGGAATGTGAATGAGCGGCGATCGATCCGGCGGGCCTGCCTCGATCAGGCAGACACTGCGCGATGGATCGGCGCTCAGGCGGTTGGCCAGCACGCAGCCGGCGGAGCCGGCGCCAACGATCACGTAGTCGAACTTCACACCGGACAGCTTGGCGCCTCTGCCTGCGAATGCAAGCCCTGCCCCAGCGATGCGTGTCCTCGTGCTCGTTTAGGTTGATCGCCCTAGATTCGGAGCGCCGGGCAGCGCCATCGGCGCGAAGACGGCTTCAATCAGGAATGGGCCGCGGCGTGCACTGGCTTCCGCGAGCGCGGCATCAAGCCCCTCGGCCGTGTCGACGGTCTGTGCCTCGACACCGAAACCACGGGCGAGCGCCGTAAAGTCGATCGCCGGATGATCCAGCGACAGCACCGGCCACGCGCGTGGTCCCGGTGGCCTGCCTTCGATCTGCAAATGCTCGTAAGCGAGGATCGCATAACTGCGATTCGCGCAGATGATGGTCGTGACGTCGAGATTCTCGCGCGCCTGGGTCCACAGCGCCTGGATCGTGTACAGCGCACTACCGTCACCGGAGGCGCAGATGACCTTGCGATCGGGACTGCCGAGCGCGGCGCCGGTCGCGAGCGGCAGCGCCCCGCCGATCGCACCGCCCATCAGGTCGAGCTCATCGTGCGGGGCCGCAGCCGCAAGCGCCGCCGGCAGGCCAAGACTCGCCGTGATCGCCTCCTCGCAGAACACGGCGCCTTCGGGCATGCGGCGCGCGAGAGCCGCGGCGAAACTTGTCGCATAGATCGCGCCGCTCGGCCGTTCGGGCAGGGTTGTGGCGGGCAAAGCTACGACAGTCGCCGCTGCCAGCAGCTCGGCCAGCGATGCCAGCGCGGAACTGCCGTCCTGTTCCGGTGTGGCAACGATCGAGACCACCGTTTGCGGCGCGAGCGGCTGGCCCCGGCGGCCCGGATAGCCGAAGAAATTGACCGGCGCGCGCGACTCGACCAGCAGCAGGGCATCAACGTCGCCGAGAAATGCCTCCGCCGCTTCGCCGAAATAGGGAACTCGCGGAATGAACAGGCGGCCCGCGCCACGAGCGGCGCGGGCATTGAAGGCCTCGCTCGCGATGCGGACACCGGTCGCGGCAGCAAGGCGTGCGGCCGCCGCGACACTCTTTTCGTCCAGCGCGCCGCCGCCAAGCAGCAGCATCGCGCGCGAGCCATGCCTACGGATCGCTGCCGCAGCCTGCTCAATCGCGGCCGATTCGGGTGGTACGCGGGGTGGAGCCTGCCGCGGTGCCGCGGGCCTGGCACCTTCGCTCCAGGCGACGTCAGCCGGCACGATCAGTGTCGCCGGTCCGCACAGGGTTCGCGCCGCGACCAGCGCATCGGCCGTATCCTGGCCGGCGCGATTGGGTTCAGCGATCTTTCGGACCCAGATCGAGAATGGCCTGGCGACGGCTTCCACGTCGGTGGTCAGCGGCGCATCGAGCGCGATGTGATCGCGCGCGTGCTCGCCGACGATGTTGACGACGGCTGAGCGGGCGCGCCTGGCGTTATGCAGGTTGGCGCAACCATTGGCGAGACCCGGGCCGAGGTGCAGCAGTGTCGCGGCGGGCCGGCCCGCCATGCGCGCGTAACCGTCTGCGGCCCCGGTCACGACGCCCTCGAACAGGCCCAGCACCGCGCGCACGCCGGGCGCCTCGTCGAGCGCACGCACCAGCGCCATTTCCGAGGTTCCGGGATTCGCAAAGATCGTTTCGATGCCACCCAGCTTCAGCGTCTCGAGTATTGCCTGCGCGCCTTTCACCTGATCGCACCTCATAATGCGCAAGTGCATCCGCCACCGAGTGTGCCAGAAAGACCGAGGTATGAGCGCAAGCGCCAACCTGACCCGCCATCCGGCGACTGACTGCGACCCGATCCGGCGGATCGGCGTGGAAATATCGCGTACGCACGATGCGATCGCCCTCTCCTGCCGCATCGAAGGGGAGGTCTCGCAACTCAGGATTCCAGTGGCTGGGCCAGCGCAGCGCGCTGACGATCTCTGGCAGCACAGTTGCTTCGAGGCATTCCTGCAGGCCGATGGCGGCGAGGGCTACGTCGAATTCAATTTCTCGCCTTCGGGCGCCTGGGCGGCGTATCGTTTCAGCGGTCGGCGCAGTGGCAGGGAGTCGCCCGCGCTGACAGCGCCCCGAATGGAGGTCCGGCACGGACCGGATTGGCTGGTCATGAATATTCAATGTTCGCTCGCCGGCCTCGCGGAATTTGCGCACGCCGCGCAGGTCACGGCCGGGCTCGCGGTCGTCATCGAGGACGAGCGCGGCGGCCTTTCTTATTGGGCGCTCGCCCACAGCGCGGCGCGGCCGGATTTTCACGACCCTGCGACATTCACGCTGCGGCTGCCCGCATGATGAAATTCGGCATCGAGCGGCTGCTGGCGGACCGCGTGCTGCAGAAGCCGCTGGCCGGCCGCCGCGTCGCGCTGCTCGCGCATCCGGCATCGGTCACAGCCAGCCTGACCCACACGCTCGACGCCATCGCTGCAATTCCCGGTATCAGGCTCGCGGCCGCTTTTGGTCCGCAACACGGGCTGCGCGGCGACAAGCAGGACAACATGGTCGAGTCGGAGGACTACACCGATCCTGTGCACGGCATCCCGGTGTTCAGTCTCTACGGCAAGCTGCGCCGGCCGACCGCGGCCATGATGGATACCTTCGATATCCTGCTCGTGGACCTGCAGGACGTCGGTTGCCGCGTTTACACATTTCTCACGACACTCCGTTACCTGCTCGAAGAGGCTGCGCGCAGCGGCAAGGCCGTGCGCGTGCTCGATCGCCCCAATCCCATCGGGCGCCCGATCGAAGGGCTGTCCCTGACCCCGGGTTGGGAGAGCTTTGTCGGCGCGGGCGCGATGCCGATGCGGCATGGCATGACACTCGGGGAACTGGGCGGCTGGTTCGTCGAGAAACTCAAACTGGGCGTGGACTATGAAATCGTGACGATGGCGGGCTGGCAACCCGGGGAGCCGCCCGGCTACGGCTGGCCGCTGACCGAGCGCGCCTGGGTCAATCCGAGTCCCAATGCGCCCGGTCTTTCGATGGCGCGCTGCTACCCGGGCACGGTGATGCTGGAGGGCACGACCCTCTCCGAAGGCCGCGGCACGACACGCCCGCTCGAACTCTTCGGCGCGCCGGACATCGATGCGCCTGCGCTGCTCGCGAAGATGCAGGAGATCGCGCCCGACTGGCTTGCCGGTTGCGCGTTGCGGCCCTGCTGGTTCGAGCCGACCTTCCACAAGCACAGCGGGCAACTCTGCAGTGGACTGCAGATTCACGTGGACGACGCGGGCTACCGGCACGAGACTTTCCGGCCGTGGCGGCTGGTGGCACTTGCATTCAAGGCGTTGCGCGCGCTTCGGCCCGACTACCCGCTGTGGCGCGATTTTCCCTACGAGTACGAAACCGGAAAGCTTGCAATCGACGTCATCAATGGGGGGCCAATACTGCGCGAGTGGGTGGATGATCCGGCGGCAACGCCTGGAGATCTCGACTCATTGGCGCTGAAAGACGAAGCCGCCTGGCGCGAGTCGCGGCAACCCTTCCTGCTGTATCGCTGATCCCGTCGATGCCCGCGCAGCCGAGCGTCGAAACGCGCACCGGGCTCGATCCCTGGGTTCACGCCGAGTTGCCGCTTCCCCCGATACCGAAAGGCCTCGGCTGGATGGCGGTCGTCGGCCCCGGTGTCATCGTGCTCGGAGCGTCGATCGGCAGCGGCGAATTCCTGCTGGGCCCCGCGACATTCGTGAAATACGGGCTATCGCTTCTGTGGGTGACCGGTGTCGCGATTTTCTTTCAGACCATATTCAACACCGAAGTCATGCGCTACGTGGTCGCTACCGGCGAACCGGTGTTCACGGGCTTCATGCGCACACGTCCGTCGGCGAAGGCCTGGGCATGGTTCTACGCGGTCCTCTTTTTTCTGCAATTCGGCTGGCCCGCCTGGGCAGCGACTTCTGCCGCCGCGATGTTCTTTCTGCTTGCGGGGCGCCTGGCCGGCCCGGCTGACGCGACGTTCCTGTACTGGTTCGGCGTTGCGACATTCCTCGCCTGTGTTGGTTTACTGCTTCTCGGCCGGCGCATCGGACGCACGCTGGAATTGCTCAACTGGGTGATGGTCGTGACCATCCTGGGCGGCTTCCTGCTGCTCGCACTAATTTTCGTGCCCGCGGAGACCTGGCTCGCGACTGCGGCGGGCTTTGCCGGTTTCGATGCAGGAAGCGGCGGTTTCGTGTTCCTGCCCCCAGGTGCCGACTACTTCCTGCTCGGGGCGCTGGTCGCGTTTTCCGGCGCTGGTGGCGTGCTGAATATCGCCCTCGGCAACTGGGCACGCGACAAGGGCTATGGCATGGGTCAGCACGCAGGCTATATCCCCGCAGCAATCGGCGGCGAACGCGTGAACCTCGCCCATCATGGGTTTAGTTTCACACCCGAC
>CAYYQQ010000128.1:0-6798 GCA_964473595.1 uncultured Steroidobacteraceae bacterium | reverse complement strand
GCGAGCCTGTCGCTCAAATCGCATGTCTTCGGTTTCGGCATCGCCCTCCTCTTCTTCGGCCCATTTTTCCTGGTCAGCGGGTACCTGATCTTCAGATCGAGCTATTTTCCACGGGCAATAGGCATTCTGTATCAAATCGCCGGCCTGGCCTATCTGGCGAATAGCTTCGTGCTCATTCTCGCCCCTAAGTTCGCAGCTCAGATTTTCGCCACGATCGTAGTTCCCGCCTTCGTTGGGGAGGCATCATTCTGCCTTTGGCTTCTCGTCAAGGGCGTGAACATGGTGAAGTGGAAAGCGCAGGCAGACGCACAGTCCACTCGAAGCGCGGCAGCCACAGTCCAGGACTGAGGCTCGCTCTGCCAGTCTTGGGACGGGGCGGCCAGCGTGGCACGCTCTTGAGCAAGATCCATCGCGAACGCCGGTGAACGCCGGTGAACGGCGGTGAACAGTCTGATGGAGGCTAGGGTCGGAATCGAACCGGCATAGACGGCTTTGCAGGCCGCTGCATGACCATTCTGCCACCTAGCCCCGGCGGCATTAAACACGAAACCCCGGGACCAAGTCGCGGGGTTTCATGAAATCTGGAGCGGGAAACGAGGCTCGAACTCGCGACCTCAACCTTGGCAAGGTTGCGCTCTACCAACTGAGCTATTCCCGCAGGGGCCGTCATTTTAGGAGCAGGGTCCGGACTGTCAAGTTTGGCCGGAATTGCGCATTTCCGGCCAGGCAGCGCGCAGATAGGCGACCATGGTCCAAAGCGTCAGCACAGCCGCGAGCACCGTCAGCACGAGCCCGATCCGGTACATCGGCAGCGTGAACAGGTCCTGGCGGAACAGCATCATCGACAGCCCGGTGATTTGCACGATGGTCTTGAACTTGGCAACGCCGGATACCTTCATCTTGTGCCGCGCGCCGAGCTCCGACATCCATTCGCGCAGCGCCGAAATCGCAATCTCGCGGCCGACGATCACGGCAGCGGTCAGCGTGACATACCAGGCCGGGTCCTTGCTGACGATCAGCACCAGCGCGGTCGCGACGATCAGCTTGTCGGCGACCGGATCGAGGAACGTGCCGAGCGGCGATACCTGGCCCAGCTTCCTCGCGAGATAGCCGTCGAAGGAATCCGTGATGCCGGCTACTGCGAACATCAGTCCGCAGGCCACGTCGGCCCAGGGCTGGGGCAGGTAAAAGAGCGCGACGATGGCAGGTATCAGCGCGATCCGGAGCGCCGTCAGCAGGTTCGGGATGGTGTAGGGATGTGTCATCCGGCTCCAGGGTGCAGATGCTCGAAGATCGCCAGCGCAAGCGCGGGTCCGATGCCGGGCGCGCGTGCGAGATCCTCGATTCCAGCGCGCAACACGCCTTGCAGGCCGCCGAACTGCTTCAGGAGCGCGCGGCGGCGGGCCGGGCCGAGACCCGCGACCGCTTCCAGCATCGAGGTCTGCCGCGACCGGGCACGACTGCGGCGGTGGCCGCTGATCGCGAACCGGTGCGCTTCATCCCGCACGCGCTGGATCAGGTGCAGCGCCTTCGAGTCCGGCGGCAGTATAGAGGCCGACTTCTGGCCCAACAAGAAGATGCGCTCCTGTCCGGCGCGCCGATCAACGCCTTTCGCGACACCGACGACCGCAGGAATCGAGAGCGATAGTTCACCGAGCACCCGCGCGGCCTCGGCGAGCTGGCCCACGCCGCCGTCGAGCAGCAACAGGTCGGGCAATTGGGCCTGCTCCAGTTGTCGCCGGCGATAGCGGCGCGTCAGCGCCTGGCGCATGGCACCGTAGTCGTCGCCGCGTTCCACGCCCTCGATGTTGTAGCGCCGGTATTCGGCCTTCAGCGGGCCGGCAGGGCCGAATACGACGCAGGAGGCAATGGTCGCCTCGCCCTGGGTGTGGCTGACATCGAAGCATTCGATTCGCCCGGGCGACGCATTGAGACCCAGGAATGCGCCCAGTTCTGCAAATTGCTCGGCCACGCTTGCCTGGCTTGCGCCCTGCATGCGCAGTTCGTTTTCGGCATTCTGCAATGCGAGCTGGACCCAGCGCTGCGGGAGTCCGCGACTTGCGCGGCTGATGCGCACCCTGCGACCCGCCCGCTCGCCGAGCGATGCGGCAATTATTTCGCCGTCCTCGATCGCGTGGCTCAGCAGGATTCGCGGCGGCGGATCGCGTTCCAGGTAATGCTGTCCGAGGAATGCCGAGAGTACTTCCGGCGCCTCGCTGATCGGGGCACGTGGATGAAAGGTCGAGGTACCGAGTAGTTGCCCGCCGCGAATGAACATCAGCGAGATACAGAACACTCCGCCCGCCTCTGCCACGGCGATGACGTCGGTATCCGCCACACCGCGGACGCGGCTGACGATCTGCCGGGACTGGACGTCGGTCAGCGCGGCCAGCTGGTCCCTGAGCACCGCAGCACGCTCATAGTCGAGCCCCTCGGCCGCCTGGTCCATCTCGCCACCGATGCGCGCGGTCACGTCGGCGGCGCGCCCTTCGAGGACCTCCACGGCCGATTGCACGTCGCGGGCATAGGCCTCCTTGCCGATCAACCCGGTGCAGGGAGCGGAGCAGCGGCCAATCTGGTATTCGAGGCAGGGCCGCGAGCGGTTGGCGAAGAAGCTGTCCTTGCAGCTGCGGATACGGAACAGCTTGTGCAGCTGGTTCAGGGTCTCGTGCATGGCGCTCGCGCTCGGATACGGTCCGAACAGCCGCCCCGACAACTTGCGCGAGCCGCGGTAGAAAGACAGCCGCGGGAATTCATGTGCCGAGATGTGAATGTAGGGAAAGCTCTTGTCGTCGCGCAGGATCACGTTGAAGCGCGGCCGGTGGCGCTTGATCAGGTTGTGCTCGAGCAGCAGCGCCTCGGTGTCCGAATTGGTCACCGTGACTTCGACATTGGTGATCAGGCGCACCAGGGCCTGCACCTTGGGCTGCAATTGGTCGGCGCGGAAGTAACTCGAGACCCGTGACTTCAGGCTGCGAGCCTTGCCGACATAGAGGATCTCGCCTTCCGCGCCCAGCATCCGGTAGATGCCCGGCCGCGCAGGCAGCGTGCTGACAAAGGCCCTGGCGTCGAAGTCGCTCACCGGCGCATGGTGTCGCGACTCTCAGCCTGCGAGCAAGTGCCGCGCGCGGGCGAAGATCTGGTCGAACATGGGCGTGGTCAGGCGCCGGGTCTGGGTGTTGTAGCGGCTGCAGTGGTAGGAATCGAGCAGCAGCAGCTGGTGCGGCAGTTCGTGCTGCGCGCCGTGCGCGAAGCGTGCCCGGGCGGGCTTCAGGCTGAGCGCGCGCAGCACCGCGCCGTGCGCGATCGCGCCAAGAGCCAGGATCACGCCGCCAGCCGGCACGGCCAGCAATTCGGCGGCCAGGTAGCGATTGCACTGCCGCACTTCCGCCGGCAGCGGCTTGTTCGCCGGCGGCAGGCATTTCACGGCGTTGGTAATGCGGCAGTCGAATAGCGTCTGCTTGTCGTCGACGGAAACGGACGCAGGCAGGCTGGCAAATCCATGCGCATGCAAGGTCTGGTACAGGAGGATTCCGGCGTGGTCGCCCGTGAATGGGCGGCCCGTGCGATTCGCGCCATGCAGTCCGGGCGCGAGCCCCACGATCAGGAGCCGATGTGTAGCGCTACCGAAGGGAGCTACCGGGCGGCAGTGGTAGCCGGGATTTCGCTCGCGCACCTCGTCGAGGAATCCCGCCAGCCGCCCGCAACGGCGGCAATCGGGATCGAATCTGGCGCTGCCCTCGCCCATCGCGAGGACTGCTCAGCGCACCTTGAATTGGGCTTCCTCGGTCGAGCCCTTCATCGCCGTGATGGAAGAAGTCCCGGCCGCGACCGTCTGGGTCACATCATCGAAGTAACCGGCGCCGACCTCGCGCTGATGCTTGGTCGCCGTGTAGCCATGCGCCTCCGCGGCGAATTCGGCTTCCTGCAGGGATACGTAGGCGCTCATCTGCGATTCGCGATAGCCGCGCGCAAGTTCAAACATCGAAAAATTGATGGCGTGAAATGCGGCCAGCGTGATGAACTGGAACTTGTAGCCCATCGCGCCCAGTTCGCGCTGGAATCTGGCGATGGTAGTGTCGTCGAGCTTCTTTTTCCAGTTGAAGGATGGGGAGCAGTTGTACGCGAGCAGCTTGCCCGGATACTTTCGATGCACGCCCTCGGCGAACAACCTGGCCTCGTGCAGGTCGGGCTGCGCAGTTTCACACCAGATCAGGTCCGCAAAGGGCGCATAGGCCACACCACGCGCGATCGCCTGGTCGAGACTGGCCTTGACCGGGAAGAATCCTTCGCCGGTGCGGTCCTTCGACGTGATGAACGGACGGTCGCGCTCGTCCACGTCCGAAGTCAAGAGCGACGCCGATTCCGCGTCGGTGCGGCCGACGAGCACCGTCGGCACGTCGCAGATGTCGGCGGCAAGCCGGGCGGCGACCAGCTTGTTGATCGCTTCCTGAGTCGGTACCAGCACCTTGCCACCCATGTGGCCACACTTCTTGGCGCTCGAAAGCTGGTCCTCGAAATGCACGCCCGCGGCACCCGCAGCGATCATCGCCTTCATCAGTTCGAAGGCATTCAGCACGCCGCCGAATCCCGCCTCGGCGTCCGCCACAATGGGCTGCAGCCAGTCGATCGAGTGGTCGCCTTCGGCATGACAGATCTGGTCGGCGCGCAGCAAGGTGTTGTTGATGCGCCTGACGATTGCCGGGACGGAATCCGCTGGGTAGAGCGACTGATCCGGGTACATTTCGCCGGCCAGGTTCGCGTCACCGGCGACCTGCCAGCCCGACAGGTAAATGGCCTTCAGACCTGCCCTGACCTGCTGCATCGCCTGGTTGCCGGTCAGCGCGCCGAGCGCGTTGACGTAGGGCTGCTCCTGCAGGTGGCGCCAGAGTTTCTGCGAACCGAGGCGCGCCAGCGAGTGCTCCACATGGACGGTGCCGCGCAAGCGCAGCACGTCGGTCGCGGAATAGCCGCGTTGCACACCCCTCCAGCGCGGGCTGTCATTCCATTCCTGCTCGATTTGCGGGGCGGTCTTCGGGGTCATCAGGTTCTCCGGTTTCAGTCGATTTCTCGGTAGGCGGCAAGAGTCAGGAAGGGCTCGAATTCCGGACTCGCGGTCAGCTCGTCGACCAACTCACCGGCGCGAGCGTAGTGGCCCGTGGCATAGGCAGACTCGCCGACTTCGGCGCGAATCCTCGCGAGCTGCTCGACCATCAGCTCACGCACCAACTTCAGGGTCACGGTACGAAGGTCTTTCATGCGGCATTCATGGCGCGCCCATTGCCAGAGCTGTGCGCGGGAAATCTCGGCGGTCGCCGCGTCTTCCATCAGGTGATGGATCGGGACACAGCCATTGCCGCCGAGCCAGGCGGCGAGATAGCGGATCCCGACGTCGATGTTGCTGCGCAGACCGGCTTCCGTGATGTCGCCCTCCGGCACGCGCAGCAGATCGGCGGCGGCAATTGTGACGTCATCCCGCATTCGATGCAGGTTGTTCGGCCCCGGCATCAGCCGGTCGAAGATGTCGCGCGCGACGAATACCAGCCCCGGGTGCGCGACCCAGGTGCCATCGTGACCATCGCCCGCTTCGCGTTCCTTGTCGGCACGCACGCGCGCGAGCGCAAGCTCATTGGCCTCGGGATCGCCCTTGATCGGAATCTGCGCCGCCATGCCGCCGAGCGCGAATGCGCCGCGCCGGTGGCAGGTTTTGATCACCAGCAGCGAATAGGAGTGCAGAAAATGCGAGCTCATCGCAACCGAATTTCGGTCAGGCAAGACGAAATCCGCGCGGCGGCTGAATTTCTTGATGAAGCTGAAGATGTAGTCCCAGCGCCCGCAATTGAGGCCGACGATGTGCTCGCGGAGTTCGAACAGGATTTCGTCTATTTCAAATGCGGCCGTAATCGTCTCGATCAGCACCGTGACCTTGACGCTGCCACGCGGCAGGCCGAGCACCCGTTCGCTGAACTCGATGACATGGGCCCAAAGCCGGGCTTCGAGATGGCTTTCAAGCTTTGGCAGGTAGAAGTATGGTCCGCTGCCGCGGCTCAACAACTCGCTTGCGTTGTGAAAAAGGTACAGCCCGAAGTCGACCAGTGCGGCAGGAATTGGTTTGCCGCCGCGCAGCCAGTGCTTTTCCAGAAGATGCCAGCCGCGCGGCCGTACGACGAGTACCGCGGTGGATTCGTTCAGGCGATACGACTTTCCTTCCGGGCTCGTGTAGATGATCGTCCCGCGCACCGCTTCCATCAGGTTGACCTGGCCCTGGATCACGTTGGACCAGGTCGGGCACAGTGAGTCCTCACAGTCGGCCATGAACACATTGGCGCCGGAGTTGAGCGCGTTGATGATCATCTTGCGCTCGGTGGGGCCGGTGATTTCGACACGCCGGTCGCAGAGATCCGCCGGGATCGATCCGATGCGCCAGTCCGATTCGCGGATCTTGGGGGTGGCTTCAAGGAAATCGGGAAGCACACCGGCGTCGAATTTGAGCTGGCGCTTGGCCCTATCCTCGAGCAGCCCGGCCACCTGGGGGCCGAAGCGGGCGACCAGTTTATGGACGAATGCGATTGCCTCGGGACGCAGTACCTCGCGCCATTCCTGCTTGAGCACCGGAAATTGCCCGGTGCTGGCACTGGCATCATCTAAATGCTCAGATACCAACTATAACTCCATGATAATACGCATGTTCATCGTTCTCCGCGGTGACGGGCGATCAACGCTGCACGCGCGGTGATGCTGATGGTCGGCGGCGCGGCCTGCGGCGTGCACGCTGAGCGGTAGATCCGTCGCGCTCGC
>CAYYQQ010000127.1:0-6822 GCA_964473595.1 uncultured Steroidobacteraceae bacterium | reverse complement strand
TGAAGATAACCGGCCGCTATCAGCAGAGGGTCATTGATCATTTACCGGCCCGGCCCGACCACGACTAGGCTGGTACAGGGACGGGATACGACCATGGCGCAAATCTACGACGACATCCTGCAGACCATCGGCCGCACGCCGCTGGTGCGGCTCAACAAGATCGGCCGCGACCTGCCCGGCCGCATCGTACTGAAACTGGAGTTCTTCAATCCCTGCGGCAGCGTCAAGGATCGCATCGGCGTCAGCATGATCGAAGCGCTGGAAAAACAGGGGCGCATCGGGCCGGACACCGTGCTCGTCGAGCCGACCAGCGGCAACACCGGCATCGGACTCGCATTTGTGGCTGCGGCCAAGGGCTACCGGCTCGTCCTGACGATGCCGGAAACGATGAGTCTGGAACGCCGCCGCATGTTGCTGGCCTTCGGCGCGGAACTCGTGCTGACCGAGGGCGCCAAGGGCATGAAGGGCGCGATGGCGCGCGCCGCCGAAATCATCGCCAGCGACCCGAAGCGCTACGTGCTGGTCGGCCAGTTCACGAATCCCGCCAATCCCGAGATCCATCGCCGCACGACCGCAGAGGAAATCTGGAATGACACGGATGGGCAGGTCGATTTCCTGGTCTCTGGCATCGGCACCGGCGGCACGATCACCGGCGTCGGTGAGGTCATCAAGGCGCGCAAACCGTCGTTCCGCACGGTCGCCGTGGAGCCTGCGGCAAGCCCGGTCCTGTCCGGCGGCCAGCCCGGCCCGCACAAGATCCAGGGTATCGGCGCCGGTTTCATTCCGGAGATCCTGAACACCAGGATCATCGACGAGATCATCCAGGTGACCAATGAGGAGGCCGGCGAATACGCGCGCCGGCTCGGGCGCGAGGAAGGAATTCTCGTCGGTATCAGCTCGGGGGCCGCGCTGGTCGCCGCGCTCAAGGTCGCCGCTCGCGAGGAGAATCGTGGCAAGCTGATTGTCGTGATCATCCCGAGCTTCGGCGAACGTTATCTGTCGACCTGGCTTTACGAGGAAGCACCCGCCAGTGCGCCGCCCATCGCCCCCACCAGCTGAGGCTGCGCCGCAGGGCGCTCACGCCGCGCTCGCTGAGGCACTGATGGTTCCGGGCGATGCTGCGGATTTCCAGGCGCTGCGCAAGGGCACCTGGCCCGACCGCACACTGGTGCTCTCTTCGATCGACCGGCTGCACCGGCTGCTGGTCGCGGAAACGTTGCCGGCTACTGCAGCGGGCGAGAATCCGGCACGGCAAATCGAGCGCGAACTCGCCGATATCGAACAGGTGCTCGCGGCGCAGATCCGCCTCGCACTCGAGTTCCCGGCGCGACTCGGCGAGGAAGGCGCGCGCGACGATGCCACGCTCGATCGCGAGGGCCGTCGTCTCGCCGGCGAACTGCTCTCGCAACTGCCCATGCTTCGCGAGCGCGTGTTCGAGGACGCGCGCGCCGCCTGGCGCGGCGATCCGTCCTGCCGCCACCCGATCGAGGCGCTCTACGCGTTTCCCGGCATATTCGCGGTGACCCGGCATCGCATTGCAAACATCCTTTACAAGTTCGACGTGGCCTTGCTGCCGCGCCTGATTGCGGAGAATGCGCACCATCGCACCGGCATCGACATTCACCCGGGCGCGACCATCGGACGCGAATTTTTCATCGACCACGGCACCGGCATCGTGATCGGCGAGACGGCCATCGTCGGGAACCGCGTGACGCTCTACCAGGGCGTGACCCTCGGCGCCAAGAGTTTCCCCGTCGACGGCCAGGGCCGCCTCGTGAAAGGCCTGGCCCGCCATCCGATCGTCGAGGACGACGTCACGATTTACGCGGCCGCGACTGTGCTCGGTCGCATCACCATCGGACGCGGCAGCGTGATTGGCGGAAACGTCTGGCTGACGCACAGTGTGCCACCGAATTCGCGCGTGGCGCAGGCGGCGCCATTGCAATCAGGCTTCGAGCACGGCGCCGGCATCTGAGGAGTACATGCGCCGACCCCTGTCCCGCCGCGAATTCACGCGCCTCGCGGCCGCCGCCGGCGCGCTGACAATCGTCCCGTTCGGACGCGCCACATCCCAGGTCCGCTTCAGTTCCTATCCATTTCAGCTCGGCGTCGCCTCAGGCGACCCCTCGGCCGATGGCTTCGTGATCTGGACGCGGCTCGCGCCCGAGCCCTTCGTGCCGGAGGTCCTGGGCAACACGATCTACGAACTCGACTGGGAAGTGGCGGAGGACAAGTCCTTCTCGCGGATCCGCGCGCGCGGCACGGGCCTCGCGCAAGAGCACCTCGCGCACGCCGTACACGTCGAAGTCGGCGGCCTCGACGCGGGACGTGAGTACTTCTATCGTTTCCGCCTCGGGAAATATGAAAGCCCGACCGGGCGCGCACTGACCTGCCCGGCCGGCGAGACCGCCGGCCCGCTGCGTTTCGCGGTGGCTTCCTGCGCCCACTATGAGCAAGGGTATTTCTCGGCCTATCGTTATATCGCGGACGACAAGCCCGACTTCGTGCTGATGCTCGGCGACTACATCTATGAGGACGCCTGGGGTGAACGGCGCGTACGGCTGTTCGACACTCAGGAAGCGCACACGCTGACCGACTATCGCCACCGTTACACCCAGTACCGCACGGATCCCGACCTACAGGCAGCGCACGCGGCCTGCCCCTGGCTCGCGATCTGGGACGATCACGAGGTTGACAACGATTACGCCGGACTCACCGGCGAAAATGAAATCTGTGGCGGCGAGGCCATTAGAAATTCTTTCCCCGGCCGGCGCGCGGCCGCCTATCAGGCCTATTTCGAACACATGCCCATTCGGCCTTCACGCCTGCTGCCCGGCATGGCGGTGCGACTCTACGGCAGCGTGGACTGGGGGACGCTTGCGCGCTTCTATCTGCTCGACAACCGCCAGTACCGCTCCGCGCAGGCCTGCGCGAATCCGCCCACACCGTGGCGTTGCGATAGCAGGCGCGGCAAGAAGATCCTGTTCAGCGGCGCCGGCGGCGGCAGCTTCGTGAATCCGGAGGAGCCGGCCTGCAAGGCAGAGCTCGCCGATCCTGCGCGCACGATGCTGGGCACCGAGCAGGAGCAGTGGCTCGACGCGACGCTCGCGGAGAGCCGCGCCGCATGGAATGTGCTGACACAGGGTGTCATGTTCGTGACAATCCGGGAGAGCTGGAACGAATCGCCGCGGATCTTCACCGATGCCTGGGCGGGCTACCCACCGGCGCGCGAACGGCTGCTCGCCTCACTGGCCCGTCACAAGACCGCGAACCCGATCGTACTGACGGGCGACATTCATTCCTTCTGGGTCAACGAGATCGCAAACGCCGCCGGGCGGCCCTTTGGCGTGGAACTCGTGACTTCATCGATCGCGACTTCCACCAGCGACAAGACACAGATGCTGCCGCTGAATCCGCAAGTTCGCTTTCACGAGGGTTTTCACAACGGATACATCCGCTGCGAGCTCGATCGCGACAAGCTGCGTGCGGACCTGGTTGCGATCGACGACCGGCTGGACCCGCGCAGCGGGCGGAGTGTGCTCGCGAGATTCGAAGTGCGCGCCGGAGATCCGCGCGCACACCACATCTAGCTGCGGATGCAATTCAGATAGAGCTGCTCGAAGTCCGCGACCGTCATCGGCAACGGATTGCCGCCGGTCGAAGGATCGGCAAATGCTTGCGGCGCGAAGGCCACCGCGTGTTCCTCGCGCACGCCGAGGGCGGCAAGCGTGGACGGGATGCCGATGGTCGCGCGCAGTTCCAGTATCCAGTCGAAGAATCCCTGGTAGCTTTGGCGTTTGAGGCTGAGCCATGCTGCGACTCGCGCCAGACGCTGCTCGATCGCGCGTCTGTTCCAGGCAAGTACATAGGGCATCACGACCGCATTGGTGAGTCCGTGATGTGTGTCGAGATTAGCACCGCAGGGATGACTCAGGCTGTGCATCGCGCCCAGGCCCTTCTGGAATGCCGTCGCGCCCATGGAGGATGCGATCAGCATGTGCGAGCGCGCTTCGAGGTCGCTGCCGTCAGCCACCGCTCGCGGCAGGAAGTCGTGAATCAGGCGCATGCCTTCGACCGCGATGCCATCCGCCAGCGGGTGAAAAAACGGCGCGCAATAGGCTTCGAGGCAATGCGACAACGCGTCCATGCCGGTCGCGGCCGTCACCTTCGGCGGCAGGCCGATCGTCAGCTCCGGGTCCGAGATTACGATGCCCGGCATCATCTTCGGGTGGTAGATGATCTTTTTCGTGTGATCGCGCAGGTCGGTGATGACGGAGGCGCGGCCGACTTCCGAGCCGGTGCCTGCCGTGGTGGGTACAGCAACCACAGCCGCCATGCCCGCGACGTCCACGCGCGTCCACCAGTCCTCGCGATCCTCGAAATCCCAGATCGGCCGCGTCTGTCCGGCCATCAGCGCAATCGCCTTGCCGGCGTCGAGCCCGCTGCCGCCGCCGAATGCGATCACGCCGTCATGTCCACCCTCGCGATAGAGGCGCACGCCGTCGCTGACGTTCTGCTCGATGGGATTCGGGCGGACTTCGGAAAAAACCGCACAGTGCAGGCCTGCGTCGCGGCATGAACCCACGGCGTTCGCAGTCATCGGCAATGCGGCAAGGCCCGGATCGGTGACCAGCAGCGGCCGGCGCATGCCGAGTGCCGCGCAAGCCTGTGGCAGTTCGCGGATGCGCCCCGCGCCAAAACGGATCGTGGTCGGGTAGTTCCAGTTGCCCTTGAGTGTCATGACGGCCTCAGGTCTTCAGGCGCAAATGATAGGACTTCGGCCGGGTCAGGTGTTCAAAGCCCACGCGTGACAGCGTGCAACCGCGCCCCGAATCCTTGACCCCGACCCAGGCGAGCGCCGGATCCAGGTAATCGCAGCGGTTCATGAACCAGGTGCCAGTTTCGACGCGCTGCCCAATCGCGAGCGCCGCCCCTGGATCGGCCGTCCAGACCGCCGCCGTCAGCCCGTATGGGCTGTCGTTCATCAGTTTCACGGCCTCGTCGTCGCCTGCCACCGGCATGACGCCAGCGACAGGTCCGAAAATCTCCTCGCGCATCACGGGCATCGAGTGGTTCACGTCGAGCAGTATCTGCGGCGCCAGGTAGGGTGTCGCCGGATCGCTTGCGCGGAATTCGCGCTCCTCGATTGCGGCGCGCGCGCCGGCGGCAACGCTTGCTGCAATCTGCGCGCGGATCTGCCGGGCCGCCGCCGTGCGCACGACCGGGCCGAGCGTCGTCGCGGGATCGGTCGGATTGCCGAGTACGTAGCGGCGTGTCAGTTCGACGGCGCCCGCCACGAACTTTTCGTAAATCCTGCGATGGACGTAGATACGCTGGATGCCGCAGCAGGACTGGCCGCTATTGAAGAAGGCGCCGTCCACCAGATTCTCGACCGCATGCGCAAGATCTGCATCCTCCCGCACATAAGCCGGATCGCAGCCGCCGAGTTCGAGCCCGACACCGATGAAGCGTTCCGCCGCCGCGCGCTGCACGGCACGGCCGCCGTCCACCGAGCCCGTGAATGCCACGAAGTCCACGTGCGGATCGCGGATCAGCTTCGCGGTCTGCTCATGCGACAGCTGAAGCGCACGGAACAGGCCATCCGGAAGACCGGCCGCGCGCAGGCAGTTCTCGAAGCGCTCGGCGCACAGCGGCGTCTGCGCCGAGTGCTTCAGCAGCACCGCATTGCCCGCCATCAGTGCCGGTATCACGCTGTTGACGGCGATCAGGTACGGATAATTCCAGGCGGCAACTGCAAACACGATACCGAGCGGCTCACGCCGCAGGAAGCGCTGGAATCCGTCCTTCGGACCGACGTCGATATCGGCCAGCGCATCGCCTGCAATTGCGATCATGTGCCGCGCGCGCTCAAGCGTGCCGCGCACTTCATTTGGCGCGTAGCGGATCGGCCGGCCCATCTGCCAGGTCAGTTCCGTCGCGATCTCATGTGTCCCTGCCTCGAAATGCGCGCAGAAGGCGAGGCAGATCCGCGCGCGTTCCGTGACCGGTGTGAGCCTCCAGCTCTGCTGCGCCGCGTGCGCCCGGGTGAGCGCTGCGTCGACCGCCGCATCGGTGGCGAGTTCACGCTCGCAATATACCGACCCGTCGACCGGGCTGATGGTCCTCTGCACGGTCAAATGATCTCGAAGTAGCGGGCGAGTTCCCAGTCGCTGATGTGGCGGCGGAACTCGCGTTCTTCCCACTCGCGCGTCGCAGCGTAGTGCTCGACGAACTCGTCGCCGAACCAGTCGCGCGCCATCTTCGAGGCCTTCAGCCGCTGCGCGGAATCCCACAGCGTACGCGGCAGCGCGAGATGCTCCGGGAAGCGCATCTCATAGGCGTTGCCTTCGACGATTGGCTCGGGCTCGACGCGGTTCTCGATGCCCCAGAATCCGGACGCCAGTGCCGCTGAAAGGATGATGTAGGGATTGGAGTCCGCCGCCGCAATGCGGTACTCGACGCGCTGCGACTTCGGCGAACCCGTGATGACCCTGAGTGAGGTCGTGCGGTTGTCCACGCTCCAGGCCGAGTCGGTCGGCGCCCAGAATCCCGGGATCAGGCGCCGGTAGGAATTGATCGTCGGTGCGACCATTGCGAGCAGCTCCGGCATCAGTTTCTGCTGCCCGCCGACGAACCAGCGCTGCGTGTCGCTCATGGAATGCGGCTTTGACGCGTCGTGAAACACCGGTGTGCCGGCGGTGTTCTTCAGCGACATGTGGATGTGCCCGCTCTGGCCCGGCCAGTCCTTCGACCACTTGGCCATGAATGTCGCCATCAGGCCACGGCGCTGAGCAACCACCTTGCTGAAGGTCTTGAACAGCG
>CAYYQQ010000126.1:0-6958 GCA_964473595.1 uncultured Steroidobacteraceae bacterium | reverse complement strand
GTTCTCGGTGGTCGCCGTATCAATCAAAATCGAGCGTCTTTGGACACTGCAGCGCAAGCGCGTCATTCCACGCGAGCTGACGGATCGTGTTTGGAAACTGGTTGAAACCAGAACCCTGAATGACGGGCACATCGAGGCGCTCGCGCGCAACTCCCCGTTGGGCCGGGTGCTGGCCGCGGGGCTTGCCAACCGCAATCATGGGCGCGAGATCATGAAAGAGGTGATCGAGGACACCGGACGGCACGTGGTCCACGAACTTGAGCGGTTCCTGAACACGCTCGGCACGATTGCCGCGATGTCGCCCCTGCTCGGACTGCTCGGCACCGTGACCGGAATGATCGCGGCCTTCAACGCGATTACGGAGGCGGGCGTCGGTGACCCGCGCGCACTGTCGGGCGGTATCGGTGAGGCGCTCATTACGACCGCGGCCGGCCTGATCGTCGCGATTCCAGCGTTGTTCGCCTACCGCTACCTGCGCGGTGTCGTGGATGCCCTGGTCGTGGACATGGAAAAAGAGGCAACCCGGCTGGTGCAGGCCTTCGATCGCACGGGGGCGCATGCGCGGGCTCCCGAGCGGCGGCGTGAAGCGGCTTCATGAGACTCGGTTCCAGACGCAGCGAGGATCCGGAATTGAATATGACGTCACTGATAGACGTCGTGCTGTTGCTGGTCATCTTTTTCATGCTGGCGACCACCTTCGTGAAGGAAGGCCGCCTGCGCGTCGAACTTCCAAAAGCAGACACCATGCCGGCCGAAGCGCCGCTGGATCCACTCGTCATCACGATCACGGCCCAGGGCGGCTACCGGGTCAATGAACGCACGCTCGTCAACAATGCCCGCGAGACCTTGCGCGCCGCATTGCAGAAAGTGGCCGGCGACGATACCCACCGCACGGTGACGATTCGCGCCGATGCCCGCGCGACCCACCAGTCCGTCGTGACTGCGATGGACGTGGCCGCACGCCTCGGCTTCACGCAGGTCAACATTGCAACAATTAGCCAGCAAACGGAAGAATGACCGCGACCTGCCGCCGCTGAACACCAGCGGCCTCAGGATCTTCGCGCGCCTGTTCGCCTATGCAAGGCCGCACTGGCCGATGTTTCTGCTGGGCGTCGTCGGCATGGTGTTGTTTGCGGCGGTCGACACGGGTCTCGCCTGGCTGGTCAAGAAATTCCTGGACGGCGCCTTCGTGGAACGCGACCGCAAGGTGCTGCTGCTGGTGCCGGCCGGCATCATCGCGCTGTTCATGGCCCGCGGCATTGGCGACTACCTGGCCGTCTACGCTCCCGGCTGGGTGGGCCGTCACGTCATCAAGGCCATGCGGCGTGATGTGTTCGCCCGCTACCTGCAATTGCCGGCGGCGTTTTTCGATCGCAATGGCGTCGCACAGCTGCTGTCGCGCCTGACCTACAACATCGAGCTGGTCGCGGAAGCCGCGACCACGGCGATTACCTTGCTGATCCGCGACACGCTGACGATCATCGGTCTGTTCGGCTGGTTGTTTTTCCTGAATTGGCGACTGACTGCCTTCGCATTGGCAGTGGCGCCGCCGATCATCGGCCTGATGCGCATTACGAGCCGGCTGTTCCGGCGCTACAGCATGCGAATCCAGGCCTCCATGGGCGATATCACGCGGGTAGCAAAGGAAGCGCTTGAGAGCCACCGGATGATCAAGGTCTTCAATGCGCAGCCACAACAGCAGGGCTCGTTCGAGCAGGTCAATGAACGCAATCGCGCGCGCTTCATGAAGCTCGTGGCGGTAAAGGCGGTGTCGAGCCCGGTCGTACAGGTGATCGCGGCATTCGGCCTGGCGGCCGTCATGTATGTCGCAATCCGTGACGTGCTGGAGAAGGGACTGTCGGTCGGCGAGTTCACCTCGTTCCTGACGGCATTGCTGCTGATCACGGCGCCGCTGCGCCGACTCGTCAGCGTCGTCGGGCCGCTGCAGCAAGGCATTGCTGCGGGCCAGAGTGTGTTCGAGATACTCGACACCGCGGCCGAGGACCAGGGCGGAACCCTTCGCATCGAACACGCCCGCGGAGAAATCGAGTTTCGCGGCGTCAACTTCACCTATGACCCCGACAAGGGCAGCGTGCTGCGCGACATCAGCTTCAAGGTTGCGGCTGGCGCGACGGTCGCGATCGTCGGGCGCTCGGGCAGCGGCAAGTCGACGCTGGTGAGCCTGCTGCCGAGATTTTACGACCCCGATTCGGGACAGGTGCTGCTGGATGGCGTGGGGTTACGCGATTACCGGCTGCTAGACCTGCGCAACCAGCTTTCCCTGGTGAGCCAGGAGGTCATGCTGTTAGACGACACGATCCGCAGCAACATCGCTTTCAGCGCACCCGGTGCCGATACCGCCGCGGTCGAACGCGCGGCCCGTGCCGCGCACGTGCTGGATTTCGCCGACGAATTGCCCGACGGCCTTGACACGGAAATCGGCGAGCGCGGCGCGCTCTTGTCCGGTGGCCAGCGCCAGCGCGTCGCGATCGCGAGGGCATTGCTCAAAAATGCGCCGGTGCTGATCCTGGACGAGGCGACGTCGGCGCTCGATTCGGAATCGGAGAGGGCGGTGCAGGATGCGCTCACGGCGCTGCTGCGTGATCGCACGACGCTCGTCATCGCCCACCGCCTGTCCACTATCGAGAATGCCGACCGGATCATCGTGCTGGACGACGGTCGCATCATCGAGTCGGGTACCCATACCGAACTGCTGGCAGCCGGCAGCGTCTATGCGGCGCTGCACCGGATGCAGTTCAGCGTCTAGGCATCCTCGCGATGCATGAGTGGCTGCTCGAGACCTGGTACGGCGGCGGTCGGCGTGGCTGGTGGCTGCAGCCATTGGCCTGGCTGTTCGCGGCCATGGCCGGACTACGGCGATTCGCGTACCGCCATCGCATGTTGCGGCAATACCGCTCGCTGCGACCCGTGGTGGTGGTCGGCAACCTGACCGTCGGCGGCACGGGCAAGACACCACTCGTCATCTGGCTCGCCGGCGAGCTCGCTGCGCGCGGCCTGCGCATCGGCATTGCGAGCCGCGGTTATCGTGGTGCTGGCGGGCCGGCCAGGTTGGTCACCGATGCCGATGATGCCGCATCGGCCGGCGACGAAGCCCTGCTGGTGCATCGTCGCTTGCGGCTGCCCGTGGCGATTGCGGCCCGCCGGGCTGACGCAGTGCGCTTGCTGGAGCCGAAGTGCGATCTCATCCTGGCAGACGATGGCCTGCAGCACTTTGCGCTTGATAGGGACCTGGAAATCGTAGTCATCGACGGTTCCCGCGGGCTTGGCAACGGGCGCCTGCTGCCGGCCGGCCCGCTGCGCGAGCCACGCACCCGGCTACACGAAGTCGATGCCGTGGTCGTGAACGGCACCGGGTTCACCTGGCCAGGCGCGGTCTCGATGAATCTTGTGCCAGTCGCGGTGGTCGCGCTCGAAGGCGGCGAGCGGCGGCCGCTCGCCGCGTTTGCTGGCCGGAGAGTCCACGCGATCGCGGCGATCGGCAATCCACAGCGGTTCTTCGCGATGTTGCGCGAGCACGGCCTGAGTCTCGAGGAGCATCCGCTGCCAGATCACATGGCGATCCCGGCCACGGCGATTGGCAATGACGTCGGGCAAGCCGTGCTGATGACCGAGAAAGATGCCGTAAAATGTCCGAAAGGCCGCCTGGGGAATATCTGGTATGTCGAAGTCGATGCGCACATCGAAGGCCCGGCGGCAGTTGCAATGCTGAACCGAATCGTCAGTCTCGTCCGAGACCGTAACCTGGGAGCGTGAATTTGTGGATGACAAGCTGATCGACATCCTGGCCTGCCCGGTCTGCAAAGGCCCGTTGCAGTGGATCCGCGACTCGCGCGAGCTCCTGTGCCGCGCCGACCGTCTGGCCTACCCGCTGCGCGACGAAATTCCCGTCATGCTTCCGGATGAAGCCCGCCGCCTGTCGCCGGACGATCCCGCGCTCGCGGGGCGCTGAATGTTTCGCGTCGCCATTCCCGCCAGATTCGCCTCGACGCGCTTGCCCGGCAAGGTGCTCGCGCCGATCGCCGGCCAACCAATGATCGAACACGTATACCGCCTCGCGGTGCAATCGAGTGCCCTGGAGGTCGTCGTCGCAACCGATGACGAGCGCGTGCGGGCGGCCTGCGCCGTATTTGGCGCCGAAGTCGAATTGACGTCCAGAGACCACCCATCAGGCACCGACCGGATTGCCGAGATCGCACGGCGCCGAGGCTGGGCCGACGATTCGATCGTCGTCAACGTGCAGGCGGACGAGCCCTTGTTGCCGCCGGCGCTGATCGACCAGGCTGCCGACCTGCTGGCCAGCGATCCGGGCGCGGATATTGCAACACTTTGTACGCCGATCACGAGCATCAAGGAATATCTCGACCCGAATGTCGTCAAGGTCGTCATGCGCGCCGACGGGCGTGCCCTGTATTTCAGCCGGGCGCCGATCCCCTGGAATCGCGATGGTGCGACGGGGGGTCTCGCCAGCCAGCAGGATTATCGGGGATCCTGGCGGCACATCGGGATCTATGCATATCGTCTTGGCGCCTTGCAGCGTCTGGCGGCAGCGCCACCGTCGGCGCTCGAGCGGCGCGAACGGCTCGAGCAATTGCGGGCGCTGCAGACGGGGCTTGGAATCGCTGTGGCCGTAGCAGACGCGGTGCCAGGGCCGGGTGTGGATACTGCTGCCGACCTGGCGCAGGTCGAGCGCCTGATGGCCGGCCGCCTGCGCCCGTGAACAGTGCCGGCGCGTGCGTAGAGCCTTTCTACGCGGTTGAGATCAACCGCCTCGCCAACGAGCGCTCGCGCCGCGGGCTGGCCGTCATACACATGGAAGTGGGTCAGCCATCGGCCGGCGCGCCGCGCGCCGCGATCGAAGCGGGGCAGCGGGCCCTGGCCGGCGCGGATCAGGGCTACTGGGAAAGCAGCGCACTCAAGCAGCGGATCGCGGCGCTCTATGGCGAGCGCTATGGCCTCGCGCCCGATTCCTCGCAGGTCATGCTGACCATGGGCGCATCAGGCGCCCTGGTCCTTGCACTCGCTGCGCTGTTTGAGCGGGGATCGCGGGTCGCACTTGCGCGTCCCGGCTATCCCGCGCACCGCAATGTGCTGCGCGTCCTGGGACTCGAGCCGCAGGAACTCGACTGTGGGCCGGAGACTCGGTTCCAGCCGACCGCAGGCATGATCGCCGCGCTCGAACCCGCACCTGCCGGGCTGATCCTGACGAGCCCATCGAACCCGACCGGGACGATGCTCGAGAGCGCCGAGCTCCACGCGCTGGCCACGGTCTGCCGGGCGCGCGGCATCCGGGTCATCTCCGATGAGACCTATCACGGCATCACCTTCGGCAGGCGCGCGCATTCGATGCTCGAATTCGAGACCGATGCCGTCGTGATCAACAGCTTTTCGAAATACTGGTGCATGACAGGGTGGCGACTTGGCTGGGCGCTGGTTCCTGCAGACCTCGTGGACACGATGAACCGGTATTCAGCCAACATGTTTCTGGCGCCGCCGACGCTTGCGCAGCACATCGCGCTGGTCGCCATGGATGAACAGGCGGAGCTCCAGGAACATGTCGCGACCTATGCAAAGAACCGGCAGTTGCTCGTGGCTGCGCTTCCGGAGTTCGGCATCACGCGCATGGCGCCAGCCGACGGCGCGTTCTACATCTATGCGGATGTGGCGCACCTGACCGGCGATTCGCTGGCGTGGTGCCGGGAGCTTCTCGACGCGACCGGCGTCGCGCTCAATACCGGGCGCGACTTCGACTCGGTACATGGCGGAAATTTCATCCGCATGTCGTTTGCCGTGTCCACACCCGAGATCTTGAAGGCGCTCGAGCTGCTGGGCGGATGGCTGCATCGCCAGAGCCACGCATGACGCGACGCGTGCTGTTTGTATGCATGGGCAACATCTGCCGTTCACCGACGGCGGAGGCGGTGTTCCGCGACCTGCTGCAGCGTGAAGCCGCTGCGCTCACCATCGAGGCAGATTCGGCAGGCACGCACGCGTACCACATCGGTTCCGCCCCGGATACGCGCAGCGTTGCCGCGGCGCTTCGCCGCGGTGTCGACATGAGCAAGCTTCGGGCCCGAATCGTCGAGGCGGCCGATTTCGAGCGCTTTGACCTGCTGCTGGCGATGGATGAGCAGAACTACCAGCACTTGCTCCGCATGGCGCCGCCACAGCGTCGCGAGCGCGTCCGCCTGTTCCTGGAGTTCGCGCCGGCACAGCGACGGCGTGAAGTTCCGGATCCCTATTACGGCGGCGCGACCGGCTTTGAAGACGTGCTCGACCTGGTCGAGGAGGCAGCGCGCGGCCTGCTGGCCGCGCTCGCTGCCGCGCCTTGAATCATTCCTTGGGTCCGAAGTGCTGACCCTCACCTGGTGTCGACGACCAGACCGTATAGGTCTGTGATGGCCGTTGCTCGGCGCTTTCCGACGCCGCCGGCTGCACGGCGGGCTGGCTCGCTGGGGTCTCGACTGGCATGACAGGAGGCGGCGAGGGCTCGGCCGCGTCGCGCCAGACCCGTTGCTCCGCTGGTTGCGCGGGGAATTCCTGCGGCGCTTGTGCCACCGGCGCCTGGCTGTGGTCCTGCGGTGACGGCGAGGTATCCGCCGGCCCATGCTGGCCTTGATGCGCATCACGATTGCCACCGCGGCCGCGCCGCCTGCGGCGCTTGCGGCGGGGCTCGCCTTCCGTCGCAGCTTGATCCGGATAACCAGGGGCAGCAGCAGGCATCGGTGGCCGCGCGACCTCGGGCCTGTCGCGCATGCGTTCGGGATCGCGTCGTTGCGCTTCCTGGCGATTCCGGTCGCTTTGCTGGTCCGCTTCGTGACCACGGGTACGGTCGCGATTCTGGTTGCGATCGCGATCGTTGTTGCGCTCGCGATCCCGATCCTTGTGGTGGCGTTGGTCGGCTCGCGCGAGACGTCTCGCCGCAGGGTCTCGACCCGGC
>CAYYQQ010000125.1:0-6960 GCA_964473595.1 uncultured Steroidobacteraceae bacterium | reverse complement strand
AGACCACGGCGCTGCTGATCATCGACATGCAGCGCGATTTCGTCATGCCGGGCGGATTCGGCGAGGCGCTGGGCAACGACGTGACGCCGCTGCAGGCGACTATCGCCCCGACCAAGCGGGTACTGGAAGCGGCGCGCAAGACGGGAATGCTGGTCATCCACACCCGCGAGGGCCATCGGCCGGACCTCACCGACTGCCCGCCGACCAAGCTCGCGCGTGGCAGGGGCAAGACGCGCATCGGCGATGCCGGACCGATGGGGCGCATCCTGGTGCGCGGAGCAATCGGCCACGATATCGTGCCGGAACTGTATCCCGCGGCCGGGGAACCGGTGATCGACAAGCCTGGCAAAGGGGCGTTCTACGCCACCGACCTCGAGCTCATACTGCGCGACCGCGGCATCAAGACGCTGATCGTCTGCGGCGTCACGACTGAAGTCTGCGTCCACACCAGCGTGCGCGAAGCCAACGACCGCGGTTACGAATGCGTGGTGCTATCCGATTGCGTCGGGTCGTATTTCCCGGAGTTCCAAAAAGCCGCGCTCGCCATGATCAAGGCCCAGGGTGGCATCTTCGGCTGGGTCTCGGATTCCCGGCGCGCGCTCGCGGCGCTTGCTGCGTAAGTGCCGCCGCTTCAGTTCTGTGCGGCCGACGCCTGGCGCGACAGGGCCAGGCAGAGCGCGCCGAACATCACGTAGCCGAGCGCCACCTGCGGCGACATCGCCCAGCCGAGCTGTGTGCCGTGGATGAAGCCAAAGAAAGCGAGCGCAGCGCCGGCGAAGGCCCACATTGCCGCTTCCTTGAGCTTGCGTTCGATGATGAACGCGGCGAGCGCGCCCAGCACCAGTCCCGAGAGCACCGCGCCGCCGCCGAGCAGCTCCATGCCGCGGTACACGAGCCCCGACCCGGCCAGTTTGCCCACGCCGAGTAAAGCGGCCGAGGTGCCCGCCGCATTCAGCGCACTATCGACCTGGAGCTGGCCCCAGGCGGCGACGTTCGGAATGATCGCCAGCACTACTGCCGGCGCATGCTTCGCTGGCGAAGCCTGGAAGGCCTGTGCGCCGATCACCAGGCCGATATAGAGCAGGATCGGCAGGATCGCGACCAGCGGCACCACCGCGAGCAGCAGCGCGGTGAGGCCAAGAAAGCACACCAGCGCGATCACTACGCCAGTGGCGAGCGAATAGCCGATGCGCCCCCCGACCGCTTTCCAGCCCGGATGTCCGATGTACACCGCGGGCGGAAACGGGCTGCCGAGCACTGCGCCGGCGATCGCGCCGATGCCGTCGGCGGCGAGGATCTTGCGCAGGTCGTAGGAATCGCCGGCGGCCGAAGCGCTCTCGACATTGTTCATCGCCTCGGTGAAGTTGTAGATGCCGAGCGGGATCGCCGTTACCAGCAGCGGAGCGACATCGACGAGCCCGCGCCAGACCTCGTTGCCGGGAACCGGCAGGTGCAGCCCGAATTGTCCGAGCGAAGCGCCCACCTGCTCGGCCTTTACGACATCGCTCCAGCCGAAGAAATATGCGACCCAACCGACGACGATGCCGACGATCACGGCCGCCAGGCCGCCGGGCAATCCCCACGGCAGGCGCACGTTTGCGGTCCAGGCGATCAGCACGATGGCGAGCGAGACGAAAGCGATCCAGGGCACCTCCCACATCTGGAAGGCCGGCCGCAGCGAGATGAAAGCGATAGAGATGCCGGCGAGCGTGCCGAGCATCGCGGCGCGCGGCGTGTGCGCCCGGATCCAGGGACCGACGAAGACCCCGGCGAGCACGATGACGCCGATGATAAAGGCCCACGCCAGGCCCGCCTGCCAGGCGAGCATGGGATCTTTGGTTTTCAGGTACACCGGCAACATGATCACGAAAACGACGATGAACATGTGCGGCACGCTCGGGCCGTACGGCATTGCGGTGACGTCCGTGCGGCCCTCCTTCTGCGCCAGCTTGTAGGCGAGGTACGCGTAGTAGAGGTTGCCGATCGGCAGCGCGATGCCGAGCGCGGGCAGGATGCGCCCGAAGACCGTATCCGCGGGCAGATTCACCACGCCAAGGCACAGGCCGGTGAGCACGATCACGTTCAGAACGACATTGGTAAACAGCCCGAAAAAGCCGTTCCAGTCTCCGGGCACCCACCAGCGCGGGCTTGCGGCAGATCCGGCAGCACTCATGGTTTCTCCCCTTCGTTATTTGTGCAAGAGCATGCGCCCGCGCAGCCGGGAAGTCCAGAATAGGGACCGGGTATGCTCTGTGCATGTTCGGCCGTCGCCGGTTCCTTGAAATCCTTGCTGCGCTGAGCGTGTCGCAGGCGGTTCCGGCCCGCGCCACCGACCGCAAGGTCAGCTTCGATTCGTACCCGTTCACACTCGGCGTCGCTTCGGGCTATCCGACCCCGGACGGATTCGTGCTCTGGACGAGGCTCGCGCCCAGGCCGCTCGAGCCCGGCGGCGGCCTTGCGCCTGAGCCGGTGCCGATGCGCTGGGAAGTCGCCGAAGACCAGCGCTTCGCGAAAGTGGTCGCCAGCCGTGCCGAGTTCCCGACGCAGGACTGGGCGCACTCGGTGCACGCGGAGGTGAAGGGGCTCGATGCGGACCGATGGTACTTCTACCGCTTCCTTGCCGGCGACGCGGTGAGCCCGGTCGGACGCGCGCGCACGGCGCCCGCGCTGCACTCGCTGCCGGCGCGCCTGCGCTTTGCCTTCGCCTCCTGCCAGCACTACGAACAAGGCTGGTTCAACACCTACCGCCACATCGTCAAGGACGACCCGGAGCTGCTCGTCTTTCTCGGCGACTACATCTACGAATCGTCCTGGGGCGAGGAGCACGTGCGCAGGCACAACGCGCCCGAACCCCACACGCTCGACGATTACCGCGTGCGGCACGCGCTCTACAAGACCGACCTCGATCTGCAGGCCGCGCATGCCGCCTGCCCTTGGATCCTGACTTGGGACGATCACGAGGTCGAGAACGACTATGCCGACAACCTGTCGCAATTCCGCGCCCCGAAGGAGAAGTTTCTCCTGCGGCGCGCCGCGGCGTACCGGGCGTACTTCGAGCACATGCCCCTGCCCGAGCGCATGCGGCCAAAGGGTCCCGCTATGCGCATCTACACCGAGATCAACTGGGGAACGCTCGCGCGCTTCTACACGCTGGACGACCGGCAATACCGCTCGTGGCACGCCTGCCGCAGGTTGTGGCGCCCAGGCGAGGGGAAAACCGTCGACGTCGATGCCTGCCCCGAGTTGGCTAAGCCGACCCGATCCATGCTCGGCCGCGCGCAGGAGCACTGGCTCGAGGACGCGCTCGGCAGGTCGAGCGCGCGCTGGAACGTGATCGCGCAACAGACACCGATGGCGCAGTTCGACCAGAAACCGGGTCCGGGCCGCCGCGCGTGGACCGACGGCTGGGACGGCTATCCGGCCGCGCGCAAGCGCCTGCTGGATTTCATCCATGCCAGAAAAGTCCGGAACCCGGTGGTGATCGGCGGCGACGTCCATTCCTTCAACGTCAACGACCTGACGCTCGATTTCGACGACCCGGCCTCGCCGGTCGTGGCGAGCGAATTCGTCGGCACCTCGATCACCTCGCAGGCCTGGGCGCAGGAACGCCTGAACGCATTCCTGCCCGACAATCCGCACATGAAGCTGGTGGACAGCCGCTACCGCGGCTACGTTCGCGTCGAGGTCACGCCAGGGCAGATGCATGCCGACCTGCGCGCGATGGAATCGGTGACCAGGCCGGACGCGGCGTGCAATACGCTCGCGAGCTTCGTGGTCGATGACGGCAGGGCAGGCGCCCAACGCGCTTTGCGCGTTCCTGCTAAAGCGTAGGTTCCTACTTGCACCTGAGATTGGCCGACCAGTCCTCGATCGGCCTGGTGCAGTCCTGCTCGAGCACGCGGCGCGACGCGTCAAGCTCGGGCGCGCGGCCGGATGGCGGCATCTCCCGCTCGCTGGAGTAGGACATGCCGGCGAGGATGCCGATAACGAGCAGCGCGCCGAAAGTCGTGCGTCCCTGCACGCTGACCGACCCGCCGGTCGAGACGCCCGTGGAGGGCGAGCCGCTGGCACCCGCCTGCACGTAGGAATTCCCGCCGCAGCCGGCGACGCAAAGCGCAAGCAGGATGGTTGCGGCTATCCGGTGGCGCGTGACAGGCGGTCTCTGATCGCGTCCCATGCGGCGGTCTCTGGCGGCGATTCGACCAGTATAGCGCCGCAGCCCGCGGCATCCAGCTCGCGCAGGGCCGCGTACAGCCGCTGAGCGTAGGCTCGTGGTTCTCTCGGCATGCGGATCCAGTATTCAACCCGCTCGTCGGGCCTGGAAAAGGCAAGCACGGCAACGGAGATTCCGCGTTTTGCGATCTCCGCGTCCAGCCGGTGGGCGGGCACGAGCAGAGCGGGGGTCTTCGGCGCGTAATGCCGCTCCAACCCGCCCGAGTGGCGGGGAGAACTGGAACTTTTTTCTTCGATTTTTGAATTCAATGCTTTTTCCAGTTGGGCTCTCGAAATGCCCCCGGGCCTCAGCAACACCGGTGCTCCGCCCGAGAGATCCACGATCGTCGATTCGATCCCGACCTCGCTGGCACCGCCATCAAGCACGAGGTCCACGTCGCTGGAAAGATCCTCTCGCACATGCAAAGCGGTCGTCGCACTGAGCTTGCCGAAAAGATTCGCCGAAGGTGCGGCCACCCCGCCGCCGAACTCGCGCAGTAGTTGCTGCGCGACCGGATGCGAGGGCACGCGCAGGCCGACGCTGTCCTGCCCGCCGGTGACGAAATCCTGCGCCTTGGCCGAGCGCTTCAGGATCAGGGTCAGAGGCCCCGGCCAGAAGCGCGCCGCAAGCTTGCGGGCCGCCTCCGGGATCTCGCTTGCCCACGCAAAAGCAGTTTCCGGAGCAGAAAAATGGACGATCACCGGATGATCGGCAGGTCGCCCCTTGACGCGATACAGCCGCGCCACCGCGGCAGCGCTGGACGCATCGGCGCCCAGCCCGTAAACCGTTTCCGTGGGGAAAGCGACGAGGCCGCCGGCGCGCAGGATGCCCGCTGCGCGGTGTACCTCAGGGCTCAAAGCTTGAGCGGCGCCGTCTTCAACACCGCTTCCGTCTGTTTGGCCCGGAATTCAGAGAGTTTCTTCTGCAAATCGGTATCGGCAAGCGCCAGCATGGCAACGGCAAACAGGGCCGCGTTCGCAGCACCTGCTTCACCGATGGCGAAGGTGGCGACCGGAATGCCCTTTGGCATCTGCACCGTGGAGAGCAGCGAATCCAGGCCCTTCAGGTGCTTCGAGGGCATCGGCACGCCGAGCACCGGCAGCGTGGTGTGGGCCGCGACCACGCCCGCAAGGTGCGCCGCGCCGCCTGCCGCTGCGATGATCACCTTGATGCCGCTCGCCTGCGCGCCTTCGGTCCAGGCCGCGACCGCCTTGGGCGAGCGGTGCGCGGACATCGCCTTCGCCTCGTAGGGGACGCCGAACTCCTCCAGCAGCTTGGCGGCGGCTTTCATCGTCTCCCAGTCGGAGGTGGAGCCCATCACGATGCCGACGACAGGTTTCATGACAGCTTCTTCCCGGTGAGTTTTTCCAGCGCCTCGCGGTATTTCGCCGAGGTGCGCGCGATCACGTCAGCCGGCAGCCTGGGCGCGGGCGGCGTCTTGTCCCAGTCGAGCGTTTCCAGGTAATCGCGCACGAACTGCTTGTCGTAGGACGGCGGCGACATGCCGACCTGGTACTGGTCTGCCGGCCAGAAGCGCGAGGAATCCGCCGTCAGGACCTCGTCGATCAGGACCAACTCGTTCTTCTCATCCAAACCAAATTCGAACTTGGTGTCCGCAATGATGATGCCTTTGGTCGCGGCGAACTCCGCGGCCTCCTTGTAGAGGCGGATGCTGGTGTCCTGCACCTTGCGGCCGACCTCGGGGCCGACGATCTCGCACATGCGCGCGAAGGAAATGTTCTCGTCGTGGCCGCTCGCGGCCTTGGTGGCCGGGGTGAAAATCGGCTCGGGCAGCTGCTGCGCCTGGCGCAGGCCTTTCGGCAGCTGGATGCCGCACACCGCTCCGGTGTGCTGGTAGTCCTTCCAGCCTGAGCCGATCAGGTAGCCGCGCACCACCGCCTCGACCGGCAGGGCTTTTAGTTTCTTCACCACGACCGCGCGCCCGCGCACCTGCGCCTTCTCGCCGGGTCCCTGGACCACGCTTTCAGGATCGATGCCGGTAAGGTGATTGGGCACCACGTGGGCGAGCTTCCCGAACCAGAAGTTCGCCAGTTCGGTCAGCACGCGGCCCTTGTCGGGAATCGGATCGGGCAGCACCACGTCGAAGGCCGACAGGCGGTCCGAGACCACGATCATCATCTTGTCGCCGTCCACCGCATAGATGTCGCGCACCTTGCCGCGGCCGATTCTTGAAAGACTTCCTATAGTTGAATCAAACAAAACCATCAGGCGGCCTGCTTCTCCAGCTCCGCCTTCCATTTGCCCTGCGCCGCAAGACCGTTCATGTGGGCGCGATGGTGGAAGGCGCGCTGCGCGGCGCCGGCGTTGGCGCTCTGGCCCTGCCAGGCGCTGAGCGCCGGGTTCTGCAGGGCGCGCGAATACGAGAAAGTGAGCGGCCAGGGCAGGCCTTGCATCGACGCCATGGCGTTCAGGTGCGCGGTCGCCGACAGGTCCGACTGGCCGCCGGAGAGGAACACCACGCCCGGCTGCGCCGCCGGCACCGTGCGCCTGAGCACCCGCAGCGTGCGCTCGGCCACTTCATCGACGCCCGCCTGGCGCGCGCAGCTCTTGCCCGAGACCACCATGCTCGCCTTGAGGATGGTGTGCTCGAAGGAAACATTGTGCGCGGCGAGCGCGGCGTAGGTCGCGCGCAGCGTCGCCTCGCTCACTTCCTCGCAGCGCTCGATCGTATGGCTGCCGTCGAGCAGAACTTCGGGCTCGATCATCGGCACGACGGACGCTTCCTG
>CAYYQQ010000124.1:0-7204 GCA_964473595.1 uncultured Steroidobacteraceae bacterium | reverse complement strand
ACGAGCTCGAATGGGTGCGCGCCAACCCGAAGGCGCGCCAGGCCAAGAGCAAGGCGCGCCTGCGCCAGTTCGAGGACTTGTCCTCGGTCGAATTCCAGGCCCGTAACGAAACCAACGAGATCTACATCCCGCCGGGTCCCAGGCTCGGCGATCTCGTCATCGAAGTGGACGAGCTCCGCAAGGCCTATGGCGAGCGGCTGCTGATCGACGGCCTGTCATTCCGGCTGCCACCCGGCGGCATCGTCGGCATCATCGGGCCGAATGGCGCTGGCAAGACCACCCTGTTCCGGATGCTGATCGGCACGGAGCAGCCGGATGCAGGCAGCGTCCGCATCGGGCCGACCGTCAAGCTCGCGCACGTCGACCAGACACGCGACATCCTCGACGACGGCAAGACAGTCTGGCAGGAAATCTCCGGCGGGCTCGACATGATCAAGGTCGGCAATTACGAGACGTCGTCGCGTGGCTATGTGGGCCGCTTCAATTTCCGCGGCAACCAGCAGCAGCAGCAGATCGGCGAACTCTCCGGCGGCGAGCGCAATCGCGTACACCTCGCGAAACTGCTGAAGAGCGGCGCCAATGTGCTGCTGCTCGATGAGCCGACCAATGACCTCGACGTCGAGACCCTGCGCGCGCTCGAGGAGGCGCTGCTGAATTTCCCGGGCTGCGCCGTCGTGATCTCGCACGACCGTTGGTTCCTCGACCGCATTGCCACGCATATCCTGGCGTTCGAGGGCAACAGCGAAGTCACCTGGTTCGAGGGCAATTACCAGGACTACGTGGCCGACCTGCGCAAGCGCAAGGGCGAAAACGCCGACCAGCCGCACCGCCTGCGGTACAAGCCGCTGCACGCCTGACCCTGCCGCGACATTTCCGCTAGACTGGAGCCATCCGGACAGCCGGCGGGGGACAGGCATGGCGGTGTTCATCGACTCTGCGGGTCGCCTGCACCATGACCAGGACAGTGGTCTGGCGCTGCACTGTCCGCATTGCCAGGTGCTCGCGCACATCACCCCGGTCTCGGTGCCCGATTTCAACGTGCTGCAGCTCCACAAGCCAAGCCAGGTGGGGCTGGTCTACCGTTGCGAAGCCTGCAACGCACCGATATTCCTGCGCTTTGCGGTCAAGTTGTACGCGGGCAGCCGCGTCGAACTCGCGCCGAATTTCATCGAGCTGGAACGGTCGCGCGAGAAATTCAGCTTTACCCACCTGCCGGAAGACGCCGAGCTTCTGTTCAAGGAAGCACTCGCCTGCTTCTCGGCCGCCTGCTACAACGCATTCGCCTCGATGTGCCGGCGCGTCGCGCAATGCGTGTTCGCCGACCTCGGCGAGGACGGCAAGTTGCAGCTTTATGATGAGCTCGCGAATATCCGGCGGCTGGCCGAACTTGACGACGACTCCTTCGCCGTCGTCAAGAAGGTGCTGTTCGAAGGGGACGCACAGGGCAGGCCCGGGCCGCCAATGATCGAGAATTTCCAGGCCGGCGTACTGCTCGAGGTCACCAAGGATCTGCTGTACCAGGCCTATGTGCGCCGCGGCCGCTTGCAACAGGCGATGATGGTCCGGCGCTATTTCGCCGAGGACGCCGCATCAAAGGTCACGCCCCTGCCCACCCGCGGTCCCGATCCAGGTCGCTCAGCCTAGCCAGGCTCGCGCGTTGCGGAATATCCGCATCCAGCCGCTGTCCTCGCCGGCCCCAGCCGGGCGCCAGGAATTCTGCGCGCGGCGAAACACGCGCTCTGGGTGCGGCATCATGATCGCGACGCGCCCATCTTCTGAAACAAGCCCTGCAATTCCCTGCACAGAGCCATTCGGGTTGGCCGGATAACGCGTCGCGACCGCCCCGTGATTGTCGACGAAGCGCATGACTGTCAGTGCCGCGGCCAGCTGCTCATCCGTGGCAGTCCTGAATTCGGCGCGGCCTTCGCCGTGCGCGACGGCGATCGGCAACCTTGAACCCGCCATCCCGGCAAAGAATAACGAATGCGATTCGCCGATTTCGACCAGCGACAGGCGGCCCTCGAACTGCTCGGACCGATTCCGCACGAAGCGCGGCCAGCACCCGGCACCCGGGATCAGTGCGGAGAGCGCTGCAAGCATCTGGCACCCATTGCACACACCGAGCGTGAAGTTGTCGCTGCGCCGGAACCAGCCGGCGAACAGCTCGCGCGCGCGGTCATTGAACAGGATCGACTTCGCCCAGCCCTCGCCTGCCCCCAGCACGTCGCCATAACTGAAGCCACCGCAGGCCACGAGCCCGTGGTATTCGTCGAGTTGCTCGTCACCCTGCAGGAGGTCGGTCATGTGCAGGTCCACCGGCGAGAAACCGGCGCGGTCGAATGCCGCCGCCATCTCGACCTGGCTGTTGACACCCTGCTCGCGCAGGATCGCGACGCGTGGCCGCACGCCGGTCGCGATCATCGGCGCGGCGATATCACTGTCGGGATCGAATGACGGCCGCCAGGACAAGCCGGGATCTGCTTCGTCCAGGCGCGCAGCCTGTTCCTCGTCAGCGCAGTCCGGGTCGTCACGCAAGCGCTGCATGCGCCAGCTGGTCTCAGCCCAGGCACCGCGTAGCCGCACGCGGTCATCGTCGATCAGCGCACGGCCATTGGCGACGACGTGGATGCGGCGGCCATGCGTCACCTTACCGATCAACCGCGCAAGCCTGCCGAGTCCATGTCGCACCAAAATCTCCAGGACCGCGCCTGAATCGCCTTCGCGGAATTGCAGGATGGCGCCAAGTTCCTCGCTGAAGAGCGCCGCGACCGGGTCCGCGACCGCACCAAGATCAATGTCGAGACCCGCGCGGCCTGCGAATGCCATTTCGAGCAGCGTGATCGCCACGCCGCCATCTGAGCGGTCGTGGTAAGCGAGCACGAGACCGGCGTCCATGAGCTCGCGGATCGCCGTAAAGAATGATGTGAGCGCCGGCGGATCGTCGAGATCCGGTGGCAGATCGCCGATATGCCCATGCACCTGCGCCAGGCAGGAGCCGCCCAACCGGTCACGACCGGCACCGAGATCGAGCAGCAGGAGCCGCGTTGGACCCTGCGTCGTATCCAGCACGGGTGTCAGCGTGCCGCGCACATCCGCAACCGGCGCAAATGCGGAGATGACAAGCGACAGCGGAGCGATCACCGAGCAATCCGCCGCACCGCGCCGCCAGCTGGACCGCATTGACAGCGAATCCTTGCCGACCGGAATGGCAATGCCGAGCGCCGGGCACAATTCCTCGCCGAGCGCGCGCACGGTGTCATACAGGTTCGCGTCCTCGCCGGGCTCGCCGCCGGCTGCCATCCAGTTGGCCGACAGGCGAACGTCACGGAGGTGGCGCACGTCGGCCGCCGCGATATTCGTGATCGCCTCACCGACCGCCATGCGCCCCGATGCCGGACCATCCAGCAGCGCGATCGGCGGACGCTCGCCGATCGACATCGCTTCCCCGGTGTGGCCGCGCAGGCCCGACAGCGTCACCGCGACATCGCTGACCGCCACCTGCCAGGGTCCGACCAGCGGATCCCGGCTGATGAGGCCACCGACACTGCGGTCACCGATGGTCACGAGGAATCCCTTGTCGGCGATCGTCGGCAGCCGAAGCAGCCGCTCGAGCGCCTGCGCCGGATCGATGCCTGTCGCGTCGAATCCATCGCCTGCCCAGGCACGACGTCTCGCCTCACGCCGCATGCGCGGCGGCTTGCCGAGCAACGCCGCCACCGGGATGTCCACCGGCCACTGCCCGAACTGCGCGTCGTGCACCTGCAACTGGCCGTCGCCGGTCGTGCTTCCAATCACGGCGCACGGGCAGCGTTCGCGGCGGCACAGAGTGAGGAACTGTTCGAGACGCACGGGCGCGACGGCCAGCACGTAGCGTTCCTGCGACTCGTTGCACCAGATTTCGAGCGGGGACATGCCGGGCTCGTCATTCGGCACGTCGCGCAATTCGATGCGCCCACCGCGCTGGCTGTGCGCGATGACTTCGGGCAGCGCATTCGACAGGCCGCCGGCGCCGACGTCATGGATGATCAGGATCGGATTGTCCTCGCCCATCGCCCAGCAACGGTCGATGACTTCCTGGGCGCGTCGCTGCATTTCCGGGTTGCCGCGTTGCACCGATGCGAAATCGAGTTGCGGGCTGCTCGCGCCGCTACCGAGTGACGACGCGGCACCGCCACCCAACCCGATCAGCATTGCCGGCCCGCCGAGCAGTATCAAGCGGGCGCCGACTGGCACTTCGCGCTTCTCGACGTGCATGCGCCGCACATTGCCGAGGCCGCCAGCGATCATGATCGGCTTGTGATAGCCGCGGATGACGCCGCCAGGATCGGACGGCAATCTCATTTCGAAAGTGCGGAAGTAGCCGAGGATTCCCGGCCGACCAAATTCATTGTTGAAGGCGGCTGCGCCGATCGGCCCGTCGAGCATGATGTCGAGCGCCGAAGCGACACGCGGCGACCGGCCGTTGTCGATCTCCCAGGGCTGCTCGAATCCCGGTATCCGCAGATTCGATACCGTGAATCCCACCAGGCCGGCTTTCGGCTTCGCCCCGAGCCCGGTCGCGCCCTCATCCCGTATTTCGCCGCCCGATCCGGTGGCCGCCCCCGGAAACGGCGAAATCGCCGTCGGGTGATTGTGGGTCTCCACCTTGATCAGGATGTCAACCGGCTCGTCGTGCCATCGATAGCGGCGATCCGCCGCGCCCGGGAAAAAGCGGCTTGCGGTGGGACCCGCAATAACGGCTGCGTTGTCGCTGTAGGCGGACAGCACGCCGTCCGGGCTTCGATCGCGTGTGTGGCGGATCATCGCGAACAGCGATTTCTGCTGCGTGACCCCGTCGATGACCCAGTCGGCATTGAAGATCTTGTGACGGCAATGCTCGCTATTCGCCTGCGCGAACATCATGACCTCTACATCCGTCGGATCTCGCCCCAGGCGCACATAGACATCCGCGAGGTAATCGATCTCTTCCTTCGACAGGGCGAGCCCGAGTTCAGCATTGGCGCGTGCGAGCGCCGCTACCGGCGCGGAGCCGAGCGCAATGCTCGCCATCGGTCGCGGTTCAAGGGATTCGAACAATCGCGCGGCGCCGGCGGGGTCCGTCAACACCGCCTCGGTCATCGGATCATGCAGCGATGCGGCGAGAGCCGCCAGCTCTCCCGGCGCAAGCGCGGTTTCTGATTCGAATTGCCACAGCCTGCCGCGCTCGATGCGCCGGACAAAGTCGAGGCCGCAGACATGCGCGATGTCGGTCGCCTTGGACGACCAAGGCGAGATCGTGCCCGGCCTCGGCACGGTCAGCAGCAGCTGGCCGCCGCCGGCCGCCTCTGACTTACGTGGATCATGGTCGAGCAAGCGCTCCAGGATCCGCAACTCTTCGGCTGCGGGCGCTCGCGAGTAATCGACGAAGTGACGGTAGCGAACCTGGACCCGCCGCATCGACGGCGCGGCACAACGCAGCGACACGAGGAGTCTCTCGAGGCGGAAATCGGAGAGTGCGGGAGCGCCTGCGAGTTCCAGCATCGAGCGCCGTCAGCGCTTGGCGCCCGGGTCGGTGCCGGCGGGATACATCGGGACCGGGAACTGGGTGATATTTCCACCCTCGAGCACGCTGATCTTGCTGACGCCCTGCTTGCGCACCTCGTCGATGCGGATGATCGAGTGCAGCGGCAAGTAGCTCCGCTTGACGCCTGCGAATTCGGTCTGGATGCGCTCTTCAACCGGATCGACCACGACACTGCTGCGCTCGCCGAACACGAGCTCCTCGACCTCGATGAAGCCGAACAGCCCGCCATGGCTGACTTTGCGGGCGTAGATCTCGTAGATCTTGCCCTGATTGACGAACATGACTTTGAATATGTGACTTGTAGCCATGATCCGGGTGGGGGTCGTCCTGCCGTGGCCGCGCTATTATACCGGTCCAGTCAGGCGTAATGCGGCGGCCGGAGTTCATCGGCCGCCCGCTCCGGGGTCTTTTGATGGCGCTCAGGTTGAAGATTGTCAGCGACAACGCCGCATCAGCCGGCCGGCACTCGCGCTGGACATTCGGCGTCAATGGCGGGCGCATCGGGCGCCACGACAACAACGACTGGGTGCTGCGCGACAAGGATCGCTACGTTTCAGGGCGGCACGCCGAGATCGAGCACCGCGGCGGCACCTGGTGGGTGCGTGATCTCAGCACTAACGGCACATTCATCAATGATTCCGACGAGGCACTGGGGCTGCAACGCGTGCATCAGCTGGAGAATGGCGACCGCATCCGGATCGGGGAGTACGACATCGAGGTCGAAATTTCCGGCGGCAACGACTTCCTCGCCCATGAGGTGCAGCCGATCAGCACGGACGACCTCGATGCCTCCTTTGAGGTCAAGGACTTCCTTGCGACCGGCAGGCGTGAACGCGATTCGCGTCCGCGCCGCCGCCCGGATACCGCCACAGGCACGCCGCCGGCCGCCGCACCGGCCCCGGCTCCAGTACCACCAGCCGCGCAGACGCCTTCCGGCCGCGCTCGCGATGAGCAGGAGCTGTGGCCTGGACTGGTCGCGCTGTGCAAAGGCGCGGGCATCGACCCGCGCGCGCTGCCCCCCGAGTCTCGCATCGCGGCCTTGCACCAGGCCGGTCAGTTGTTGCGTGAGACGCTGGTGGGCTTCACCGAACTCGCGCAGGCCCGCGCAGATTTCGCGAGCGATTTCGGCATCACTTCCGGTGCGCGCGGGCGCGATGCGACCGGTACGGTGGCGCAGATCTCCGCGGTCGAACCGCTGCTGGAGCTGCTGCTGGCCGGTCGCGGGCCTGGCGATGCGCGGGCCATTGACGAGATCCGCAGCCAATTCACGCGTGCCCGGCACCACGAAATTGCGATTCCTGCGGCGTTGCGCGCAGCGCTGGCAGCGGTGTTTGAGAAGCTCGATCCCGACGAACTGGAATCACAGCTCGGCCGCAGCGGCAAGGGCCGGGCCGCTGCCGAGATGCAGGTTCGTCTCTGGAATCGCTATCGCGAACTGTTTCGGGCGACCGTCCAGTCGGGAGACGCAGGGCTACCCGCGGTGTTCCTGGCCGCCTTTGCCCGCGCTTACGAATCGATCACCTCGGGCGGTAATGCGCGGACCGAGGGTCAGCAGGACTAGAGCCTGCGGGGCCCTTGATCATTTGCTGGCGGAGAGGGTGGGATTCGAACCCACGAATACCTTTTGGATATTACTGGAAT
>CAYYQQ010000123.1:0-7205 GCA_964473595.1 uncultured Steroidobacteraceae bacterium | reverse complement strand
GCCGGTTGATCGTAATGCCAGAGGCCTGGAGCTTCGCACACAGCGCGTAGATGTCGTCCACCTCATAGGCCAGGTGGCCGAAGGCGCGACCCATCGTGTATTGCTCCGGATCCCAGTTCCAGGTCAGTTCGACCTGCGCTTCATCGTCGCCCGGCGCCGCGAGGAACACGAGCGTGTAGCGCCCGCGTTCATTGACGTGGCGATCGATCTCCACGAGCCCGAGCTTGTTGCAGTAAAAATCCAGTGACCGGTCGAGGTCGGTGACCCGGACCATGGTGTGCAGGTATTTCATGCGAAGAAAACTACCAGAAATCCCGCCAGCGCACCGCCCGCGATAACCCACAGGACGTCAACACGGGTTTTTTCCAGCAGGATCAATGCAGCGATCGCGATAGCAAACGCCGGCCAGTGTGGCGCTCCGATTCCCGCCGGGAAGATGACGGTGCTTGCAAACACGACCGCGAGATTCGCGATCACGCCCACCACCGCCGCCGTAATGCCGGAAAGCGCGCCGGCAAGCCGGGGGTTCGCGGTCAGGCGCTCGACATAGGGGGCGCCGACCAGGATCAGCACGAAGGACGGCAGGAAGGTCGCCCAGGTCGCAAGGAGCGCCGTCGCTGTCGCAGTTACGGCGGTGCCCGCGGCACCCGGCGCGTTCCAACCCGCCATGAAACCCACGAACTGCAGCACGATGATGAGAGGGCCCGGTGTCGTCTCCGCCAGCGCGAGGCCCGCGACCGTCTCCGCCGGCGTGAGCCAGCCATAGACCTCGACCGCCTGCTGCACCACGAAGGCGAGCACCGCGTAGGCGCCGCCGAATGTCACGAGTGCAGCGGTCGTGAAGAAGCCGTAGACCTGCGAATAAATCGAGTCCGGACCGGTCGCGGCCAGCAGCAACGCGGCGGGCAGCGCCCACAACAGGGCACCGATCAGCAGGCTGCGCCAGGGGAAAGCCGTGGCAGTTGCAGGCGCTGGCGGCGCGGCCTCGCGGCGCATCAAACCACCGAGCAGCGCGGCCGCCAGCAGCAGCAGCGGAAATGGGGCGAGATGCCAGGCCATGACCACGAAGGCCACGGGCGCGATCAGCCAGTGTACCGGCGCGGACAGCGCACGCCGCGCGACCCGGATCAGCGCATGCACGATCAGCGCCACGACCGTTGCCTGCAGCCCGAACAGCAGAGCGGCGATCGCCGGCACCTGCCCATAGATCGCGTAGGCGAATGACAGGCCGAGCAGCAGCACGATCGCCGGCACGATGAAGCACAGGCCCGCGACGACGCCACCCGCCGTGCCATGCAGCCGCCAGCCGAGGTAGATCGCGAGCTGCAACGCCTCGGGACCGGGCAGCAGCATGCAGAAATTGAGCGCGTTCATGAATGGCTGCTCGGCGAGCCAGCGCCGCCGCTCGACGATTTCGCGGTGCATGATCGCGATCTGGCCGGCCGGGCCGCCGAAGGAAATGAATCCGAGCTTCAGCCAGAAGAGGAAGGCCTCGCGGCGTGACGGGTTCATGGGCCCGGAGTCTGCTGGTGCAGCAGCTGCCCCCGCAGGCTCAAAACAATTCCGAAGAATCCGGCGGCGTTGCAGGGCGCGGACTGCGCGAGCGGATCCAGTCGCCCGTGATCATCTCCTCGTAGGTCTGTCCGGGACCGATCATCGGGTAGACGCCGGCGTCCGGATCGATGATGACTTCGAGAAATGCGGACCCGGGAAACGCGATGAACTCGGAGACGACGCGTTCGACGTCGGCCTTGCGGTCCAGCCGGCGCGCGAACTGGAAGCCATCCGCCTGCGCGGCCTTGACGAAGTCCTTCTTGTGAAGGGACTTGTCGGAAGCCGACAGCCGCCCCTTGAAAAACAGTTTCTGCCACTGCTTGACCATGCCGTCACCGAAGTTGTTCAGCACGACGACCTTTATCGGCAGCCCGTAGGTCGTCACCGTTTCGAGTTCGCCCAGATTCATCCGGATGCTGGCGTCGCCGTCGAGGTCGATCACAAGCCGCCCGGGTTTCGCGAACTGGGCGCCGATCGCGGCCGGCAGACCGAAGCCCATGGTGCCCATGCTGCCCGAGGTCAACCACAGCCGCGGCTCGCGGAAATCAAAGTACTGCGCGGCCCACATCTGGTGCTGGCCTACGCCGGTCGTGATGATGGCCTCGCCCTTTGTCAGCCGATTGATCGCCTCGATCAGGTAGTTGGGCTGGATGAGCTCGCTCGCCCGGTCGTAGTTCATCGCGTACGTTTCCTTGAGCACCGCGCAATGCGCGTGCCAGGCCGACCAGTCGCGGCTGAAGCCCGCCTGCCGCCCGTATTCCGTGAGCCGCGCGAGCGCATCCGCGGTACGTCCCACGTGGCTCCAGTGCACGCGCTTGACCTTGTTGATTTCGGAGGCGTCGATGTCGAAATGCGCTATGTGCCGCGCGCCCTGCGCGAAGCGGCTCGGAATACCGGCTACGCGGTCGTCGAAGCGGGCGCCCGCCGCTATCAGGAAATCGCAGTCGTCCACGGCGTAGTTCGCAAACGCGGCGCCGTGCATGCCGAGCATCCGGAGCGATAGCGGGTGAGATGTATCGACCACGCCGATGCCCATCAGCGTCGTGACGACCGGGACGCCGAAGGCGGCTGCAAATTCCCGGAGCGCCGGCGCCGCGCCGCCATTGACGATGCCGCCGCCAGCGTAGATCAGCGGCCGCTCCGCTTGCGCGAGCATGCGGAAGAAGTCGGCGCAAGCCGCATCGGCCAGTTGCTCCCCGTTGAGCTGCGCGAGGCGGCGGCGGTAGCCAGGAATCGCGAGGTGGCTTGCGCCATGGAAGACGCCCTGCCAGTTCTGCACGTCCTTCGGCACGTCGACGACCACCGGGCCTGGTCGTCCGGTCCGCGCAATCTCAAAAGCCGTGCGAATGGTCGCCTCGAGACGTTCCGGCTGCGTGACCAGAAACACATGCTTGGCGACCGGCCCCATGATCGACGGAACCGGCGCTTCCTGGAAGGCGTCCGAGCCGATCGCATGCGTCGGGACCTGGCCGCAGATCACGACGATCGGCACGGAATCGGCCATGCAATCGCGTATCGGGGTCACGGTGTTGGTCGCGCCCGGCCCCGAAGTCACGAGTGCGACGCCGACCCGGCCGCTGGCCCGCGCATAGCCCGCCGCCATGAAGCCCGCGCCCTGCTCGCTGGCCGGCACGATCAGTGGCATGCCCGGGCGGCCGGCGTCCTGCTCTCGCCGGTTGTACACGAAGACCGCATCGTAGGTCGGCAGGATTGCGCCGCCGGAATAGCCGAAAATCGTGTCAACGCCCTCGTCGGCCAGCACCTGCACAATCATTTCGGACCCGGTCATGCGCTGCCCGGCGCTCGGATGGGCGCTGTCAGAGGGGTCGCAGATAGGGGCGTCGATGGCGTTCACGGAGGGGTCCTCAGGCAACCCTTGCGCGATGTTGCACTGCAATAGAGACTAGCAGCCAGACCCAATGCCGTCCATGTCGCCGGATAGCCGGTTATTTCCCGTATTTTCGGGCATGCAGAGAGGCCCCACATGCGTCACATCATCTCGGTCCTGCTGCAGAACGAGGCCGGGGCGCTTAGCCGGGTCGCCAACCTCTTCTCGGCGCGTGGTTACAACATCGAATCGCTGGCGGTCGCACCGACCGATGACCCGATCGTGTCACGCCTGACGCTGGTGACCAGCGGCGATGACGCTGTCATCACCCAGATCGTCAACCAGTTGCAGAAACTGATCGACGTCGTGTTGGTCGACGACCTGACGCGCGGCGCGCATTTCGAGCGCGAGCTCGCGCTCCTGAAGTTCCAGGTTGACGACACGGGGCTCGATCCGCTCGCGCGGCTCACGAGCGAGGTGGATGGCAAGATCCTCTCCGGCGCGCCCGCGAGTTTCGTCATCGCGCTGACCGAAAGCGAGGCGGAGATAAACCGCTTCATTGCGCGCGCGACGATGCACGCGACACTCGTCGAGGTGGTCAGGAGCGGCGCGCTCGCAATTGCGCAGGGCCAGCGTGCGCTACAACTCACGCCGCTGACGGCCTGGCCCGATGCGAATCCGCCGGCGCACCAGGGTTGCTAGGCGAACGGAGCGCTCGAACTGTCGCTTCGGATCCTTCAGGCTTCGGTGATCGGCGCGTACCACGGCAGCGCCTTGAAATTCGCGATCCAGGCACTGATCGCGGGATAGTCCGCGAGCCGGTATCCTGCCTCGCCTGCCACATGCGTGTAGGCAAAGAGCGCCACGTCTGCGAGCGTCACCTTGTCGCCGACCAGCCAGTTCCTGCCCTTGAGTTCACATTCAAGCACGGCGAGCGCCTCGGCACCGCGCTGGAATCGCTCCGTGTAGCGTTCGCCAAAATCCGCCGGTGATTTCTTCAGCGACTTGAGCCAGAAACGCACGGTTCCGATACCCGGCTCGAGCTGGTACTGCTCGAAGCACATCCACTGCCACATCAGCGCGCGCTCGTAGGGATCGGAGGGCATCAGCGAGGAGCCCTCCGCGAGATACGCAATGATCGCGTGGCTTTCGGCGATCGGCCCGCGGCCCGACACCATCAGCACCGGGATCTTGCCATTCGCATTGATAGCTAAATATTCCGGCCTGCGCGTCGCACCGGCGACAATATTCATCTCCTTTAATTCATAGGGCATGTCAAGCGCCTTCAGCACCAGGCGGCATTTGTAGCCGTTGCCAGAAGGCAGGTAGTCGTACAGCACGAGACTCATGTGGTTGGGCCCGCAAGCAGGCGCCGTGCCTCGCGGGCGGCGCGCAGGCCGGACATGTGTGCGCCGTGCAGCGTGCCATAGGCGGTCTGCTCCGTGTGCTCGCCCGCAAACACGATTCGCCCGCCGACCGGGCGGGTCAGGATCGCGCGCGCGCCAAAGCAGCCCGGCAGGCAATGCGAATAGGAACCGCGGGCGAAGGGGTCCGATGACCAGGCGGTCGTGGCGCCGCGATCGAACTGGCGGCGCAGGTCTCCGCCCAGCATCTTCGTCAGTTCCGTGAGAGCATGCTCGATCGTCGCGGCCTCGCCCGCCGCCTCCAGTTCGAACGCGAACCGGCCCGCGGACAACCCGATGCAGACATTGCTGTCCCACAGTCGCGTCAGATACTCGATGCCGCGCCCGTCGCTGCGGCGCAGCTCATAGAACTCCGTGCGCTCCGAGGGAAACACATTGCGCTTGAATCGCAGCGCCACCTTGTTCATCAACCCGAGCGGCAGATCGTGGTGGGCCTGCAGCACCTCCACCGGCAGGTGCGGCGAGAAGATCACGGCGCCGTCCGTGATCACCGCGGTTGGCAGCGCGACGACCGCCACGCGCGCGGTGAAAGAACCCGCATTCGTCTCTGCCGTGACGCCGCGCGCCGTCCAGCGGATGCGCGAGACTGGCGTGCGAAGCCGCACGGGGACTTCGCGCGCGTAATGCGCGAGCAACGCGCCGTAGCCGCGCGGAATCATCAGGTCGTCGCCTTCCTCGATGAACTGCTGCGAGTCAAGCACCGAGTAATTGGGCGGCTCGATGCCCTCCCATGATGTCAGTCCCGATTCCGCCATCGGGTACCAGGGATCGGCGAGCGTGGCCTGCGTGAATGCGGCTTCGGCGGGAATGTCGAGTCCGCGGCGCGCGGCTTCACTCATTTCGCGCCCCATGCGCTCCTGGACGGCGCGCAGGCCTGCCGTCTCGGCGCCGCCCATGAGTCGTGATCCGTCGTAAATCTGGCGCGGAAATTCGTCGGCGAAAACCTCGAAGTTGTTTTGCCGCGCATAGGCAACCCAGGGATTCACGTCGGAGGCGTGCAGCCAGGAACAACCGCGATCCCAGGGCACGCCGAGACTCGTATCGGTGAAGGCACGCCCGCCGATGCGATCGCGCGCCTCGAGCACCAGCACGCTGATTCCTGCAGCCAGCAGTTCCTTCGCCGCCGTGAGTCCCGCGCCGCCCGCTCCGATCACGATGACGTCGAGCGGCGCCGACTGTGCCAGCAGTCGCGCGCTGAAGCCGCTGAATGCAGCCACGGCGCCGATACCCTGCAGCAGGCGTCTGCGTTCCAGTGAAAAGGTTTTGTGCAAGTTCAGGTTCCTCTCAGGCGGTGAGTGCGCGCCGCCAGGCACGTAGCTTACGCGGGTAGGACATCCCGACGTGAGCGGGGCTGGTGGATGGCAGCAGCTCGTAGCGCAATTTGCGCACCCGGGGCAGCTCGCACAGCACGTAGCGCCGCCAGGCGGCCTCGGCCTTGCGGCCATTGAAGCAAACCCGGCGGATTTGCGGGTGCGCGGCCAGAAACCCAATGAAAGGATTCACAACGATGGAGCGTTCGTCGATGTCCGCATCGAGACTGCCGGGACGCGCGCAGGAAGCAACAACATCCCATAGCGCAACGCCCGCAAGACGTAGCGCCTGGGTGCGGCGCCGATAGGGTGCCGCCGGATCGAATCCATAAAGCTCACCGACGATGCGCCAGAACAGGTTTCGCGGATGCGCGTAATACTCCCCCGCGGCGAGCGATGCGACACCCGGCATGCTGCCGAGCACCAGCACCCGCGCGCCGCGATGCGCGATCGGCGGGAATCCAGATAAAGGAGATAAAGGGGACGCTTCCCTTTTTTTGGAGCGCATAAAAGGGGTAAAGGGAAGCGTCCCCTTTATGAGCGAGCGATCGCGGCGACGTACAGCACCGGGCCGGTCGGCGCACCAGTCGGCGAGCCGCCCGGTGGTTCTTCGCTGACCGCGACGTTGGCAGCCAGGCCGACTGCTGCGCGTTGCCGTTCATCGAGCGCAAGCCGCAGGCGCCCGCTGGCCGGCATCAGGCCGAGGGAGACCGGCGAAGCTTCCGGCGGCAGCGCCCAAAGTTCCAGCGAGCGCTGGTCGGGATAACTGACCGTGCCGATCGCGCTGACCTCGACGTATTCGCCATCTGCAGCGAGCTCGACGCGCCAGAGCGCCTCGCCTGCCTTGCTCGCGATGATCGCCTGCGCCGCCGGGGGGGCGACTTGCAATTGCTGCCACAGGAACCAGCCGAGCCCCAATACAGCGATCGCCGCGACGGCCGCCGCGAGGCTGCGCCAACGACCATGCTGCGCAGGTCCGATCCGGCGTTCGATCGAGACCCAGACGCCGGGAGACGGCGTAATGGGCTCGAGCCGGAACGCAAGCCCCGCAAGCCTGTCTTCCCAGGCGCGCACGCGCCGCTCCACGAA
>CAYYQQ010000122.1:5912-7256 GCA_964473595.1 uncultured Steroidobacteraceae bacterium | reverse complement strand
TCCTGCAGCTGGGTGCGGCCGACCTTGAGCACCGCCGAAAATTCCGTCGCTTTTGCCTCGAATTCCTTTCTCAGCAATCCCATTGCCGCGAGCAGGCGCCGGATGCCGAACTGCAGCGCGAGCTTGACCGCCGTCGGATAGACATCGTTGGTGCTCTGCGAGAGGTTGACGTGGTCGAGCGGATGCAGGCGCGCGTAATCCCCCCTGTGCGCGCCCAGCAGTTCGAGCGCCCGGTTGGCGATCACCTCGTTGGCGTTCATGTTGCTCGAGGTGCCGGCGCCGCCCTGGATCACGTCGACGACGAACTCCTCCAGCAGCGCGCCCTGGCGGATTTCCTCGCAGGCGCGCACGATGGCATCGGCGCGCGCAGCGTCGAGCAGCCCGAGCTCGCGGTTGGCGATCGCGGCGGCCTGCTTGACGCAGGCGAGCGCCTCCACCAGGTCCGGGTAGATCGAGATCGCGGTCCCGGTGATCGGAAAGTTCTCCAGCGCGCGCAACGTGTGCACGCCGTAGTAGGCGGCGGCCGGAACCTCGCGGTCGCCGATCAGGTCGCGCTCGATGCGGACTGCTTGGTTCATACTGGCTCCTGCGCGGATTCTATGCCCGCGCAACGCCATGAACCGCATTCTTCGAATCCTTGTCTTGGCGCTCCCGTTCGCGCTCCCAAGCAGCCACGCCGCGGAGGCCATGGTCGCGGCCGCCAATCCCCATGCCGCGCGCGCAGGCCTCGCGATGCTGCGTGCCGGCGGCAGCGCGCTTGATGCGGCGATCGCCGCGCAGATGGTGCTCAACCTGGTCGAACCGCAGTCCTCCGGCATCGGCGGCGGCGCCTTCGTGCTGCACTGGAATGAAGCGGAAAAGAAGATTTCGGCCTACGACGGCCGGGAAACCGCGCCGGGGGGCGCACGCGCCGACCGTTTCCTAGGTCCCGACGGTGCCCCCATGAGCTTTCCCGAAGCCGTCAGCTCCGGCCGCTCGGTCGGCGTTCCCGGCTTGCTGCGCGTGCTCGGGCAAGCGCACGCGAAGCACGGCCGCCTGCCCTGGCGCCGGCTGTTCGAGCCGGCGATCCGGCTCGCCGAAGAAGGCTTCGCGGTGTCGCCACGCCTGCACCGCCTGATCGCCGCGGACCCGCTGCTGGGCAGAAATCCTGCGGCGCGCGCCTACTTCTACCTTGCCGACGGCAGCGCGCTGCCCGTGGGGCACCAGCTGAAGAACCCGGAACTCGCGGCGGTATTGCGCCGCGTCGCCGATGAGGGGCCGGACGCGTTCTACCGGGGCGCCATCGCGCGCGACATCGCGGCGGCGGTCGGCGCGGCGAAGGACAGCTTCGGCCGCCCCGGCGAT
>CAYYQQ010000122.1:3295-5902 GCA_964473595.1 uncultured Steroidobacteraceae bacterium | reverse complement strand
TGCGCGCTCCGTTCGCCGGCCGGGTGCTCACCCCGACGCTGCTTGGCCGTGTCGGGGCGCGCTACGGAGCCGGCGACACGCTGTGTCTGGTGGGGGATCTCGCCGCCTACCGCGCAGTAGAGCGCGAGCCGATCTGCGGCCGTTACCGCGCGTACCGGGTCTGTGGCATGCCGCCGCCAAGTTCCGGCGGCATCGCCGTGCTCGCGATCCTCGGCCTGCTCGAGCGCTTTCCGATGGAAGGGATGCGGCCTGGCTCCAGCGGCGCCGTGCACCTGTTCGCCGAGGCGGGGCGCCTCGCCTACGCCGACCGCGACCATTACGTCGGCGATCCGGACTTCGTCCAGGTGCCGGCGGCCGGCCTGGTTGATCCCGCTTACCTGCGCGAGCGCTCGAAGCTCATCCGTCCCGAGCGCAGCATGGGCCGCGCCCTGCCGGGGGCGCCCGCCGGCGCCCGCGTCGCGCTGGGCGCCGATGCGACGCAGGAAGCCGGCGGCACCAGCCACATTTCAGTGATCGACGCGCAAGGCAACGCGATCGCGATGACCACCACCATCGAGTCGACGTTCGGCAGCCGCATTCTCGTGCACGGACTCCTGCTTAACAACCAACTCACCGATTTCTCGTTTGCACCAGATGAGCGCGGCAAGCCGGCCGCCAATCGCGTCGAACCGGGTAAGCGCCCGCGCAGCTCGATGGCGCCGACCTTCGTGTTCGCGCCGGACGGCGCATTCCTGATCACCCTGGGCTCGCCGGGCGGCAGCGCCATCATCAACTATGTCGCCAAGACCCTGGTCGGCGTGCTCGATTGGAAGCTCGACCTGCAGCAGGCGATCTCCGCCCCCAACATGGGCAGCCGCAATCAGGAGACCGAGATCGAGCGCGGCAGCGCCCTGGAAGGCATCACCGCCGCGCTGCGCGCGCTCGGGCATCCGGTGCAGGCGGTGGAAATGACGAGCGGCTTGCACGGCATCGTGCGCACGCCGCGGGGACTGGCCGGGGGCGCCGACCCCCGCCGCGAAGGCGTCGCCCTGGGCGACTAGTTACTCCCCAAGTATCAGCGCGCGGAATCTTCCGGGGTCCCGCAGCAGCGCCGCTAGCTTGGTCAGGCTCTCATCGATCGCCCGGGCATAGGCGTCCGCGCCGCCGAACCGGTCGAGTTCCTGCGGGTTGATGAACTTGAACATGACCGCCGAGGTGCCGGGCGGCATGCCCACGAACTGCACCGTGATCACGCCGTGATCGCGCAGCAGCAGCATTGCGAGCGCAGTCGCCGCTTCGTAGGGTACGACGGGCGGCTTCTCGACACCCGCGCGCTCCATCGCGATCTCCAGAATGTCATCGGCGAGGAGTTCCGAGATCACCGGGGTCTCGTGCAATCGCTTGCCGACGACCGCGCGCACGGCTGCGGTCACTTTGCGCGTCGTAGCGGCGAGCTCCCTCACCCGCGCAGGGGTTGACCCCGCGAGCGAACGATACGCCGCGGGATAGAACAGAGCCCGTGCTTCGAGCCCCATCTCATATCCGCGCGCCCGGATGCGCGCCACCAAATCCTTCTCGCCTGCCATCACGCCGAGCCGCGGACCGGCAGTACCGTACTTGTCGAGGCCCGTCGCGGCCACATCGACCCCGAGCTGCAGCGTTTTCGGCTGGTCGAACAACGCGGGTCCGACGCGTGCGCCACCGGCGTCGTCAACGTAAACCGGCGCGCCGCGTTCGTGCGCGCGCCGTACCACCTGCTTGATCTCCTCCAGCGGCAGGATCTCGTAGGTCACCGCGAGCCGCGTCAGCACGACCAACGAGACCTTGGTTTCGCGCTCGAGCGCTTCGGCGAAACCACGTAGCCCCTGGGTATCCACGAGCCTGGCGCCGGCGTGCGCGGCCGCCCGGATCACCGACGGGTGGCTGTAGCTCGCGGACACGCCGATCACGGTGTCGCCCGGCTTGACCAGCGTCAGATGGGTCGCGTAGGTCGCGCCCGTGATGCGGTTGAAGAGCGCGGCGTCGTGACGCTCGGAGGATCCGCCGAAATGGTCCAGGGCCGCGGCGCGGAACTTCTGAAAGTAGAGCGCCGGCGCGACGAAATCATTCGCGATCGCCAGCTCCTGTGGTTCCAGCGGGAGCCCGTGTTCGAGCCCGGACAAGTTGAACACTACCCCCGGCCCACCTTTGGCGATGCGCGCATCGATATAGCGCCACGCCTGCTGCAATTTCCGGAAGTCGTCCTGCGTGCTGGTGAGGATGGAACCCCGCGCGTAGGGAACGCCCGTGGCGTAGTCGTTATCGAAGCGGTCTTTCATGACAGTCATGACTCACCTCAATGGGAGAGTATCTTCGACAGGAACAGCTGCGCGCGATCGCTGCGCGGCGTGCCGAAGAATTCCTCGGTCGTGGTGTCCTCGACGATCTTGCCTTCATCCATGAAGATGACGCGATCGGCGACCTTCTTGGCGAATCCCATCTCGTGGGTGACGACCATCATGGTCATGCCGTCTTCGGCGAGCGCCACCATCACGTCCAGCACCTCGTTGATCATCTCGGGATCGAGCGCCGAGGTCGGCTCGTCGAACAGCATGGCGATCGGGTCCATGGCCAAAGCCCGCGCGATCG
>CAYYQQ010000122.1:0-3285 GCA_964473595.1 uncultured Steroidobacteraceae bacterium | reverse complement strand
CCACGCGCTGCTGCTGGCCGCCGGAAAGCTGCGCCGGATGCTTGGCCGCCTGATCTTCGAGCCCGACGCGCTTCAGGAGCGTCCTGCCGCGTTCCCCGGCCTCGGCCTCGGAGCGGCCGAGCACCTTCACCTGGGAGAGCGTGATATTGCGGATTACCGTCATGTGCGGAAAGAGCTCGAAATTCTGAAACACCATCCCGATGCGCGAGCGAAGCTTGCTCAAGTTCGTCGCCTTATCGCCGACCGAGGTGCCGTCCACCGTGATCGCGCCCTGCTGGAACGGTTCGAGGCCGTTGACGCACTTGATCAACGTGCTCTTGCCCGAACCCGAGGGTCCGCAGACCACCACCACCTCGCCCTTGGCGATCGACGTGCTGCAATCCTTGAGCACATGGAAATGGCCGTACCATTTGTCGAGGTTCCGGATCTCGATCATATGGCGTATGTCCGTTGCAGGCGCCGCGCCGCCAGCGAACCGATCAGGCAGATGGCGAAATAGACCAAGGCGGCGAAGATGAACAACTCGACCGGACGATTGTCGCGATTGGAGATCAGATCGGCGGTGGTGAGGAAGTCCTTGAGTCCGACCACGTAAACCAGCGAAGTGTCCTGGAACATGATGATGGACTGGGTCAGCAGGACCGGCATCATGTTGCGGAACGCTTGGGGCAGGATGATCATGCGCATGGTCTGGCCATAAGTGAGGCCGAGCGCGTAGCCGGCGTGGACTTGGGCCTGCGTCACGCTTTGGATGCCGGCGCGGATGATTTCGCAGTAATAGGCCGCCTCGAACATCACGAAGGCGATCAGCACCGAATGGAACCCGCCGACAGGCCGGCCGAGCAGCTTTGGCACCAGGAAATAAAACCAGAAGATGACCAGAATCAGCGGCAGCGAGCGGAAGAAATTGACGTAAGACGCGGCGAAAAATGAAACCGGCCGCAAGGGCGAGAGCCGCATCAGCGCGAGCAGGGTGCCGAAGAAGACCCCGCCGCAGATGGCGAGCCCGGTCAGTTGCAGGGTGAACAGCATCCCTTGCCAGAGGAGCGGCATCGTCCTCTCGAGCACGGCGTAATCGAACCCGCCGAGCATGTTATTTCGCCTCCAACGAGATCATGCCCGGGATGCGGGTCCGTTTTTCGGTTACGTGCATCAGCGTCATCACGGCGAAGGTGACGAGGCTATAGAGCACGGTCGCGGCGGTGAAGGCCTCGAAGCCCTGAAAGGTGTATTCCTCGATCTGGCGGCTGCGGGCGGTGAGTTCGATGACGCCGATGGTCAGCGCGAGCGAGGAGTTCTTGAAGACGCTGAGAAAGTCGCTGGTGAGCGGCGGAATGATGATGCGGTACCCGATCGGGATCAGAACGTAACGATAGACCTGGGTCAGAGTCAGACCGACGGCGAGCGCCGCTTGGCGCTGGCCCGCGCGGATCGAATTTATCCCTGCGCGCACCTGTTCCGCCACCCGCGCGCCGGTGTAGAAGCCCAGACATATCACCGCCGTCCAGAATTCCGGGATCGGAAGCCCGCGCTTGAGGAACATTCCGGCCTCGCGCGGCACAATCTCCGGCACCACGAAGAACCAGAGAAATAGCTGCACGAGGAGCGGGATGTTGCGGAACGATTCGACATAGGCGGCGCCGATCGCGCGGGGCAGCGGATGGGGCATCGTGCGCAGCACCCCGATCACCGAGCCGAGCGAAAGCGCGATGATCCAGGCGAGGATCGCGACCGCGCAGGTCCAGCCGAAGCCAGCCCAGATCCAGCCGAAATAAGGCTCCTGCAGCAGGATGCCCCAGTCCCACTTGTAGTTCATCGCTTGATTCCCTCTCTCAGGCTGGGCGGAGCCCGATAATCGTCCGCCCGCTTCCGGAGGAAGCGGGCGGGGATCAGGTTCGCGGGATCAGTACGGCAGGGCCTGGATGCCGAACGCCTTCTTCAGGTCGGCGCTGAGCGGTATCCTGATGTTGGTCGGGCCGGGATTGAACCACTTGTCGTAGATCTTCTCCATCTCGCCCGAACGCATCAGATCTGCCATCACCCGCGTCGCGAGCAGACGATAATCGGAGTCATTGCGCGGGATCATCAGGCCATAGGGATCGTAGGAGAAGAACTCACCGACGACTTCCCACTGGCTCGGATCCTTGGCGGTGCTGATCATGCCGTAAAGCAGAACGTCGTCGGAGGCGTAAGCGTCGACGCGGCCGCTTTCCAAGTTGAGCATCGCCAGGGGATGGTCTTTGACCATCACGGCCTCGACCTTGAGCTTGCGCTTCTCGACCTCGGCCAGGAAGGCTCTCTCGTTGGTGGTGCCGCTGGAAATCGACGCGCGCTTGCCGTTCAGGTCGTTGAGGCTCTTGATGCCGGAGCCTTTCTTCACCAGCAGCTTCGAGCCGGTGATGAAGGTGACCGGCAGGAAGTCCACCTGCTTGGCGCGGGTCAGGTTGTTGGTGGTCGAGCCGCATTCGATGTCGATGGTGCCGTTGGCGATCAGCGGTATGCGGGTCTGGGCATTGATCGCCACGAACTTGACCTTCAAGTTCGGCGCGTTCAGTTCTTTCTTCACCTCATCGACGATCTTCAGGCACAAATCGACCGAATAACCGATCGGTTTTCCGGCTTGGTCCATGTAGGCGAAGGGGACCGAGGCTTCGCGATGGCCGATGGAGATTTCGCCCGCGGCCTTGATCTTCTTCAGCGTCGGCGATTCTTGCGCCAAGGCCGGCATCGCGCAGGCGAGGACGAACGCCGCGGCGGCGGCGAAGAGGGTCCGTAACGTACGATTCATGGTTGTCTCCCTGGTTAATTTTCGAATTATCTCTTGAATCCGAACGTTAGGGTAACGTTTCCATCCCTGGACGCAACAGAAATCAATTCTGCTGTTTCGTCGCCGCGTCTTCGCGCCGCTGACGTCGATTTTAGGCCCCTTGCTTGCCACGCCGTAAGATGGGGTCCCATGATCGCCATCAAGGACGTGAGCAAGTGGTACGGCAGCTTCCAGGTGCTGACCGACTGCTCGACGGAGGTCAAGAAGGGCGAGGTGGTGGTGGTCTGCGGCCCCTCGGGCGGCGGCAAGTCCACGGTGATCAAGTGCGTCAACGCGCTCGAGCCGTTCCAGAAGGGCCAGATCCTGGTCGACGGCATCTCGGTGGGCGATCCCGGGACCGACCTGCCCAGGCTGCGCTCACGTATCGGCATGGTGTTCCAGAACTTCGAGCTTTTCCCCCACCTCTCCGTCACCGAGAACCTGACGCTCGCCCAGATCAGGGTGCTCGGCCGCACCCC
>CAYYQQ010000121.1:0-7281 GCA_964473595.1 uncultured Steroidobacteraceae bacterium | reverse complement strand
CGCAAGATCGTCGAGCAGACCATCGCCCTCGGGCATTCCTTCGACCTGGCGGTCGTCGCCGAGGGCGTCGAGGACCAGAGGGTTTCGCAGGAACTGATTACGATGGGCTGCGACTTCGCCCAGGGCTTCCACTACGCTCGGCCGCTCACGCCGGACAAGTTCGCGGAGTGGGTCCAGGGCTGGCGGCCGGAGCAGACGCGCACCGACTGACACAGGTCAATGCGGGCCTGCCCACCCCCGTCGCAGACTTCTGCCCATGGGAATCGGGGTCCGTTTCGACGCTGCCGTCGTGCGCCGGTACGATGTGCCGGGGCCGCGCTATACCTCCTATCCGACCGCCCCCCAGTTCAGCGAAGCCGTCGGCGAGGGCGATTACCTGAAGGCCACGCGGGCGTCCAATGACGACCCCATCCCGCGGCCGCTGTCGCTCTATGTGCACGTGCCGTTTTGCACGTCGCCATGCTTCTACTGCGGCTGTACCAGGATCATCACGCGTGACCGCACCGCGGGGACGCGCTACCTGAGCCGCCTGCAGCGCGAGATCGAATTGCAGGCACGGCTATTCGACCGGGACCGCAGCGTGGACCAGCTGCATTTCGGTGGCGGCACGCCGACTTTCCTCAACGACGCCGAACTCGCCGACCTGATGCGATTCATTGGCCACAGCTTTTCATTGCGCGACGATGCCTTGCGCGAGTACTCGATCGAGGTTGATCCGCGCACCGTGGACGAGGCAAGGCTGGCGGCGATCGCCGGGCTGGGTTTCAACAGGATCAGCCTGGGTGTCCAGGATTTCGACCCGGATGTCCAGAACGCGGTCAACCGGGTGCAGCCGCAGGAAGACGTCCTCGCGGTCATCTCCGGGGCGCGGCGCCATGGCTTCCGGTCGGTATCCGTCGATTTGATCTATGGACTTCCGAGGCAGACCGAAGCGGGCTTCGCACGCACGCTCGAGCAGGTGATTGCCGTGCGACCCGACCGCGTGGCGGCCTACAGCTACGCGCATCTGCCACAGATCTTCAAGGCGCAGACGCAAATCAAGGCGGAAGATCTGTGCCCGCCGGAAGTGAAGCTTGCGCTGCTCGGCATCACGGTCGACAAGCTGACCGCCGCTGGCTACGTCTACATCGGCATGGATCACTTTGCGCTTCCCGACGACGAGCTTTCCATTGCCCTTGCCAACGGGAGCTTGCAGCGCAATTTCCAGGGTTACTCGACCCGCGCCGGGCTCGACCTGATTGGCCTTGGCATGAGCGCGATAGGCCAGGTGTGCGACCTGTACGTCCAGAACCATCGCTTGCTGGAGGACTGGGCCGCGGCCCTCGACTCGGGGCGCCTGCCGATCTGGCGCGGCTATCGCCTGACGCACGAGGACCGGATCCGCCGCGCTGTGATCCGCGCGCTCATGTGCCGCGGAGAACTGGATCTGCACAAGCTCGGCGAGCGATTCGACCTCGACTTCAGCTCGCACTTTGCCGCTGAACTCGAGAGCCTGGCCCCACTCGCCGAAGACGGCCTGGTCGAGATCGAACCCGCGCGTATCCGTGTCACGCCGCTCGGACGGCTGCTGGTGCGCGCGATCGCAATGCGCTTCGACGCCCATCTGCATCAGGCGTCCGGCGCCGGCGCACGTCGATTTTCTCGCGTCGTCTGAGGGGTCACGTCGCGTACAAACCCACCGTGTACAATGCCACTTTGGCATATGGGACTCCCGCTTGAGCGGCACCGCGATACCGTCACCGCTCAATCTCTACCAGCTGCGTCGCAGCTGCGGCAGCTGTTCACTTTCGGAACTCTGCCTGCCGATGGGCCTGGCGATCGGCGACGTTCAGCGCCTCGAGGAGCTCGTCGCGCCGCGCGGTCCCGTGAACGAAGGCGAACACCTGTTTCGCATCGGCGACCCGCTGCGCGTCCTGTACGCGGTGCGTGGTGGATTCTTCAAGTCTTACATGGTCGAGGCCAACGGGCGCGAGCAGGTGCTCGGCTTCCACCTGCCGGGCGAGTTGATCGGGCTGGATGCCATCTGGCCCGAGAAGCACCAATGCAATGCGGTCGCGCTCAACACGGCATCGGTCTGCGAGCTGCCCTATGGCCAGCTCACCGATCTCGGCCGCCAGGTGCCCGGGCTGCAGCACTCAATGCTGCGCCTGCTGTCGAAGGAGCTGGCAATCAGCCACGCGCTGGCCGGTGACTTCAGCGCAGAGGAACGCGTTGCGGGATTTCTGATGTCGCTATCGTCGCGAATGAAGGCACGCGGCCATTCGGAGACCCAGCTGACGCTCGCGATGTCGCGGCGCGACATCGCGAATTACCTGCGACTCGCCACCGAAACTGTCAGTCGCGTGTTCTCGCGCTTCGAGGAGGACGGGCTGGTGTCCGTGGATCGTCGCGAGGTAATGCTGCGGGACATCGAGCGCCTCAACAAGCTCGGGCACTGCTTTTCCAGCGGCTGGTAGTGCCAGTGCCGGACTTTTCCCGGCGGATGCAGTTGAGATCAGGCAGGACCATGGTGAAAGCTGCGGCCGGGATCCGGATCGGATCCCGGCCGCAGGGCACTTGCTAGAAAATGACGATCAATCTCACCAGAAACTGGTCGTCGGTATTTTCACCGGGATTGGCGCCAGCTTCTGTCGTCTTGTGCTGGTAATCCGCGACGAACTGCACATAGTCCTGAACCTGGTAGTTCGCGGACAGCGTCCATGCTTTCTGCGTGTTGTGGTCGACTTTGTCCGACGAATCGAAGTCATCATAACGAAGTGCAACGGCCAGCTTGTTGTCGATCACATGATAATCGACCTGGCCAAAAAAGCCGCCGCTCTTGCCTACCTGACTGCCTATCTGTGCCGTGGTGCCATTGCTGAGCACGCCGGTGACGTTCGGATCGTCCAGGGAATCATCACCGTCTAACCAGCCAGCCAGAAGATTGAGCTTGTTCGGCATGACGAAGTAATTCGCGTAGACCGCAAGCCTGGTGTATTTATCCTTGGTCGTTACGCCAGTCAACGGGTTGGTTGGTTCAGCAATATCCGGGAAAGGAATTTCGCCACTGTAGTAGTAAACCGTCAGTCCGGAATCCTGGTTGAAATACTGATTCAGGACAATCTGCCAATTCTTGTGATTTTCTCCGATCTGACCGTTGGACTTGTTCAAGTCGCCGCCTTGCGCCGGGTCCGCATGGTCACTGAAGGCGCCGCCCGAATCCGGTTTCCAGATGACGCCATTGCTGACCCTTGCGGACAGGTGGGTGCCGGTCTGCGGCCAGTAATAACCCGCCTCGACCGCCATTTCGTCAATATTCCAGAGGTAGAACGGAGATCCTATGGACGCCTGCTTCTGGAACAACGGCCTGATATTGCCAATTACGCGGTCGGAAGCACCGAAGCCTTCCCAGGGATGCATCACACCGACTTTGCCCGTGAACCAGCCTTTCTTGGCATCTCCCCACACGCCCCTGATGTAGGCATTTTCTATCTCAAAGGGCTCACCGGGGGCCATGGAGAGCTCCACCAATGAACCGAAGTTGCCGCCCCAGGATCCGGTGAGCGGATACAGTGTGGCCTCGAAAAATGTCAGCTGGTTGGTCGAGGTATCCTTCGCGTTATTGACATCATCATGTTCCTTGTTCAGATCCTGCATCTGGATCCTGGCAGCGAAAAGCTTCCCCAGATCGAACTCCTCCTTCTGTCCGATCTGGGCAGGCAAACGGTAACCTGCCAGCCTGAATTCAAATCCAGTCCTGTTCAGCTTCGGCACCTGCGTATGGCACATGTTGCAATCGGCGCCGTACATCCTTGCGAAATTTGGCATTGCGTAGCTGGTGCCTGGGAGGAACAGGAAAATCAGGCAAAGGCCTGGAATTGTCGAGCCAAATTTGCTTTTCATTTCTGATCACTCCTTGAATCAAAATCGTAAGGAATCCCGGTTCCCAGCCGACAACAGGGTACGGCCGCGGGCTGCGATCTGAAATGATCTAGGTCAGGCGGACGTGATCATGGAGTTGCAAGAAACAGCCGCGCATTGCCGGCAAGCCTGAATGGTGATTGACCTCAGTTGTTCTTTGCGCCTTCCTGAACCCAGACACTGAGGACTTCGGTCTCGAGATCACTGAGTTTCTCGCGGCCGTGCGGCATGTGAATCGAGGGATCCGCCCGGCCTTCGACCAGCATGTTCAGCGTGCTGGTCAGCGAGTCGCCGGGGATCACGAGCGCCCCAAACTTGCCGCCCTTCATGAGCGCCTCGTAGCTGCTCATGTCGAAGCCGCTCGCGGCGTAACCAGGGCCACCTGGTACGTGGCATTCAAGGCAGTATTGCTTGAGGATCGGCTGGACGTCCGCGCTGAAGCTGACATTCCTCGGCGAGCACGCGGCCAGCATGGTTACACAGGCAAATATTGCCCCGCTGCAACAAGCGTGTCTGTTCACTGGGGACGCTCCGGTGAGGCTTCGGTCCGTGTCGCTACTCCATCTGACTGATGACGTAATCGACAGCGGCCTTGACGTCCGCTTCCGATGCGGCGCCTCCCTTTTTCGGCATCGGCGCCTTGCCCTTGATAACGACCGCAGTCAATTCCGCGGCTCCTTTCTTGATGAGCGGCGCCCACGCGGCCTTGTCGCCGAACTTCGGCGCCAATACTTTGTGGCAACCCGCGCAGGATTTGTCCCACACTGCCTTACCATCGGCAGCGGCGACGGTTGTTACCAGCGCTGAAGCTACCGCCCCGAGAACAACCAGCATTACCCGATTCATTTGGCTCTCCTCTCCGGTCGAGCAAGGACAACGTACCACCCCGGAATATTTCCGAGTTGATCTGCGTCAAGTTGGGTCGTGGAAAGCGGCGTAACCTTCGGTAGTTGGCAATTTTTCCGCCAAGGCTCTGGATCGCATGGCAATGCTGCCTGGGGATCAGTCGAAATGAGGCTGATGACACGCAGTTTCAGCGCTGTTTGCAATTCTTCCCTGCTGCTGGCTTCAGCAGTCAGCACCCTGATGGCGTTGATAGCCGGCCTGGCATCGGCGGAAACGGTGCAGCAGGGCGCGACCGACGATTTCCGGGCTGCGTACGCAACACCGCTGGACATTGCCGAAGGCCAGCGCGTGGCTGATGCCTCGTGTGCCCGTTGCCACGGGCCGAACGGCATCAGCACGGTGAAGGGCTTGCCGCATCTCGCCGGCCAGCGCGCGGTTTACCTTCACCTCGAACTGCAGGCATATAAATCGGGGGCCAGAGGCAAGGGCATGATGACCGATGCCGCCAGGTTCCTGAGCGACGATGCGCTGATCAAGGTGGCGGCCTGGTATGCCAGCCTCGATCCTGCCCAGCCCGCGCCGCCAATGAAAAACACCCCTGCTGCGGCCGATCCTGCCAGCGCCGGAAAGGCAGCCGCGGCCAGTTGCGCGGGTTGTCACGGTGACGCCGGGATCAGCAGCATTCCCGGAATGCCGAGCCTGGCCGGGCTTGATCCCAAGTACCTGGTCGTGGCCACCAACGCATACAAGGGCGGTCAGCGAAAGCACGACATGATGATGGCGCTGGTCGCCGGCCTTGGCGGTGCCGACATCAACAACATCGCGAATTTCTATGCCGCACAGAAGCCGGGGAAGGCACAGACGCCGGCTCCGGGAAACCAGGTGGCCGGCAAGGCCGCCGCTGCCGCTTGTGTTGCATGCCACGGCGAGGCCGGCGGCGGCACAGGCACTGCGCCAGGTCTCGCCGGCCAGGACGCGCAATATTTCGTGGCAACGATGCGCGCCTACAAGGACGGATCACGTGCCGACCCGATGATGAAAGGCCCGGCGGCATCCACCGGGGATGCAGTCGCGAAGGATCTTGCCGCTTATTACGCCAGCCTGCAGCCGCCCGCGCCGAAGCTCGCCAAGACCCTCACTATGGTTGACTGGACGCAGCGTTGCGATCGTTGTCATGGAGTCAATGGCAACAGCACAGACCCACGCTTGCCGGCGCTCGCGGCTCAACGCGCTGAATACCTGGAAGGGATCCTGAAAGCCTTTCGGTCAGGCACGCGCAAGAGCGCGGCGATGACGGCCATGTCGCAAGTGCTGACTGAGGCGGATGTCGGTATGCTCGCGGCCTACTATGCGCAACAGAAAGCGCGCGCCGTCGTGTACGTACAGCTGCCAGCCCGGAACCGACCATGAGTGATGTCCCGCTGCATCGGCTTTATCACCACTTTTCGGAGCTGCCATACAGCCTGCGCGCGCTGTACACGGCGGTCTTGATCATTCTCAGCTCCGGCTACCTGTTCGCCCTGATCTACCTGTTTCACACGTACTCCGCGAAGGATGGAGATGCGGGGTCGCTCTCATACGAGGATCTCGTCATCGCCTACACCGGCAGTGGCGAAGCATCGCGGCTCGAATCGGCCCTGCGTGGACCGATGTCGACGATGCTGCCAGCCGACGAGCTCACGACAATCATTGAATGGGTGCAAAAGGGCGCGAAACGCGATGGGTATGAGGCAGTGATCCGGCCGATCCTCGATGAGCGCTGCATGGCCTGCCACGATGGCAGCAACCCGCACCTCGCGAACCTCGGTGGATTCGACGACCTGAAGAAAGTGACCGCGCAGGACACCGGCGCCGATATCTTCACGCTGGTTCGCGTATCGCACATTCACCTGTTCGGAATCAGTTTCATTTTCTTCATCCTGGGCCTCATCTTCAGTCACGCCTACGTGCGACCCGTATGGTTCAAGTGCACTGTCATTGCATTGCCATTTGTTGCCGTCATGACGGATGTCAGTTCCTGGTATTTCACCAAGCTGTATCACCCATTCGCCTGGGTGGTGATGTGCGCGGGAGCGACCATGGGCCTGTGTTTCGCGTTCATGTGGGTGGTGTCGATGTATCAGATGTGGGTGTCTCCGAAGCCCGCCAAGGTCGCCCAGAGGGAGAGCGTCGACCGGCGCGGCGTCGGCTGAATGGCGGCCGTTTACTACACCCTTGCCGGGGTCGTGCTCTACCTCCTCGCGGACCGGAGCCTGCGCCTGATCGAGGCCCGCGTCGGGCGCATATTCGAGCATCGCGCGATCATTTTCTTCGTCCTGCTGCTGGCCATGGCGCTCGTGACCTTCGCCGTGATCCGGCGTCTGGTACCGGCTGTGATCGAGAATTGATCTAGATCAAGGCGTACTGGGCCTCTGCTTGCGACCCTCCCGCCACGCGGCAGGGTGTTCAGCGAAGGGGGGTATATGTCCGATCAGGAGCCCGCACCGGCCGATGAGCCGGAGCGCATCCCGTTTATGCAACGGGTCCTCGACAACC
>CAYYQQ010000120.1:0-7402 GCA_964473595.1 uncultured Steroidobacteraceae bacterium | reverse complement strand
GTCAGCATTCCCTCCGGGCTGGTAACCTGCTTGCGCAAACTTCTGGCTTCAAGCACTGTCTTTCTATCCATGCGTCTCGTCCTGTCACTGATGCTATGTCTGATCGCCGCTGCGCCATTGTCAGCGCGGGCCGCAGAAACGCCGGTCATCCTGGTCGTCGGCGATTCCCTGTCGGCCGGCTACGGGCTATTGCCCGGGCAGGGCTGGGTGACGCTGCTGCAGCAGCGGCTGAAGCGCGAAGGTTACGGTTACCGCGTGGTCAACGCCAGCGTAACCGGCGAGACCACGGATGGCGGAGTCCAGCGGCTCGACCGCGCGCTCGCGCAGCATCAGCCCGCGGTCGTGATCATCGAGCTCGGCGGCAATGACGGACTGCGCGGCCTGCCGGTATCGAGGGTGCGCGCGAATCTCGAATCGCTGATCATGAAGAGTCGCACCGCGGGCGCGCAGGTGCTGCTGGTCGCAATTCGCGTACCGGCCAATTATGGGCAGCGCTATGCGTCTTCATTCCAGGGTATCTACAACGAACTTGCGACCCAGTACCGGATCGGCGTCGTGCCCTTCCTGTCCGACCAGATCGCGGTGGACCTTGCACTGTTCCAGGCGGACGGCATTCACCCGAATGCCAGGGCGCAGCCGCTGCTGCTCGACAATCTCTGGCCGCAGCTTGTGCCGCTCTTGCAACACGCCCAATGAATGATGTGAGGTATTGGCGCAGGGACTATCCACCCGGTGTGCCCGGCGAGATCGATCCGGACTCGGTGCGCTCGCTGAAGCACATGTTCGAGGACGCCTGCCGCAATTACGCGGCATTGCCTGCGGTCTCGAACATGGGCCGCACGCTGAGCTACAGCCAAGTCGACGAGCTGTCACGGCGTTTTGCGGCCTGGCTGCAGAGGCACGCAGGGCTCAGGAAAGGTGATCGCGTCGCCTTGATGATGCCGAACATCCTGCAGTATCCGATCGCGATCATCGGCACGCTGCGCGCCGGCTGTACGGTCGTCAATGTCAATCCACTCTACACGGCGCGCGAACTCGAGCATCAGCTGAACGACTCGGGCGCCACGGTGATCGTAATATTCGAGAATGCATGCGCCACGCTCGAGCAGGTCATCGCCCGCACGCCAATCAGGCGCGTCGTCGTGACCGGCATCGGCGACATGCTCGGCTTTCCGAAGGGGCCGATCATCAATTTCGTGATCCGGCGCGTCAAAAAGATGGTGCCGCCGTGGAAGTTGCCGGGCGCGCTTCCGTTCAACGAGATCATCAGGGCCGGCGCGTCACTCAAGCTCGATCAGGTGGATGTCAACGGCGACGATGTCGCGTTCCTGCAATACACCGGTGGCACGACCGGCGTGTCGAAGGGCGCGGTGCTCACGCATCGCAACCTGGTCGCGAACACCTTGCAGGTCGTGGCTTTCATGCCGGAACTCAGCGAGATCAGGAACGCGGTCGTCATCACCGCGCTGCCGCTCTATCACATCTTTGCGCTGACCTCGAACTTCCTCGTGTTCTTGCGGGTGGGCGGCCAGAACGTGCTGATCACGAATCCGCGCGACCTGGCCGGTTTCGTCGCGGAATTGCAGCGCGTGCGCTTCACCTTCATCACCGGCGTCAACACGCTCTTCAATGCGTTGTTGAACACGCCGGGTTTCGATCAGCTGGATTTCAGTTCGCTGAAGATCGCGCTCGGCGGCGGTATGGCGGTGCAGGCGGCGGTATCCGAACGCTGGCGCCAGGTCACGGGCCGGCACATCTGCCAGGGCTGGGGGCTCACCGAATCCTCTCCGGTCGGCACCGCGAACCTGCCGGGCACGACGGAATTCACGGGCTCGATCGGCTATCCGCTGCCGTCCACCGAAATCTCGATCCGCGACGACGACGGCAATTCGCTGCCAACCGGCTCGGTCGGCGAGATTTGCCTGCGCGGACCGCAGGTGATGCGCGGTTACTGGAATCGCCCGGACGAAACCGCCATGGTCATGCTGCCGGGCGGGTGGCTTCGCACCGGCGATATCGGCCGCATGGACGAACGCGGCCGCACTTATATCGAGGACCGCAAGAAGGACATGATCCTGGTGTCCGGTTTCAACGTGTATCCGAATGAAGTCGAGGGCATCGTTGCGCAGATGCCGGGCGTGCTCGAGGTCGCGGCGGTCGCGCAGCTGGACGAGAAATCCGGCGAGGTCGTTGCGCTATTCATCGTCAGGAAAGACCCCGCGCTCACCAGCGAACAGATCGTCGCGTTCTGCAAGCACGAGCTGACCGGCTACAAGGTGCCGCGCGCCATTTATTTCCGCGATGAATTGCCGAAAACCAACGTCGGCAAAATCCTGCGCCGCACGCTGCGCGACGAGCTACGCAAGAAATAAAGGAAATAAAGGGGACGCAACCCTTTACCTCCTTAAAGGGTTGCGTCCCCTTTACCTCCCCTTTACCCCTTACCGGTGATATTGCGGCGAGAGCTCGTGCACGGCCGCGATCATCGCGGCTACGTGATCCGGATTCGTGTCCGGCTGCACGCCATGCCCCAGGTTGAATACATGCCCGGGTCCGCGCCCGTAGCTCTCGAGTACGCGCGCGACCTCATGGCGAATCCAGTCCGGCGGCTCGTGCAGCAGGCCTGGATCGAGATTGCCCTGTAGCGCGACACGATCGCCGGTGGCCCGGCGCGCAGCGGACAGTTCCGTCGCCGAGTCGATGCCCAAAGCATCTGCGCCGATCGCCGCCATGCGGGTAAGCCAGATGCCGCCACCCTTGGTGAACAGGATCACCGGCACGCGCTGACCCGCAGGCTCGCGCGCGAGGCCAGCCAGGATCTGCTGCATGTAGGCCAGCGAAAACTCCAGATAGTCCGGCGTTGCGAGCGCGCCTCCCCAGGTGTCGAAGATCATGACGACCTGCACGCCGGCTGCGATCTGCGCATTGAGATAGGCCGTCGTTGCGCGCGCGAGTTTCTCGAGCAGCGCATGCAGGGTCCGCGGCTCGGCCTGGAGCAGCCCCCTGATCCGCGGGAAATCCCTGCTCGAGCCGCCTTCGACCATGTAGGTCGCTACGGTCCAGGGCGAGCCCGCAAATCCGATCAGCGGCACGCGGCCGGTGAGCTCGCGGCGTGTCAGCGCAATTGCGTCGAGCACGAATCGTAGTTTGTCGTCGGGATCCGGCACCGGTAGTGCCTGAACTGCGGCCTCGCTACGGATGGGCCGCGCGATGCGCGGCCCCTCGCCTTCCGTAAACCCGAGACCAAGCCCCATTGCGTGCGGGATGACCAGGATGTCCGAAAAGAGAATCGCGGCATCCAGCGGATAACGCGCGAGCGGCTGCAGTGTCACCTCGCAGGCAAGCTCCGGATTGGTGCACAGCGCCATGAAACTGCCGGCTTTTGCGCGTGTCGCGCGGTACTCCGGCAGGTAGCGGCCAGCCTGACGCATGATCCAGACCGGCGTGCGGTCTACGGGCTGGCGCGAGAGGGCGCGCAGCAGGCGGTCATTCCCCGGCGGTATGCTCATCGGCGGGGGAACAAGCCCGCGATGGTTGCCTGGATCTGCTCCGCGGCGGCGCGCGGGTCTGCGGCATCGCGTATCGGCCGCCCGACGACGATGTAGTCGGCGCCATTTGCGAATGCTTCCGGGACGCGCACGGTGCGCTTCTGGTCGTCGATCGGGCGGTTCTCCACCGGCCTGATGCCCGGCGTGACGACGATCAGGCGATCATCCACGCCGGCGCGCAGGACCTTTGCCTCGAGTCCCGAGGACACGACGCCCGCGCAACCGGCCGCAAACGCGCGGCGCGCGCGCGACAGCACGAGTTGTTCCACATCGCACTGGAATCCCAGGTCATCGAGGTCGCCGCGATCGAGGCTCGTCAACACGGTGACCGCGAGGATCCCGACATCGCCCGCAGCCGCGACCGCCGCTTCCATGATCGACTGGTTGCCGTGCACGGTCGTGAATGTCACGCCGCGCTTGCGCAGATTGCGCACGGCCGCGGCGACCGTGGCCGGCACGTCGAAGAATTTGAGGTCCACAAACACGCGTTTGCCACGGCCAACCATCCAGTCGAGCAGTTCAAAGGCCGCGCCTGACATGAACAGCTCAAGCCCGAGCTTGTAGAAGGACACTGAATCGCCAAGCGTGTCCGCGAGCCGGCGCGCGGCGTCGGCGTTTTGCACGTCCATCGCGAAGATCAGTCGTTCCCGCGCGGGTATCTCGGCCCTGGCCACCCTGCCTCCTTCATTCGCCGCGCGATGGTATCAAACCGGTGGGATCCCAGGATCCCGCGCCCGAAAGTCGCGCCTGTTCCTGGAAGGCGTAGCGGTCCGTCATGCCGGCGACATAGTCGGCGACCGCGCGGGCGCGGCCTGCCATTCCCTGGGCGGTTTCCATTGCGAGCGCCGCATCGCGGTGTTCCGCCGGCATACGCGTCACGTCCTGCATGAAAGCCTCGAACAGGCCACGGAGCGCCTGCGCTGCGCCAGTGCGCTGCGCTTCGATGTGCTCGTGCCGGTAGAGCCGCGTGCGCAGAAACTTCTTCAGTTCCGCGTGTTCGGCGGCCCTGGCTTCCGAGAAACCCACGAGTGGATGCGCCAAGGCGCGGACTGCGTCGATGTTTGCGGGCTTCGCCTCGACCAGGCGCCCTGCAGTCGCCTCGATCAGGTCGCTCACGACATCATCGATCATACGCCGCCCAATCTCATGGATCATGCGCCGCGCCGGCAGATCCGTGTACGTGGCACTGACGGTTGCATGGTGGCGCGCGAACAACGCCACCTCGCGCAGGTCGTCGATGGTCACGAGGCCAGAGCGCAGGCCATCGTCCACGTCGTGGTTGTTGTAGGCGATCGCATCGGCGAGATCCGCGATCTGCGCCTCAAGGCCTGGTTGCTGGCGCTCGATGAAGCGCCGGCCGAGGGCGCCCAACTGCCGCGCATGCGCGAGCGAGCAATGCTTCAGTATCCCCTCGCGGGTTTCGAAGCTGAGGTTGAGGCCGCGAAACTGCGCGTAGCGCTCCTCGAGTTCATCGACGACCCGCAGCGACTGCAGGTTGTGCTCGAAGCCGCCGTATTCGCGCATGCATTCGTTCAGCACATCCTGACCCGCGTGACCGAAGGGCGTGTGGCCCAGGTCGTGCGCGAGGCAAATCGCCTCGGTCAGCGGCTCGGATAGCGCGAGCGCGACAGCGACCGAGCGGCCGATCTGGGCGACTTCCAGCGAATGCGTGAGGCGCGTGCGGTACATGTCGCCTTCGTGATTGATGAACACCTGCGTCTTGTAGACCAGGCGCCGGAAGGCATTCGAATGCACGATGCGGTCGCGATCGCGCTGGAATTCGCTGCGGTAATCGGCTGCCGGCTCAGGATGCCGGCGCCCGCGCGAAGTGGCAACGAGCGCAGCAAAGGGTGCGAGCCCGGCGTCCGGATCGTGGCCTTTTCTCACGCCGCGCCCGTGCCGGCCCGATCCTCGAGCAGCGTCACGAGCGCGTCCCTTGGAAAGTCGGAGGTGCAACTGGCGGCTCCGATCGCATCCAGCAGCACCAGACGCAGCCGCCCGCCCGCGACTTTCTTGTCCATGCCGAGGAGCGAGAGCATGCGTTCGCGCCCAAGCTGCGGCGGATCGACCGGCAGACCGGCACGGACGAGCAACGTGCGCACGCGATCGACGTCGCCCGCGGCCAGGCGGCCGCAGCGCCCGGAGAGTTCGGCGGCCAGCACGATACCGGCGGCGACCGCCTCACCGTGCAGCCAGCGGCCATGACCCAGCCCCGTTTCGATCGCGTGCCCGAAGCTGTGACCCAAATTCAGGATTGCGCGTGCCCCCTGCTCGCGCTCGTCGCGCTCGACTATGCCGGCCTTGATCTCGCAGGCACGGCGGATCGCCTCTGCGAGCGCCTCCGGATTTCGCGCGAGCAAAACCTCGATCTGCAGTTCCAGCCAGGCGAAGAACGCATGATCGGCGATCAACGCCGCCTTGATGACCTCGGCGAGGCCGGCGCGCAGTTCGCGATCCGGCAGCGTGCCGAGCGTGTCGGTGTCGGTGATGACGGCGACGGGCTGGTGGAAGGCGCCGATCAGGTTCTTGCCACCCGGATGATTGACGCCGGTCTTGCCACCGACCGCCGAATCGACCTGCGCGAGTAATGTGGTCGGCAACTGCAGGCAGGCGACGCCGCGCTGGTAGGTGGCCGCCGCAAAGCCGGCGATGTCGCCGACGACGCCACCGCCGAGCGCGAGCACCATGCAGTCACGATTCATGCGTGCGTCCACCAGTGCGTCGATGATCCGCGCGGCGCTTGCGAGCGTCTTGTGCTGTTCGCCATCCAACAGCAGGCACTGCGCAAACGGACGGCCGGCAAGACCTTCCCGCAGGCGCGGCAGCCACAGGGGCGCCACAGTCTCATTGCTGACGACCAGCAGTTGTGCAGCGCCCGTGTGCTCGGCGAGCAATGCCTGCGAGCCGAGCAGGCCCGGCCCGATCAGGATGGGGCAGCGTCTGGCGCCGAGATTCAGGTCGATGCGTTGCATGCGGAAAGCGCCGTGGCGATCTCGTCAGCCACCGAGCTCAGGCGACGCCCGTCGGTGGTGATTGTGATGGTCGCGATGGACCGGTAGAGCGGATCGCGCACCAGCATCAACTCCTCGAGCCTGGCGCGCGGGTCAGCGGTGGCAAGCAAGGGCCGGTGCTGCCCGTGCCGCGTGCGTTGCAGCTGCTGGTCGATGGTGGCATCGAGGAATACGACCGTGCCGCGCGTGGACAGCCGCTCACGATTCTCTGGCAGCAGTATTGCCCCGCCACCGGTCGCGAGCACGATGCCTGCGGTTTGAGTCAGCTCATCAATCACATCGCGCTCGCGGATCCGGAATCCGGGCTCGCCCTCACGCTCGAAGATATACGCAATGTCGACGCCAGTGCGTGCCTCGATCTCGGCGTCGCTGTCCGCGAAAATAAGGCCAAGCCGCTCCGCGAGCTGCCGCCCGACCGTAGTCTTGCCCGAACCCATCGGTCCCACCAGAAAGACACTCCGAACCAATCGCGATACACCCCCAGGGAACCCCGGATTCACCACCGCAGCGGCGGCTGGAAATGACACGGCCGCCCGGAGGCGGCCGTGTGACTGTGCATGGGAACCGGCCCCGGACGCAAGCCGGGACCGTTGTGGCGTCAGTTGACGTTCGAGCCCTCGCGCAGGATCCGGGGCGTAATGAAGATCAGCAGCTCGTCGCGGTTGTTGGTCTTGCTCTTGGACTTGAACAGGTTGCCGAGCACCGGCACGTCGCCGAGCAGCGGAACCTTCTTCTCCGTATCGCGGCGTTCCGTCTCCATGATGCCACCCAGCACGACCGTCTGGCCGTCCTTGACGAGCACCTGGGTCTGGATGTTGCGCGTGTCGATCGAAGGCACGAAGC
>CAYYQQ010000119.1:0-7560 GCA_964473595.1 uncultured Steroidobacteraceae bacterium | reverse complement strand
CGGTGGTCGCGGTCTCCAATCCAAACGGTCTTGGCCAGACCGTCACGCAGGGCATCATCAGCGCGACCGGCCGCGGCCGGCTGGGTGTTTCCACCTACGAGAATTTCATCCAGACCGATGCGCCGATCAATTTCGGCAATTCGGGCGGTGCGCTCATCAATGCGACGGGCGAGCTGGTCGGGCTAAACACCGCGATCGCGGGCCGGATGCTCGGCATCGAGGGAATCGGCTTTGCGATTCCGGTTGACCTGGTGCGCGGGGTGGTGGACGCGATCCTGCATGACGGCCGGGTCGTGCGCGGCTGGATCGGCGTCGTGCCGCGCGAGCTGACCGCGGGCGAGGCCGAGCAATTCGGCATCCCCGAGGGTTCGGTGCTGGTCAGGCAGGTCTATGCCGGAAGTCCGGCGAATTCGCAGGGGGTCGTGCGCGGCGATGTGATCATCGAGGTCAATGGCACCCAGCTGCGTGGCGCCCAGGACCTGATGGCACGCGTCGCGATGCTGAAGCCCGGCCAGGGCGTGCGGCTCAGCCTGTGGCGCGGGCCGCCATTCGAAGGGCCACTGCGCGAATACAACGTACGGATCGAAGTGATCGAGCGACCCGCGCAAGCGGCCACCTCGCCCGCCGCCTGAGCGGTCTCAGGTCCGCGCGCCCGGTATGCGCCGGATGCTGGCGCCGAGCTGACGCAGCTTCTCCTCGATGCATTCGTAGCCGCGATCGATGTGGTAGATGCGCTGGACGTCGGTCACGCCTTCGGCGACCAGCCCTGCGAGCACCAGGCTCGCCGACGCGCGCAGGTCGGTGGCCATCACCGGCGCACCCGAAAGCCGCGGCACTCCCTGAATGATCGCCGTGTGGCCCTCGAGCTGAAGTTCCGCGCCGAGCCGGCGCAATTCGAGCATGTGCATGAAGCGGTTCTCGAAGATCGTCTCGACGATTGTCGCAACACCATCGGCGATCGAATCAAGCGCGGCGAACTGAGCCTGCATGTCGGTCGGGAACGCCGGGTATGGCGCAGTGCGGATGTCAACCGCCAGGGGCCGCCGCCCGCGCATGTCCACGCTGACCCAGTCCGGGCCGGTCTCGACCGTCGCGCCGGCCTCGCGCAACTTCGCGAGGACCGCGTCGAGGTGATCCGGCCGCGCGCTGCGCACACGCACCCGGCCACCCGTGATCGCGCCGGCGACCAGAAATGTGCCGGTCTCGATGCGGTCCGGAAGCACGTCGTACTCGCATCCGCCGAGACGTTCGCGGCCCTCGATGACGATCGTGTCGGTACCCGCGCCGGAAACCGTTGCGCCCATGACATTGAGGCAGCCCGCGAGATCGACAACTTCCGGTTCGCGCGCGGCGTTCTCGATTACCGTGCGGCCTTCCGCAAGTGTCGCCGCCATCATCAGGTTTTCGGTGCCGGTAACCGTGACGGTATCGAGCACGATGCGCGCGCCCTTAAGCCGGCCGGCTTTTGCGTGGATATAGCCGCTCTCGACGCCGATTTCCGCGCCCATCGCCTCCAGACCGGCCACATGCAGATTGACCGGTCGCGCACCGATCGCACAGCCGCCCGGCAGCGACACGCGCGCCTCACCGTGCCGTGCGAGCAGCGGACCGAGCACCAGGATCGATGCACGCATTGTCTTGACCAGCTCATAAGGCGCGACCGGCGTCGTCAGGCGCGCGCCGTCGACTTCGACACGCATGCCCTCGCCGACCGTCACGCCGACACCCATGCGGCCCAGCAGCTCGATCATCGTGGTGACATCGTGCAGGTGCGGAACATTGCCGATCGTCAATGGCGCATCGGCCAGCAGGCCCGCCGCCAGGATCGGCAGCGCCGCATTCTTGGCGCCCGAGGCGCGCACCTCGCCCGAGAGCCGGATGCCGCCCGAGATCTGGAGCTTATCCATGGCCAGGCGCCTCAGCTCGCCGCACGGCGCGCCCACTCGTCGGGCGCAGGGGTGTCGAGCGACAAGGCGTGAATCTCCCTGCCGACCGCAGCGCCGAGCGCCCGGTAGACGAGCTGGTGGCGTTGAATCGTCCTGAGCCCCGCGAACTGCGCCGCCACCACCAGCGCCTCGAAATGCACGTTATCCTGCGAACGCACTTCGATCGTTGCTCCTGGCAACGCCAATTCGATTTGTGCGTGTACTTGCTCCGGCGTCATCTATTCATCGCTCCAAAACGGGCCGCCATCTTATCCGGCATCAGCGTGCAAGGGCACGACTGCTGGGCCGAGCAGGAGTCGGGAGGGCCTCTTCAGGACCGCCGTGAATACATCCCTGTAGGCTTCGGGCGCGACATCCCTGTCGCGCACGATCCTGAAGAGGCCCTCCCAACCCCTGCTCGGCACGCCCGCCGGCCAGTGGAAACCGGGTGCCGGTGTATGATGTTTGATTGCTTTGGGCGTTGAATTCACAAGCATGAAAAAGCCTGCAGACGGGAAAGGCCTGATCGACAAGGGACGCCAGGCGCTACGCATCGAGGCGCAGGCGGTGGCCGCGCTGGTCGATCGCCTCGGCGACGAATTCGCCGCTGCCTGCCGCATCTTCCTCGACTGCCGCGGTCGTGTCGTCGTGTCGGGCATGGGCAAGTCCGGCCACGTCGGCGGTAAGATCGCCTCCACATTCGCAAGCACCGGGACGCCGTCCTTTTTCCTGCATCCCGCCGAAGCCAGCCACGGTGATCTCGGGATGCTGACCAAGGGTGATTCGGTGCTGGCAATCTCGAACTCCGGCGAGACCGCCGAACTCCTGACCATCCTGCCGCTCATAAAGCGCATGGGGGCACCGCTCGTCGCAATGACCGGAAATGAAAACTCGACACTCGCGCGCGAAGCGGACGTGCATCTCGATGTCAGCGTGCCCGCCGAAGCCTGCCCGCTGAACCTCGCGCCGACCGCGAGCACGACGGCAACGCTCGCGATGGGCGATGCGCTCGCGGTCGCGCTGCTGGGCCATCGCGGATTCACGGAAGCCGATTTCGCGCGCTCGCACCCCGCCGGCGCATTGGGCCGCAGGCTCCTGCTGCACGTCTCCGATGTCATGCGCAGCGGCGACGACCTGCCGATGGTACGACCCAACACGCCGCTGTCCGAAGGGCTCCTCGAGATGTCCCGCAAGCGCCTCGGCATGACGGCCGTGGTCAATTCGAAACAACATGTCGTCGGCATCTTCACCGACGGCGACTTGCGCCGCGCGCTGGACCGGCGCATCAATATCCAGAAGAGCCGCATGGCCGATGTCATGACGAAAGGCGGCCGCTCGATCGGCCCGCGTGAGCTTGCAGCCGAAGCCGTGCTGATGATGGAGAAGCACTCGATCAACGCCTTGCTCGTGGAGGACGACAAGGGCCGGCTGGTCGGTGCCCTGAATGTCCACGACCTGCTGCGCGCGGGGGTCATGTGACGGTCGCCGCCGACATCGCCCTGGTGATTTTCGATGTCGACGGCGTGCTGACCGACGGCCGACTGCTGTTCGGTCCGGATGGCGAGACATTGAAATCCTTCCATGTCCGCGACGGTCACGGCATCCGGATGCTGATTGCCGCGGGTATCCGTGTCGCGGTGATTTCCGGGCGGCGCTCGACCGCGGTCACGGTGCGCATGCGCGAACTCGGTGTCACCGACGTCGCGCAGGGCGTCAACGACAAGTCCCGCGCCCTCAACGAACTGCTGGCACGCACGGGCATCGAATCGCGCCACGTTGCCTGCCTGGTCGACGATACGCCGGACCTGGAATTAATGGCCGCGGTCGGCCTCCCGGCCGCGGTGGCCGATGCGCATCCCAAGGTGCTGGCCGCAGCCGCACATGTGACCCGGGCCTCCGGCGGGCAAGGCGCTGCGCGCGAGTTCTGTGACTGGCTGCTGGCGGCGCGGGGCGGCAGGCAATGACCGGCCGGCTGATCCTGTTTGCGGCACTGATCGCGTTGATCGCGGTGCTCGTCGAATGGCGCCTGATGGATCGCGAAGTCACGGCGCCTGTCACTGAGGCCGAGCGGTCGGGCTATTACCTGAAGGGTATCGATCTCGAGGATTTCGGCGCCGATGGAAATCCGCGACTCGGGCTGCAGGCCGCGACCGCCAACGAAGAGCCGGTCAGCGGCGTCGTCACGCTACGCGAGGTGGTCGTCGACTATCACGCGCAGGCCGACCAAAGCTGGCACCTGACCTCAGCCGAGGCGCGCGTGCCGCGCGGCGCTCATGCAGTGGAATTCGAGGGCGATGTGCACATGAATGGGCGGGTCGGCGATCTTCCAGGCCTCGCTGAACTGAGCACCGCGCGCCTGACGCTCGACACCGCCAGGGAGCACGCCGAGACCCGCGATCCGGTCACGCTTGCGTTTGGTCGCCACCTCATGCATGCCCGTGGCCTGCAAGTCGACTTGAAGGCCGGCAATCTGCAGCTGGAATCCGAAGTCCATGGCCTTTTCACTCCGTAGGTCTGCAATCGCAGCCGTCCTCCTCGGCGCTGCCGCCTGCGCTGCGATTGCACAGGACCGTAACCGGTTGCCGATCACGGTCGAGGCACGATCGACGGACTTCGACTACCAGAACAGCGTGCTGGTCTTCAACGATGTGACGATCGTCCAGGGCGCGGTCCGCATTACGGCCGAGCGGGCCCAGGCCAGTGGTCTCGACTTCGAGGACAGCGGCTGGGAATTCAGCGGTTCAGTACGCATAAAATTGACCGATGGCGAACTGACGAGCGACACGGCCCGGGTACGCTTCGCAAAGGGCGAGATCCAGAGCGCGACCGTGACCGGGGCGCCGGCGACATTCGAGCAGCGCCGCGAGGCTGATCTTGCACAGGGACGTGCAAATCGCATCGACTACGATCTCGGCCGCGGCACCGTGGAACTCGCCGGCGATGCCTGGCTCTCGGACGGGCGTAACGAGATCACCGGCGCAACACTGGTCTACAGTGCCGAGAATCAGCGCGTGATTTCGCGCGAGCAGGTGGTCATCACGATCAAGCCACGCGAGCCGGAATCGGTACCTGCGCCCACACCCGCGCCGAAAAAACCCGAATGAGCCTGTTAACCGCCACCGGCCTCGAAAAAAGTTACCGGAAACACCAGGTCGTCTGCTCGCTGTCGCTGCAGATCGAGAGCGGCGAAGTCGTCGGCCTGCTCGGGCCGAATGGCGCCGGCAAGACCACGGCCTTCTACATGATCGTCGGCCTCGTGCCCTGCGATGGCGGGCGCATCGAGCTCGACGGCGAAGACATCACGCGGCTGCCAATGCACGCCCGCGCACGGCGTGGTCTCGGCTACCTGCCGCAGGAAGCATCGGTGTTCCGGCGCTTGAGCGTGGCAGACAATGTCATGGCGATACTGGAGACGCGCCGCGACCTCGACGAAGCGGCCCGTGCGGAAGCGCTCGAGCGCCTGCTCGAGGAGCTGCATGTGGCGCACCTGCGCGACAATATCGGCATGAGCCTGTCGGGCGGCGAGCGGCGGCGTGTCGAAATCGCCCGGGCGCTCGCAGCGGACCCCGCCTTTATCCTGCTCGACGAGCCGTTTGCCGGTGTCGATCCGCTGTCCGTGCACGATATCCAGCGCATCGCCCGCCATCTGGCCGAGCGCGGAATCGGGGTCCTGATAACCGATCATAACGTCCGGGAAACATTGGGAATTTGCAGCCGTGCCTACATCGTCAACCAGGGCACAGTGCTGGCCTCCGGTTCCGCCGACGAGATCCTTGCCAATCCGGAGGTCCGCAAGGTCTACTTAGGCAAGGATTTCCGGCTCTGAGCGACCGGCGTCGAGGCGCCACACGCGCGCATGATGAAACCTACCCTGCAACTCCGGATCGGCCATCAGCTGACGATGACGCCACAGCTGCAGCAGGCGATCCGGCTATTGCAGCTGCCCACACTCGAATTACAGGCGCAGATCCAGCAGGCGCTCGAGACCAACGTCATGCTCGAGGCCGAAGATGACTTCGAGCCCACCGCTTCGCTCGACGCATTGGCAGACCGCGACCGCAACGAAGGGGATGCGACGGACACTGACGAGCCACTCGTCGAGATCGGCGACGAATGGACCGAGCCGACCGCAGCCGAGTCGGAGAAACCCTGGTCGGGCAGCGGCGATGGCGCGCAGGAATTCACCGACGAGGCCGGCCAGACGCTGCAGGACCACCTCATCTGGCAACTCGAGATGGCGCGGCTGCCTGCTGAAGCGATGACGATTGGCCGCGCGCTGATCGATGCGATCAATGACGACGGCTACCTGACCGAGACGCTGCAGGCCATCGCTGACACGGTCGCGCCGGAAATACGCGCAAGTGAGGCAGAGATTGAGGCGGTGCTGGCGACCATTCAGCAATTCGATCCGGCCGGCGTCGCGGCTCGCACGGTCGGCGAATGCGTCGAATTGCAGCTTCGACAACTCGATCCCGCCACGCCGGGTCTCGACGCCGCGTTTGTGCTGGCCCACCAGCACCTGGAACTGGTCGCGGACCAGCAGTTTTCCCTGTTGCAGCGGCAGATGCACTGCAGCGGAGAGGAACTGGATGTCGCGCTCGCGCTCGTTCGCAGCTGCCACCCGCGGCCCGGCTCAACAATCCAGCCGGTGCGCACCGAATATGTGGTGCCGGACGTGTATGCGCGCCGCTCGCCGCAGGGCTGGATCGTCGAGCTGAATCCGGCGTCGGTGCCGCGCCTGCGCCTCAATGAAAGCTACGCCGGAATGATCACACGTGCGGCCGATCACGCCATGTTGCGCACCCAGTTACAGGAGGCACGCTGGCTGCTGCGCAGCCTGGAGATCCGCAATGACACGATGCTGCGCGTGGCGCGCTCAATCGTCGAGCGGCAATCCGCGTTTCTCGACCGCGGCGAGGAATCCATGGAGCCGATGATCCTGCGCGACGTCGCGGAAGCCGTGCAGATGCACGAATCCACGGTCTCACGGGTGACCACCGGCAAGTACCTGCACACGCCGCGCGGCGTCTTTGAATTCCGCTTTTTCTTCTCGAGCCAGGTTCCGGGCGATGACGGCGCCGGTGTCTCATCCACGGCAATCCGTGCGAAAATCCGCAAGCTGATCGCCCAGGAATCGCAGGCAAGGCCGCTGTCCGACAGCCAGATCGCGGAGATGCTTTCCACCGACGGGGTCCAGGTCGCGCGGCGCACGGTCGCCAAGTACCGCGAGGCGCTCGGCATTCCGACCTCGAGCGAACGTCGGCGAGTTGCCACACAAAAAAGGAGTTCACCATGCAGTTGACGCTCACTGGCCACCACATCGATGTCACTTCAGCCTTGCGGGATTACGTTGAAAAGAAGCTGGACCGCGTGGTGCGGCACTTCGACCACGTGATCGATGTGCACTGCGTGCTGACGGTCGAAAAACTCGAGCACAAAGCGGAGGCGACGCTGGGGGTCAGCGGAGCGGTAATCCATGCCGATGCGATCGATGGCGACATGTACGCCGCGATTGACGCACTGGCCGACAAGCTCGACCGGCGCATGCGCAAGCACAAGGAAAAGGTCAGCGATCATCACGCCGCTGAGGCGCAAAAGAGCGCGCGCCCGTAGGGCGCCGAGCAACCTGGGAGCA
>CAYYQQ010000118.1:0-7702 GCA_964473595.1 uncultured Steroidobacteraceae bacterium | reverse complement strand
CACGCTCGAGTCGATTGACGCGCGAGCCCTTGACCAGCACCGTCACGCCGGTATCGAGGCCTGCGCCCACCGCATCGGCGAGACGCCCTGCGTCCTCGAACCAGCCGCCATGGGCGCCGAATGCCGCCACCGCGAGCCGCGCTGCCGCGCCGATTGCGAACAGGCGCGTGACGCCGGCGCGGCGGGCGTAATCGCCGATGCCGGTATGGCTCGCCTCGGTATGCGACCCGAGTTCTGCCATCTCGCCGAGCACCAGCCAGTGCTCGCCTGGCAGGCTGCACAACACGTCGATGCCGGCGCGCACCGAGCTCGGATTCGCGTTGTAGGAATCGTCGATCAACCAGGAGCCGCGCGGACCCGCCTTGAGCTGCAGGCGGCCGCCGACCGGGCTCACCCGTTCGAGCCCCGCGACGATGGCCGGCAGTGAAACGCCCGCGGCATGCGCGGCAGCAGCGGCGCCGAGCGCATTCATGACGTTGTGGCGGCCCGCGAGCCTCAACCGCACACGCGCCTGCTCACCGCCAATGGCGAGCGTGAACACCGTGACAAATGCGCCGGACTCGATGCGCCCTTGCAGGCCTGTCGCACGCACCTCGGACGCCGCTTCGATGCCGAAGCGGATCTGGCGCGCGCCGCACGCCATCTTCTGCCACAACTCGTGAAAGGGGTCGTCCGCGTTGATCACCGCGACACCGGTATCGGTCAGCGCGGCGAACATCTCGCCCTCGGCCTGCGCGACACCGGCAAGATCGCCAAAGCCCTCGAGGTGTTCGTCACCTGCATTGGTGACGAGCGCGATCGCAGGCAGCGCCAGGCCTGCCAGTGCCGCGATTTCGCCCGGGTGGTTGGCGCCCATCTCGATCACGGCAAAGCGGTGCCCGGGCTCGAGCCGCAGGAGCGTCAGCGGCACGCCCAGATGGTTGTTGAGACTGCCGCGGGTCGCAAGCGTCGGGCCGGCGCCGGTGAGGATGCTCGCCAGCAGCTCCTTGGTCGTGGTCTTGCCATTGCTGCCACCGACACCGATGACCGTCGCGTCGGATTGCCTGCGCCAGGCACGCGCGAGTGCCGCGAGCGCCGCGATTGCGTCCGTGACCACGATCTGCGCAATCGGCGCGTCGCCCGCCTTCTCGACGACAGCGCCTGCGGCACCGCGTCCTGCTGCGATCGTGACGAATGCGTGACCGTCGAAGCGCTCGCCACGCAGCGCGAAGAACAACTCACCCGGCTTCAGCGTGCGCGAGTCGATCGAGACACCCGCGAAGGCGATATCGGCGCCCGCGAGACGACCTGCGGTCACGGCTGCGACTTCAGAAAGCCGGCCGTTCAAGGCGCCGCTCCGCCCTGCCGCTGCAGGAATTCCCGGTCACTCCAATGGCGGCGCTCGGCGCCGACCAGCTGGTAATCCTCGTGCCCCTTGCCGGCGATCAGCACGACATCCTGGGGTCCCGCCTCGGCGAGGGCCGTACCGATCGCAAGCGCACGATCGCGCTCGACAAGCGCGTGTGCAGGCGATCTGAAGCCCGACAGGATCATCCCGACGATGCGGTCCGGATCCTCGCTGCGCGGATTGTCGTCGGTCACGATGACCCGGTCCGCGAGCCGCTCGGCCGCCGCACCCATCAGCGCGCGCTTGCCGGTATCGCGATCACCGCCGCAGCCGAACACCACCAGCACGCGGCCGGTCGCGTGCGCGCGCACTGCTGCCAGCACCTTGGCGAGCGCATCCGGCGTGTGGGCATAGTCCACGATCGCGAGCGCGCCATTCGGCAGCCGGAAACCCTCCATACGCCCCGGCGGCGCCGTGCCGAAAGCAAGCGCCGCGAACGCCTCGTCGACTTCGACGTCCCAGGCCAGCAACAAGCCGAGCGTGATCGCAAGGTTTTCGGCGTTGAAATCCCCCACCAGGCGCGACTGCAGCCGGCGGCGGCCAAAATGACCATCGACCTCGAGCGCGAGCCCATCGGCTGCGGCATCAACGCGCGTGACGTGAATGAATCGCTCCGTGGCAGGACACTCGCCGCCGACCGCCACGGAGGTCAGCGTGACGCCGGGCGCGAGCGCGGCGGCAAAACGCGCCCCGACCGGATCGCCGGTGTTGATGACGGCGTGCTCAAGCCCCGGCAGGCGGAACAGGCGCTGTTTCGCAAACGCATAGCGTTCGATGCTGACGTGGTAGTCGAGATGATCGCGGCTCAGATTGCAGAACGCGGCGACGCGCAGGCGCACACCGTCGATGCGCCCCTGGTCGAGCGCGTGCGAAGAAACTTCCATGGCGACGTGGGTCGCACCGGCGTCTGACAGTGCGCGCAACTGCCGATGCAGCGTGACGACATCGGGTGTGGTGAGCGCAGCACTCGCGAGCTCCGGCGGGAAGCCCGAGCCCAGCGTGCCGAGATAGGCGCCGCGACGCGCGGCACCATTGGCGGCGCTCGCGAGCAGCCAGGCGCAGGTGGTCTTGCCGTTCGTGCCAGTCACGCCCGCGACCGCGAGCCGCGACCAGGGCGCACCGTAGAATCGATCAGCGATTTCGCCGAGCCGGCTGCGTAGCGCCGGCACTGGCACATTGGCAACCTGATCCGGCGCGACATCGGGCATGCGGCCTTCGCCCGGATCCCACAGCACCGCGCAGGCGCCGGCAGCGATGGCCTGGGACTGGTGTTCGAGCCCATGGTGATTGCCGCCGCGCAGCGCGATAAAGGCGTCGCCCTTGCGGACGGCGCGCGAATCAAGCGCAAGACCCACGATCTCGATCGCCGGCGCCGCTGCGATGCCTGCGAGCAGCGCATCGAGTGTCTTCGATCCTGCGGCCGCGGATTTCAAGGCGCGACCCCGGCGACGGTGACCGGCGCGACTTGTGCCAGATCATCGGGGGCCACCGACATCAGCCTCAGCGCCCCGGACATCACCGCAGAGAACACCGGTGCCGCGACGTCGCCGCCGTAATACAGCGCACCGCCGGGTTCATCGATCATCACGACCACGGCGAGCCGCGGCCGCGAAGCTGGCACGAGACCTGCGAATACGGCGAGGTAACGATCCGTCGAATAACCTCCCGCGGTCGCCTTCCAGGCAGTGCCTGTTTTTCCGGCCACCCGATAGCCGGGTACGATCGCTTTTTCGCCCGTGCCGCCCGGATTCACTGCATCCTCGAGCAGGTCGATCAGTTCGCGCGAGATTTTTTCCTGTAGCACGCGCGTGGCGGGCGCGGGTTCCTGTGCGCGACGGAATGTGATCGGCCGGTGCAGGCCGAGTGCGCCGACGGTCGCGTAGGCCTGCGCAAGCTGCAACGGTGTTACAGAGAGGCCGTAGCCATAGGCCATCGTCGCAATGCCGATTGGCCGCCAATGCGCGGCATCGCTGAGAAGACCCGCCGACTCGCCGGGAAAGCCGCTGGCCGTGACTTCGCCGAAGCCGAGCGTGCTCAGCGTCCCATGCATCTGTTCGGGTTCCAGCGACAGCGCGATCTTCGCCATGCCGACATTGCTCGAGCGCGCCAGCACCTGCGAAAGGTCGATGATGCCGAGATCGTGCTTGTCCTCGATGGTCTTGATGCCGACCTTGAACGGCGTCGTGTCGATCATCGATTCGGGCCGGTATTTGCCCGAGGACAGCGCCGCGGCGATGACGAACGGCTTGATGCTGGAACCCGGCTCGAAGATGTCGGTGGCAGCCCGATTGCGATAGTGGCTGACTTCGTACTGCTCGCGGTCATTCGGATTGAATGACGGCTGGTTGACCATCGCGAGCACCTCGCCGGTCGCGACATCGATCACGATCACCGAGCCCGCGCGCGCGTGGTAGGTGCGGATCGCCGCCTTCAATTCGCGATAGGCCAGGTACTGGATGCGCAGGTCGATGCTCGTGTAGAGGTCCTCGCCGGGTCGTGGTGCGCGGATGCTCTCGACGTTCTGGACGATACGGCCGCGTCCGTCCTGGATCACGCGCTTGCGGCCGTCGAGGCCCGCGAGCGACTGGTCGTACTCCAGCTCGAGACCCTCCTGGCCCGCCTCGTCGAGATTCGTGAATCCAAGCAGGTGCCCGGTGACTTCGCCATTCGGGTAATAACGGCGGTATTCGCGCAGCAGGTACACGCCGGGGATGCCGAGCGCCTTGATCTTCGAGGCCTCGGCCGGATCCATGTGCCGCGCGACGTACAGGAATTGCCGGTCAAGATTGCTGGTAATGCGCTGCGCCAGCCACTGCCGATCGCGCTTCAGCGCGCGCGCAAGACGCGGGATTTCGTCGGAGGCATGCGCGAGCTCGGGCGGATTGACCCAGACCGTGTCGACCGGAGAACTGACGGCAAGCGGCTCGCCAAAGCGGTCCAGCACCGAGCCGCGATGAGCGGGCATCTTTGCGACCCGCGCGTAGCGCATGTCGCCCTGCTCGGCCAGGAATTGCTGGTCGAGCACCTGCAATTGCAGTGCACGGGCCAGCAGCGCCAATGCGAAAATCGCAAGCAGGCCGACCAGCAGCCGCGCGCGCAGGCGAAACTGCCCCGCATCGAACTCAGCTCCGCCTTCGCGCCACTTCATGGCGCGACGATCCGCACTTCGTCCGGCGTCGGCAGCTTCATCTGCCTCTTGAGGCTGGCGACGCGCTCAACGAAACCGGGATTGGACCAGGTGCTCTGCTCGAGTTGCAGCTGGCTCCATTCGATGTTGAGCCGGTCGCGCTCCGCCGACAGCACTTCGAGCTGCACGAACAGCGTGCGCGCCTCATGTCGCGCACGCACGACTGCGATCGCGGACACCAGCACCGTGAGCCACAACACCGGCAATGCGACCAGTATCCAGCGGCGGCTCATGCGGCGAGCCTTTCGGCCGCGCGCAGCACGGCGCTGCGCGCGCGTGGATTGCGCCCGACTTCGCTGGCATCCGCGAATACGGCGCGGCCTACGAGCCTGAGCTTCGGCTGCGCGCCCGGCGGAACTTCCGGCAGGCCGGCAAAGGCCGGGTCCTCGCGCGAGGCGGCGCGCATGAAGCGCTTTGCGATACGATCCTCGAGCGAGTGAAAACTGATGACGACCAGACGGCCAGCGGGTGCGAGTGCATCAACGGCTTGCGGCAACGCGCGCTCGATCTCCTCGAGTTCGGCATTCACGTGGATCCGCAATGCCTGGAAACTGCGAGTCGCCGGATGCAAGCCGGGCTGGCGGCGCGGAACCGCCGCGGCGATGACAGCGGCCAGGCTAGCGGTCGTCGTCAGCGGCGCCTGCACGCGCGCCGCGGTAATTGCCCTTGCGATGCGCCGCGCATGGCGCTCTTCACCGAAGCGCGAGATCACCATGGCGATCTCCCGTTCCGTCGCGTGCGCGAGCCATTGCGCGGCGGAATCACCGTGGCGCGGGTCCATGCGCATGTCGAGCGGCCCGTCGCGCAGGAAGCTGAAACCGCGGCGCGCGTCATCAAGCTGCGGCGAAGAGACACCGAGGTCGAACAGGATTCCGTCCACCGAGCCAGCGGGGACCAACTGGGAAAGCTCGGAGAATCTGGCCTGCCTGAATTTCGCGCGCGGATCGGAGCCGAACTGGTTGGCCGCCGCCGTGCTGGCTTCCGGATCGCGATCGATTGCAAGCAGAGTCCCCTTTTCCCCGAGCCGGCCGAGGATTGCCCCGGCATGCCCGCCACGACCGAAGGTCGCGTCCACGTAACGACCATCGCTGCGTATCGCGAGCGCATCGAGCGCGGCGTCCAGCAGCACCGGCGCGTGTCGCCCGCCCCCCGCTTCCACGTCCGGCGCGCCGCTCATGGCGCACCGTTCACAACGAAAGCGATCCCAGTTCCGCCGGTAACGAGACCGACGGTTCTTCGCCGTTCAACCATTGCTCGCGACGCTCGTCCCAACGCTGCTCGTCCCACAATTCGAAACGATTTCCCTGGCCGATCAGGATTGCGTTGCGTTCCAGGTGCGCGAACTCGCGCAGCTTCGGCGGCAGCAGCAGGCGGCCATGTCCGTCGAGCTCGAGGTCCGTCGCGTGGCCGACCATCAGTCGTTGCAGACGCCGCGCGTGTTCATTCAGCGTCGGCAGCCGCATCAGCTTGCGTTCGATTTCTTCCCAGTCTGGAAGCGGGTAAATCAGCAGGCATTGATCGCGATCGATGGTGACGACCAGCCGTGATTGGCCGCGTTGCTGCAGCTCTTCGCGATAGCGGGTCGGAATGACCATCCGGCCCTTCGCATCGAGGGTGACCTTGGTTGCGCCGCGAAACACGGTTCTAAACGGGACGACGTCCCATTTCCTCCCACTTTTTCCCACTCGCTGCCACTATAGGCAGGCAATGGGGGTGGGTCAACAACAATCAGCGAAAAATAGTGTGACGGCTCAGGCACTTAGCGACGATCGTCGCGTCCCACATTGAGCTCGCGGGAGGACCCGGAAATCAGCGACTTACGAGCCGCTCCTACAGCGGCTTCTCAGGTCTTTCTCTTTTTTTGATAACTGATAACAAAGAAGGAGTCGGCCGATAAGCCGGGTTCTGTCGTGGGCAACCATTCATCTGGGATGCACGTCGCCGTGCACCTCAAGCGGCCTACCCGGAAGCGCGCGCGGGCCGCGCGCTGCGGCTTGCGCCGCATGCTTCCCTATTTGGCCTTGCTCCAGGCGGGGTTTGCCGTGCCGTCGCCGTTGCCGTCGACGCGGTGCGCTCTTACCGCACCGTTTCACCCTTGCCGTCGTGCTTGCGCACGCTTAGGCGGTTTACTTTCTGTTGCACTTTCCGTGGGCTCACGCCCCCCAGGCGTTACCTGGCGCCATACCCTCTGGAGCCCGGACTTTCCTCCGTTTTCGCTAGAAAACGGCGGTTGCCTGGCCGACTCCCGTCACCAACATAGTGGCAACGGCCACGCGCCTCAAGAAGAATCGCCGCGCTTCGCCTGGCCGAGGTCGAGCGCGCGCGCATAGGCCTCGTTCTTGCGCACGCCGGTCAGCGCCGCGGCGGCCTCAGATGCCGCGGATGGCGGCAGGAAACGCAGCAATACCGCGAGTGTTTCATCGAGCCGGCCCGCGCCCACCGGTTCGGCCTGCGCGCCTTCGACGATGATGACGGACTCGCCGCGGCGCAGATCCTCGTCGCTTTGCGCGCGTGCGGCGAGTTCGTCCAGGCTGCCGCGATAGAAGGACTCGAATTTCTTGGTCATTTCGCGTGCGATGCAGGCGCGGCGCGTACCGCCGCAGGCCGCAGCGATGTCCGCCAGACTCGCGGCGATACGATGCGGCGCCTCGTAGATCACGAATGTGCGCGGGTCGGCGGCGAGTTCAGCCAGTCGCCGCCGCCGCGCCGCAGCGCGTGCGGGCAGGAAACCCTCGAAACAAAACCGGTCACTGGGCAGTCCAGCGGCGGACAGCGCGGCAACCGCGGCACAGGGCCCCGGTATCGGCGAGATGACGATTCCCGCTGCGAGCGCTGCACGCAGCAGCTGGTAGCCGGGATCGCTGACGAGCGGCGTGCCGGCGTCGCTGATGAGCGCGACGCTCTCGCCCGCGCGCAGGCGCAGTACGAGTTCGGTCGCACGGGCGCGTTCATTATGTTCATGCAGCGACAGCATTGGCCGTTCCAGCCCCAGTCCTCGCAAGAACTGGGAGCTGTGCCTTGTATCCTCGGCGGCGACCACGCTGACAGCAGCGAGAATTTGACGCGCTCGCGGCGAAATGTCGCCCATGTTGCCGATCGGCGTCGCGACCACGTAAAGGACGCCCATT
>CAYYQQ010000117.1:0-7795 GCA_964473595.1 uncultured Steroidobacteraceae bacterium | reverse complement strand
GCCACGACCTGATCCTCCAGCACCGCCATCTGCAACTGGCGCATGGCGGCTTCGCTCTGCAGATACTGCTGCCGCGCCGCCTCCGGATCTGCGAAGCCCGCCACGATTTCGTCGAGCCGGGCCTGCACCCGCGCGACGTCCGGCTGGATACCGGCCTTGCGTATCACTTCATTGAGGAGGAGGCCTAGCGCCACACGCCTCCTGGCGGCGGCCTCAAACGGCCCGCGCGCCGGCAGCTGGCGGGCGCTCTTGGCACCCATCCTGCGCAGCATGTCCATCTGCATGTCGCGTATCTCCGCCTCGACCAGCGCCTTCGGCACGGCGATCGGATTGGCCGCGAGCAGCTGTTCCATCACCTGCGACTTGAGCCGCGCCTGCACGGCCTGGGCGAGTTCGCGTTGCATGTTCTCGCGTACCTCGGACTTCAGCGCCTCGACCCCGCCTTCGCTGACGCCAAAAGCCTCGCAGAACGCCGCGTCCACTTCGGGAAGCTTTGGTTCCTCGACCTTGTGCACTGTTGCCGTGAATCGCGCGGTCTTGCCCGCAAGCTTGCTGACCTGGTATTCGTCCGGGAATCGCAGGTCGAATTCCTTGGTCTCAGATGCGGCGGCGCCCTGCAGGCCATTCTCGAAGTCCGGCAGCAGGCGGTTGCTGCCGAGTGTCACCACCAGGCCCTCGCTGCGGCCACCTTCAAATGGCTCGTCACCGATCCGGCCCTCGAAGTCGATGGTGACGCGATCGCCGGCGGCGCAACCGCGCGCCACCGTCACGTAGTCGGGTTTCTGCTGGCGCAGGCTTTCGATCATGGTGTCGAGATCGCCGTCGGTGACGGACGCCTGCGGTCGCATCAGGCGCAGGCCCTCGAGGCCCCGTAATTCGAATTGCGGGTAGATCTCAAAGGTCGCTGTGTAGCGCAGCTCACCGGCCTTGTCCGCGCCCTGCGGTTCGATGCGTGGCCCACCGGCCGGCACCAGCTTTTCCTGGCGCACGGCCTCGGCGAAGGTCTCGCGGATCAGGTCCGTGACGACCTCTTCCTGGACCTGCGGCCCATAATGCTTGCGCACGACATGGATCGGCGCCTTGCCCGGGCGGAAGCCCTTGATGCGCGCGGTACGACTGACCTTCAGCAGGCGCGCGTCCACCTGCTGCTTGACGCGATTCGCCGGGACCGACACCTGCATGCGTCGTTCCAGGCCCGAGAGCGACTCCACCGAAACCATCATCTGTCCATCAACCTCGTGGTGCGAAAGGAGAGACTCGAACTCTCAAGGGTTTCCCCACCGGAACCTAAATCCGGCGCGTCTGCCAATTCCGCCACTTTCGCATCTGGAACCGGCCCTGAACCCAATTCCGCGCTGCTTCCAGCCAGCAAGTATAACGTAAGGTCAGCGGGGCCCTCGACGGCGCCGGACCCAGGCTGTGCGGCTGGCGGCGATTACACTCGGCAGCACGAAGGCGGCCAGCACGATGATCGTGGACTCCACCTGCCCCGCGACGATGCCGGCATAGGTGCCGAGATAAATGAACGCGATGGTGATCGCCGCCGCGAGGATCGCACCGATCTTCAATGCAGCCAGCGCCGACTCGATAGGTGTCGGGTCGTCATCGGCCGTGGGGCCGCCGGGCCAATGATAGGTCGGCTCACGGATCGGGCGACGTGGCTCCATGCGGCGCCTCCGGCCTGGATTTGGTGGGCCATGTAGGACTCGAACCTACAACCTACGGATTAAGAGTCCGGAGCTCTACCAATTGAGCTAATGGCCCAAAACTATGGGGCGAGCGACGGGATTCGAACCCGCGACGGCCGGAATCACAATCCGGGGCTCTACCAGCTGAGCTACGCCCGCCAATGTCCATCGCCTGCCCGCGGCCTTCAGTGGCGCGCCCGGCAGGACTCGAACCTGCAACCGCCGGCTTAGAAGGCCGGTGCTCTATCCGATTGAGCTACGGGCGCCAAAAACCTGCCCGAGGCGCCGCCAGTTCAATGGTCGGGGCAGAGGGATTTGAACCCCCGACCCTCTGCTCCCAAAGCAGATGCGCTACCAGACTGCGCCATGCCCCGCCAGACGGCCTGTCGGTTGCCTACCGCACGGGGCCTTCCGGCCTGCGAGCGGGCCCGCATCTTACGGAGACGTCCACGGCCCGTCAATTTGGCTGTACGCTCAACGGGCATGTTCTTTTCATACCACAGTGGCAAACGCACCGAGAACTGGTGTAGATTCCAAGTCATTCAATCGCGCCGCGATTGTCGTTTTTCTGCACACAGGGGATCGATCGATGAAAATGCGCACACCGCTTGCTCAGGCCATCAGGCTCGCGATCGGGGGAGCTGTCGGATTGTCTGCGGCCATGACCGCGCCACTGGCGATGGCGCAGGACGATCAAGAAATTGTCGTCATTGGCTCGCGCATTGCGCGCAGCAGCGACTTCGATAGCCCCTCGCCAGTGATCACGGTGGACCATGAAGCGATCGTGAAGTCGGGTTACAACAACCTGCAGCAACTACTCGAGAAACTCCCGGCCTCCGGCAACGGTACGTTTTCGACCCGCGGCAATAGCCAGGATTCGACTGGCAATGGCGGCGCAGCGATCAGCCTGCGCGGCCTCGGCGCGGACGCAACACTCGTACTCGTCAACGGCCGTCGTGTCTCCATCAGCCCCTTTGCCGAAAGCATCTTGACGAACTTCGTGGACATCAACGCGATCCCGGTGTCCGCAATCGAACGCGTCGAAGTGCTGAAGGACGGCGCCTCCGCCGTGTACGGCTCCGATGCGGTCGCGGGCGTCGTTAACATCGTGCTACGCGATGATTTCGAAGGATTCGAGGTCACTGCGGGATATGGCGATGTCACCAGCGGCAGCAATTCCGAGACCACGGTTTCCGCGATCTGGGGCACCGGCAGCGACACCGGCAACGTCACGATGATTTTCGACTACTTTAAGAACGACACGCTGTCCAACTCGGAACGCGGCCACTTGGGATCCGCGAACCAGGAGCCGTACGGCGGAGCAGACAACACTTCCTCGCGCGGCTACCCGGGCAGCTTCGTCGTCGATGACGTCGCCACGGCGGATCCAAGTTGCCCCGCGGACCGTCTCAGTGGTTTTAACTGCTTCTTTGATTACGGCCCGTTCAACCTGCTGATGCCCGAGTCGGAACGCGTCGGCTTCATGCTACTCGGCCGCAAGGACATGGGCGGCGACGTGGAGCTTTTCACTGAAATCGGCGTGCAGCACAACACCTCGATCGCCCAGGGAGCTCCGACCCCGCTCGACGGCGAAGCGGGTCTTACCGTGCCGAACACACATCCTGGCATTCCTGCGGAGTTTGGCGACCCCACAACGATCAGCATCCGGCGCTACCGGACAGTGGACGCCGGCCCGCGCCAATGGGACATTGAGACCGACAGCCTGCGTGCGCTCGTGGGCCTGCGCGGCACGATCAACAACTGGGACTGGGAGATTGCGGGACAACGCGGTCGCAGCGAGTCAGATCAAACCGGCGATCGGTCGATGGGCTGGGTTCGCACGGACTTCCTGCAGACGGAGATCAATGCAGGCCGCTATAACCCGTTCGGGGCCACACAGAACCCGGAGTCGGTGATCGACAGCATCACGACAAGCCTCGTCCGACAGGGCACGTCCGACCTGACGACCGTCGACGCGACGATTAGCGGAGCGATGTTCGACATGTCAGCCGGGCCGGCGATGATTGCGGCGGGCCTCGAGTATCGCAAGGAGAGCGTCACTGACACTCCGGACGATCAATTCCAGCGTGGCCTGATCTTTGGCACGGAAGCGGTCAGCGCGAAGGCTTCGCGCGACATCACTTCGGCTTTCATCGAATTCTCGTTCCCGCTCCTTGAAAGTCTGGAGTTGCAGGTCGCCGGCCGTTATGACGACTACAGCGATTTCGGCAACACTACAAATCCGAAGGTCGCATTGCGCTGGGCGGTAACGGATAGCTTCGCGCTGCGCGCGTCCTGGGGGCAGGGCTTCCGCGCACCGTCCCTGGCGCAGGTTGGCCTCAGGCCGTCGGACGAATCGCAGTTCTTCATCGACAGATACTGGTGTATCGACCAGGGCCTCGACCCCAACGATCCTGCCGAGTGCGAGGTTCTGGACTACAAAATTCAATTCACAGGCAATCCCAACCTCGTTCCAGAGGAGTCCGAAAACCTCAACTTCGGCGTCGCCTGGCAGCCCATGGATAGCCTGAGCTTGTCGGTCGACTACTGGGACATCAAGCAGAAGAAGAAGATCGACGAAGAGCCGTTCGGCGCGCTCTATGGCGAAGTCTGCGCCGAACAGAACAACCCGCAGTGCCTGCGAGATGTGGTGTTGCCTGGCGACACGCTGGGTGAATTAATACGCATCAGCGGTGCGACTATCATCAATATCGGCGAGCAGTCCGTCGAGGGCATCGACCTGGCCGTCAATTACACCACGGAGGTGAGTAGCGCGACGTTGACACTTGGTCTCGACTACACCCATCTGTTGAACTTCGAGCGCGTGGAAGCAAATCTCGAGGCGACTGCGCTCGTGACCCGGGACCTGACCGGCGAGTACGAGTATCCCGCGGATCGCTTTGTGTTGACCGGCGACTGGCGGGCCAGCGAATGGGGCATCCACGCGGCCTTGAACTACATCGGTTCGTTTGAGGACACGCCCGATGTCAACTTCGACGGCCTGCTGGATTACGACACGGTGAGCACACCCAAGGTCGATGCCTTCGTGACGGTTAATCTGCAATTTTCCTACGACGGTATAAAAAACACGACGTTGCTTCTGGGCGCCGATAACGTGATGGATGAGGATCCGCCGTTCGCTACCGGTGACGGCGACGACGACCTGTATGGCTACGTCCAAAGCCAGCACAGTCCACGTGGCCGTTTCATCTACACCAAGATGACGTACAAGTTCTAGGATTTCGTACTTGGCTTTGAAAGGGGCGCTTCGGCGCCCCTTTTCTTTTGTCCGTGCCGTGGGACCTGCACCTGTCCGCCGGTTATCGCCAGCGCCAGCTCGTGCCCACGGAGCCATCCTCGAGGACCACGCCATGCCCGGCCAGCTCATCGCGAATCCGGTCCGATTCAGCCCAGTTGCGCGCCCGCCGGGCTTCGGTTCGCGCCGCGACGAGTCGATCGATCTCGGCGGGGTCCGGCCGGCTGGCTGCGCCCTCCGCGGCACCCGTCAGCTCCGAATGGGTCGACAGCCATTCCTCGGGCCGCTCCCCGAGCAGGCCGAGGATGGCGCCGAGCGCGCGAAGTTCCGCGGCATATACAGAAGCCGCGGGGCCGTCACCCGCGGTCTTCGCGACATTCAGCTCGCGCGCGAGCGACTGCATCGCAGCAAGCGCATCCGGCGTATTGAAATCGTCATTCATGGCCTCGCTGAAGCGGTGGGTCGCCTCGCTGGGCTCAAAGCCGACCGCAGGCGTGACGTCGCGCAACGCCAGGTACAGGCGCTGCAGCGCCGAGTCGGCCTGGCGCAGGTTGTCCTCGCCGTAGTTGATCGGGCCGCGGTAGTGGCTCGCCAGCACGAAGGCGCGCAGCACTTCCGGCCGCAGCCGCGGCAGCACCTCACGCACTGTGAAAAAATTGCCCAGCGACTTGGACATCTTCTCGTCGTTGACGCGCACGAAACCGTTGTGCATCCAGACCTTGACAAATGGCGTGCCGCAGGCCGCGCAGGACTGCGCGATCTCATTCTCGTGATGCGGGAACTTCAGGTCCATGCCGCCGCCGTGGATGTCGAAGTAGTCGCCGAGGAGCGCCACCGCCATCGCCGAGCATTCGATGTGCCAGCCGGGGCGGCCGAGCCCCCAGGGCGATTCCCAGGACGGTTCGCCGGGCTTGGCACGCTTCCACAGCACGAAATCGAGCGGGTCGCGCTTCTGTTCGTCCACCTCGACTCGCGAGCCGGCACGCAGGTCCGCGAGCTTCTTGCCCGACAGCTGCCCGTAGGCCTTGAAGCTCGAGACGGAATACAGCACGTCGCCGCTGGTGCCGACGTAGGCATTGCCTTTCGAAATCAGCGTCGAGATCATCGTGACGATTTCGGGCATGAATCGGGTTGCGCGCGGCTCGTGATCGGCGGGCCTGATTCCGAGCGCGGCGAAGTCCTCGTTCATCGATTCGATGTGGCGCGCCGTCAGCGCTTCAACCGTCTCGCCCAGCTCACGCGCACGATTGATGATCTTGTCATCGATGTCGGTGATATTTCGCACGTAGTTGACCTGGTAGCCGCTCGCCTGCAGCCAGCGGCGTACGACGTCGAATGCGATCTGCGAACGCGCGTGCCCGACATGGATGTGATCGTAGACAGTCATGCCGCAGACATACATGCCGACCCGCCCCGCGACGAGTTCGCGGAATGGCTCCTTGCGTCCCATCAGCGTGTTGTAGATCGAGAGCATCGGAGCCGCCTCAGTGGGTCCGCGTCGCAGATGCCAGGCGCGCCCGCACCAGGGCCGCTGGGATCGCCGGCAGCAGGGCCGCGAGTTCAGGCCCGTCGCGCCGTCCGGTCAAGGCGATGCGCAGCGGCATGAAGAGCGCAGCACCCTTGCGCCCGGTGCGCTGCTTCAGCTCCCTCCCCAACGCCGCGAAGTCGGCGCCTGCCTCACGGTAAGCCGCGAGGGCGGCCTCGAAAAAGGCCGGGCCTGCCTCTGCGAGGACGGTGCTGTCCTCAGCGGTGAGCGGCGCCAGGTCACCCCGCAGTACCGAGAGCCAGTCCGCGGCATCGGCGGGAAACAACAGATTGCCCCGCAGCAGGCCCGCAAGCTCCAGGCGCTCCTGGGCCGACCAGTCGGCCGGCAGTTGTGCATCAAGCCAATGCACCGCCTGTTCGGGAGTCAGGCGCCTGACGGCCTCGCGCTGCCAGTGATCGAGCTGGCCCGGGTCGAAATGCGCGGGAGCACGCCCCAGCCGATCGACACTGAAGTTGCGGGCGAACTCGGCGGGTTCCACCCACTGGTCCGGCGCCCCCGTGTGCCCCAGTCGCAGCAGGTAATTGCCGACGGCGGCCGCGAGATAGCCGCGCCCACGCAATTCGCCGACGGTGGTGCTGCCACGGCGCTTGGACAAGGGCGCGCCACTCGCGTCCACCAGCAAGGGCAGGTGGCCATAACGCGGCGCCGGCAGACCGAGCGCCTGCAGCAGCAACAACTGGCGCGGCGTGTTGCTCAGGTGATCGTCGCCACGCAGCACCTGCGTGACACCCATCAGGGAATCGTCGACGGCATTGCAGAAAAAGAACATCGGCCCGCCGTCGGCGCGTCGCAGCACGAAATCCCCGAGCGTCGCGGCGGCGATGGACTGCGGGCCGCGGACCAGGTCCTCGAATTCGATGACTCCCGCGTCCGGCACCCGGAATCTCAAGGCCGGCTGGCGTCCTGCCGCGACGCGCGCGGCGCGCGCTGCTGTATCGAGCCCGCGGCAGGTGCCGGGATACCTTGGCGGCTGGCCCGCGGCGAGCTGGGCGCGGCGGGCGACGTCGAGTTCCACCGGCGTGCAATAGCAGGGATAGGCGTGGCCATCACGCTCGAGCCTTTCATAGAGCCCATCGTAGATGGGGCCGCGTTCCGACTGCCGGTAGGGACCGCGGCCGTCATCGTGATCCGGCCCCGCGTCCCATGACAACCCCAGCCAGCTGAGATCGGCGACCTGGGAGACGATGAACTCAGGGCCACCGCGCCCGCGGTCGCTGTCCTCGATGCGCAGGATGAAGCGCCCGCCGGACGCGCGGCCCAGCAGGAAACTAAAGAGCGCCGTCCGCGCATTGCCCAGATGCAATG
>CAYYQQ010000116.1:0-7809 GCA_964473595.1 uncultured Steroidobacteraceae bacterium | reverse complement strand
TCCTTGACGAGCACCTGGGTCTGGATGTTGCGCGTGTCGATCGAAGGCACGAAGCCGCCGTTGGTGCTCGGCGTGAGCTGGCCGACGCTGTCCTTGGTGACGGTCAGGTCGAGGATCACGCGGTCATCCGGCGTAATCTGCGGTGTCACCTTGAGCGACAGCACGGCCTTCTTGAACTGCGTGGTGGTCGCGCCGCTGGACGACGATTCCTGGTACGGGATCTCAACACCCTGCTCGATGATCGCCTCGCGCCCATTCGCCGTAATGACGCGCGGGGTCGACTTGATCTCGCCGCGACCTTCGTTCTGGGCGGCCGACAGCTCGAGGTCGATCAGGAAGTCGTCGAAGTCGAGGATTGACATCGCGATGCGCCCCGCCGGGTTCTGGACCGGCATGTTCACGTTGTAGCGATCGAAGTTGCCGAATGGCACAGTAACCGGGAACGGCTGTTTGGTCTTCGCCAGGTTGTCGAGCGCCGACCCCATGATCTTGTCGGTGGACTGCGCGCTGCCGCTAATCGCCATCAGGTCTTTGACGTCGTCCGAGATGCGCGTGAACCCGAAACGAACACCAAGCTCGCGGCTGAAATCGTCGCTGACGATCACGATGCGCGCCTCGATCTGTACCTGGCGCACCGGGATGTCGAGTGTCGAGACCATGTCGCGGATCGCGGTCAACTGGCTCGCGGTGTCCTGCACGAGCATCGTATTGGTGCGCTCGTCGACCGAGACGCTGCCGCGCGCAGACAGCAGCGAGCCGCCGCCACTCGACTTGACCAGCCGCGCGATTTCCGAGGCCTTCGCATAGTTGACCTGGAGAAACTCGGTGCGCAGCGGCGCCAGGTCCTCGATATCCTTCTGGGCGGAAAGCTCGGCCTTCTCCTGCGCCGCGAGTTCGGCCTGGGGCGCAACCAGGATCACGTTGTTCTTGCGCCGCATGTCGAGGCCCTTGGTCCGCAGCACGATATCGAGTGCCTGGTCCCAGGGGACGTTCTGCAGGCGCAGTGTTACACGGCCCTTGACCGAGTCGGACACCACGATGTTCTGCCCGCTGGTGTCAGCGAGGAGTTGCAGCACCGGGCGCACGTCGATGTCCTGGAAGTTCAACGTCAGGCGCTCGCCCGTATAGACCTTATCTTCCATGGTCGTGGTGGCGGCCTTGACGCGCTGCTTGACCTCGATGATGTACTGGTTGTCGGTCTGGTAGGCAAGCTGCTCGAAGTCGCCGCTCGCGGTCACGACGATGCGGGCGTTATCGCCGACCCGCGTCGCGTCGACCATCGTCACCGGCGTCGCGAAGTCCACGACGTCGTAACGCTTCATGTTTTCTTCGCCGAGCTGGGCGCCCGTGAAGTCAACGATCACGCGGTTGCCTTCCTGGCGCAGGCTGGCGGGTATCGCCGGATCCGAGAGCTGCACGACGACGCGGCCAGCGCCATCCGGCGAGCGGCGGAAATCCACACCGGTGATGCTGCGTAGACCACCCGATGGCGCGGCTGCATGGGTGGCCGTGGCCGCCGCGGCTGAGGCTGTCGCGGTACCGCCAAGGGTCACCACCACGCTGTCGCCGTCCGCATGGGCTGAATACGGCACGAGGGCATCGAGGTTAAACACGACGCGCGTGCGGCCCGAAGCTTCCGCGGCGACGATCGTGTCGACACCGCCTGTACCGACGTCGATACGCCGGTTCTCAAGCGCCAGCACGACATCCGGCAGGTCCACCGACAGCCGTGCGGGGCGATCGATCGTGAAGGTCAGCGGCTGCGGCGCGACACCGTCGGTGCGCAGCCTGATCTGCAGGGTCTGACCCTGCATCGGCTGCACTTCGACCGCGGTCAGTCGGACCGGGCCCTGTGCCAGCGCGATCTGCGACCATGCAATGGCTACCGTGGCCAGCACGCCGCCGAGCCCGCGCGCGAGGCTTCGCGCCCCGCTGTTGATCAACGCCGTTGTCCGGTTAATGCGAACCATCAGTCATTCTCCCAGGATTCAATCGCTCAGCGCGAGCGCCGCGGGGCGCTCCAGGTAACCGCCAAGTCCATCGGGCACAATCTCAGTCACTGAAATGCGGGCGTCGCCGATCAACATCACACGGCCATCATTCTGTCCGATGTGATTTCCCGGCAGCACACGGTGAATCAGTCCGTCGCGGGTCTGCAGCAGTCCGTAGTTCGCGCCACCGAGGCGCAGCGTGCCGACCATCTTGAGGGTGTCGAGCGGGAACTGCTCCAGGTATTCGCGCGCGCGCTGCACGTCCGGCCGCGGCCCGCCCGGGTTCTCGCCCGCGAGACTCTGCAGGAACGGCGAGCGGCTCTCCGCCATCTCGTATTCGTGGCTCATGTACGGCTTGACCTCGGGCAGGGGCTGGATGCGCCCGCCCGGCCGTTGCTTGGCCTTTTCGATGTTCACGCGCAGCTCGGCGAGGTCATCGGAGCAGCCGCTAAGCAGCAAGCCGACGGCGAGCCCCGCGGCAGTGAAGATGATACGCATGCGTGCCTGGCTCATGTCGTGTCCCGCTTTGGCTTCGTCTTCGAGTCCTTCTTGTTGCCCTTAACATCCGCTTCCGCGGCGCGCGATTCCCCTTCTTCGAGATACCGGTAGGTCTTGGCGGTCAGGTTCAGCGTCAACTGGTCACTCGGCTCCGGCGCGCTGCCGCGCACGGTGCTGTGCTTGGCGGCGCCGCGCGTAATCTCGATATCGTGCAGCGTGACAATGCGCGGCAGTGCCGCGATGCCACTGACGAACTGACCGAACTCGTGATAGCCGCCGGTAAGCTGGATCTTGATTGGCAACTCCGCGTAGAAGTCCTTGCGCGTCTCGCTACCCGGCTGGAACAAGCGTTCCTGCAGACCGGCCGCCAGGCCGGTCTGCGAAATATCGACCAGCAGGTTGGGCACTTCGGTCTTGCCCGGCAACTGGCGCAGCATCGCACCGAATGTGCGTTCGATTTCGGCGAGCTGCTGCTGATAGGCCTCGAGATTGGCGGCCTTGCGCTGCTTCTGGTCGAAGGTTTGCCACAGCGACTGCTGCTCGGCCTCGGCCCGGCGCAGTTCCTCAAAATTGCCGCGGCTGACGAAGTAGTAGATCAGGAGCCCGGTCGCCACTGTGAACACAACGGCGACGCCGAGCGCGCGGAACAGGACCGGCCAGCGGCCGACGTCGCGGGGGTCGAGTTGGCGCAGTTGCTCAAGGAAGGTCATCGGCCGAGCTCCGAAACGAGGGCCTTGCGTTTTTCCTTGGCAGGCTCGGCGGAATCTTCGCCTGCCCGCATCTGCGCGAACAGCGTGAACTGCGCACCGGGACCCGCATCTTTCCCGGTCTGTATGACCTTGAGATCCGGCGCCGACAGCGTCTCGGATGCGTCGATATTGCGCATGAATGCGGACACGCGCGTGCTGGACTGCGCGACACCGTTGAACTCGAGTTTGCGACCGGTCTGCTTGACCGATGTCAGGTAGACGCCTTCGGGCAATGTCGCGACGATCTGGTCGAACAGCTTCACTACTTCGGGGCGGCTCGACTGCAGCGTGTCGATGACTTGCATGCGGGCGATCATGCCGTCCTTCTTTTCCTCGAGGACCACGATCTGCTCGATGGCCTTGTCGAGCTCGGCAATCTCGGCCGTCAGCAGGTCGTTGCGCCGGCGCTGCGTGTCAATCATCGAGCTGACGGTCAGGTGCGCGAGCAGCGTCACGAGCGCAGCCATCACGATCGCCGCGACCAAACCGATCAAGAACTCTTTCTTTCGCCGCTGGCGGCGCTCTTGCCGCCAGGGCAGAAGGTTAATACTTGGCATCTTCGTCGAAGCTCCGCAATGCGAGGCCGCAGGCTGTCAGTAACGCAGTGGCGTCGCGTTGAACGCCGAGCGCCTTTGCCTTCGAGGAAATCTTCATCTGGCCGAGCGGATCGCCGCGCTCCGCCGGGATACCCACCCGGCTCGCGATCAGGTCCGCGACACCCGGGATGTTGGCGCAGCCGCCGCAGATGATGATCTGCTCAGGCTGGCTGCGCCCGCTGCCGGAGGCCAGGTAGAACTGCAGCGAACGACTGACCTGCTGGGTCATGTCGTCGATGAATGGATCGAGCACCTCGGGCTGGTAGTTGGACGGCAGGCCGCCTTCCTTCTTGGCGCGACCGGCTTCCTCCATCGAGAGTCCGTAGGTCCGCATGATCTCTTCGGTCAGCTGCTGACCGCCGAAGGCGAAGTCGCGCGTGTACACGACGACGGTGTCGCGCAGCACGCTGAATGTAGTCGTGCTCGCGCCGAAGTCCACGACCGCGATGGTGCGGTCGATGCCGCCATCCGGCATCTGGTGCGTCAGCAGCCGGCAGGCATTCTCGAGCGCAAATGCCTCGACATCGACGAGCTTGGCCGTCAGGCCCGCCGCGGTCACCGCGGCGATGCGCTGCTCGACATTCTCGGAGCGCGAGGCGACCAGCAGCACGTCGCGCATTTCGGGGTCTTTTTCCGACGGCCCGAGCACCTGGAAGTCGTAGCTGACCTCCTCCATCGGGAACGGGATGTACTGGTCGGCCTGCATCTCGATCTGCTGCTCGAGGTCAGCGTCGGACAGATTGCGCGGCATCTGCACGGCCTTGGTGATGGCCGCGTCGCCGCTGATCGCAACCGCGCATTCCTTGGAACGCACGCCGGAGCGCTTGACCGCCCGGCGGATCGCCTCGCCGACCGCCGAGGCGTCGACGATGGCTTTCTCGTTGATAGCGTTATGAGGGGTCGGCTCGGCCGCATAGGCTTCGACCCGATATTGACCACCCGAGAGCGCGAGCTCGATCAACTTGATCGACGACGTTGTGATGTCGAGGCCGATCAGCGGTCGATACCGCGGTCCCAGCGAAATCCTCGGCAGCTTCAGCACAGAAATTTCCTTTTCGGGTCAGGCTATTGGGCGCTTAATCGCTGCGCTGGGTCAAGTTCGCCACAACTATATAGCAAGCAATTGTTAAATTGAACGTGACCCGACTCCCAGTTCGATTGCGGAGCAGGCCCTCCCAGGCGCCATTCCAGGGCTGTCCGGGGGGTAACCCCCCGGCCGGACCCTGGTGCCAACGGCCCGTCGCGCCCCTGCGAGGCCTTAAGCCGACTGGTCCGCCGCCGATGCTGCACTCGATTCGGGGCCCGCACCGTGTCTGGCGTCACGGTCCGCGCGTCGCAGGGGGGCGACCGCAGTTTCGACGGTCCACCACATTACTATGCATAATCGCCGCCAGATGAAGACCCGATTGCAGCGCAGGCTGCGCATCGCCGCGACCGTCATCGTATCGCTGGCGGGCCTGGTCCTGATGGCTTTTCTCTCGACGTTTTACTACCTGAAGCCGACCCTGCCGGACGTCGCTCAGCTGCGCGACGTACGCCTCCAGATACCGCTGCGTGTCTATAGCCGCGACGGGCGCCTGCTGGGCCAGATCGGCGAGCAACGCCGCGTCCCGGTCACCTGGGAGGAGATCCCGCCGGTGGTCGTGCACGCGGTGCTGGCCGCCGAGGACGACCGCTTCTTCCAGCACCCGGGTGTCGACTGGCAGGGTGTGGTGCGCGCGGTCCTGGTCGCCTCATTCACGATGGAAGCCTCGCAGGGTGGCAGCACGCTGACCCAGCAGCTGGTGCGCACGACGTTGATAACGAATGAGAAGCAGCTGCGCCGCAAGCTGCGCGAGATCTTCCTGTCCCTGCAGCTCGAAAACGAGCTCACCAAGAATGAGATCTTCACGCTGTTCGTGAACACCCAGTTCCTTGGACAGCGTTCCTACGGTTTCGCCGCCGGCGCCGAGACCTATTTCGGCAAGTCGCTGGCCGAGGTCAACGCCAGCGAAGCGGCGCTGCTCGCCGGAATCCTGAAGGCACCTTCCAGGCTCAATCCGTCGGCAAGCTTGCAGGGCGCGACCGACCGGCGCGCGTACGTGTTGCGCCGCATGCACGAACTCGACTACCTCGACGAGAAGGCCTATGAGGCCGCGCTCGCGGCGCCGGTTTCGCGCGACCTGCACGGGCCGCGTGTCGAGGTGGACGCGCCCTACGTCTCCGAACTCGTGCGTCTCGCGCTTTACGAGACTTACGGTGAGGGTCTCTACACCGATGGCTACAAGGTGGTCACGACCATCGACAGTCGCTTGCAGCGCGCCGCCGATATTGCGTTGCGCAGTGCCGTGCTCGAATACGACCGCCGCCACGGCTATCGCGGTCGTATCACGCGTCTCAGTCTCCCGGCCATAGTGGAAGATGCGGCGCTCGCAGTCGAACTTGAGCGCTATCCGGTCGTTGGCGGCCTGCAGCCCGCGGCGGTCGTCGCGGTGGGGCGCGAAGACGCCACCGTCGTCGCGCGCAATCGCAAGCGTTATCGCCTGCCGATGGAAGGGATGCGCTGGGCCAGGCCGGCGCGGAGCGCCGAGACGTCCAGCGACGCACCGAAAAGCCCCCGCGAAGTCGTGGCGGCCGGCGATGTCGTCTACGTACTGCCCTCAGGCGGCGATGACGCCCTGCTCGCGCAGCTGCCGGATGTCCAGGGCGCATTTGTTTCGGTGGATCCGCATGACGGCGCCGTGCTCGCAATGTCGGGCGGCTTCGATTACCAGGCCTCCAAGTTCAACCGTGTGACCCAGGCGCGCAGGCAGCCGGGTTCGTCATTCAAGCCCTTTATCTATTCCGCGGCACTCGAGGCGGGGTTCACGCCTGCATCGATCGTGCTGGACGCGCCAGTCGTCTACGAGACCCCCGCCAGCGAAGACGGCACCGAGGAAGAGGAGGACTGGCGGCCGGTCAATGATACGCGCCGCTTTTACGGCCCGACCAGGCTGCGTGACGCGCTGGCCCGCTCGCGCAATCTGGTCACGATCCGGCTGATGCGCCAGATGGGCGTCGCCTATACGCGCGACTACGTCCAGCGCTTCGGCCTGCCCGGGGACCATATTCCCGCCGACCTGACCGCCGCGCTCGGCACTGCCCAGCTGACGCCGCTCGAGATGGCGACAGGTTTTGCCGTATTCGCGAATGGCGGCTCGCGCGTGTCGTCCTATCTTGTCGAACGCGTCTACGCGGCCGACGGCAGCATCATCAAGGAGGCCGTGCCTAGGCAGGCCTGTGCCGACTGTGCCGTGCCCAACTTCGAGGGCGGCGGCGCTCCGGTGACAATTGCGGAGGACCAGCTTGCGCCCCGCGCGATCTCGGAGGCGAACGCCTGGATCATGACCGACCTCATGCGGGAAGTGATCAGGAGCGGCACCGGCCAGCGCGCCCGCGCGCTCGGGCGTGGCGATATCGCCGGCAAGACCGGCACGACCAATGACGGCCGCGATGCCTGGTTCTCCGGATTCAATGCCGACCTGGTCGCAACCGCCTGGGTCGGCTTTGACCAGGAGCGGCCACTCGGCACAAACGAAGAGGGCTCGCACACGGCCCTGCCCATGTGGATCTACTTCATGCGCGATGCGCTCGCCGGCCGCCGCGATCACCGCCTGTCGATGCCGGACGGCGTCGTCACCGCGCGCATATCGCCCGAGACCGGTGAACTCGCCAGCGGCAATGATCCGACAGCGATATTCGAGTACTTCCTGGCCGAGCACCTGCCGGCCGGCTTCGATGATGGAACCGGCGGCACGCAGCCCGGTGTACCGGCGCCGAAGAAATACGATGAGCCGATCTTCTGATGCCGCGAAGATCTGCGCGTGCCGAAATGCTGCGCCTGGCGCTCGCGCGCGAGGCGGCGCGACTGATGATCGAACATGGCCTGCCAGACTACGGGCTCGCCAAGCGCAAGGCGGCCGCGCGCCTCGGCGTGACCGACCACGCGGTGCTGCC
>CAYYQQ010000115.1:0-8095 GCA_964473595.1 uncultured Steroidobacteraceae bacterium | reverse complement strand
CAGCGGATGGTCGGACAGTTCCCGCCAGCGCCGCTGCAGGTAGGGACCGATATCCTCGTGCACGCGCTCGACCAGGCGCTCGCGACGCATGATGGCGAGATTTTCAATCGCGACCGCGCAAGCGACCGGATGCCCTGACCAGGTAAATCCATGGTTGAAATCGCCGCCCTTTTCGATCAGGACGTCCGCGACCCGGTCCGAAATCATTGCCCCGCCCAGCGGCTGATAGCCCGAAGTCAGGCCCTTGGCAATGGTCATGAAATCCGGCTCGAAGCCGAAGTGTTCGCAGCCGAACCAGCGGCCAGTGCGCCCGAAGCCGCAGATCACCTCGTCCGCGATCAGGAGGATTCCGTATTCGCGGCAGATCCGCTGGATCTCCGGCCAGTAGGTATCGGGCGGGATGATGACCCCGCCAGCGCCCTGGATCGGCTCGCCGATGAAGGCTGCGACGCGTTCCGGTCCAAGCTCCTCGATTTTCTCGCGCAGGCGACTCGCGGCCCGCAAGCCGTATTCGGCCGGGGTCACGTCGATGCCGTTCTCGTACCAGTACGGCTGCTCGATGTGGACGATGTCCGGGATCGGCAACCCGCCCTGGGCGTGCATCGCCGACATGCCGCCGAGGCTTGCACCCGCCATGGTGCTGCCGTGATAGGCGTTGATGCGGCTGATGATCACGCTGCGCTTTGGCTGGTCCATCAGGTCCCAGTAGCGCCGCGCCATGCGGACGATCGTGTCGTTCGCCTCGGACCCGGAGTTCGTATAGAACACGCGCTTGAATTGCGGCGGTGTCAGTTCGGCAAGTTGCTGCGATAACTCGATTGCCGGCGGGTGGGCGCTCTTGAAGAAGCTGTTGTAGAAGGGCAGCTCGCGCATCTGGCGCGCCGCAACATCGGCTAGTTCATTGCGCCCGTAGCCGATGTTGACGCACCAGAGTCCGGACATGCCGTCCAGGATCTGGCGGCCCTCGGAGTCGTAGAGATAAACGCCCTCGGCGTGAGTGATGATCCGCGAGCCCTCGGCTGCGAGCGCCCGAAAATCGGTGAATGGGTGCAGGTAATGCCGGGAATCGAGCTCCTGCCAGTCGCGGGTTGCTCGTTCCGGAGTGCGTGGCTTTGCGTTCATTTGATCTCGCCGGTCAGACGTTCAGCAGCAGATGCTCCCGTTCCCACGAGCTTATAACGCGCGAGAAGGTTTCGTATTCGTTTTCCTTGACCGCGCCATAGGCCGCGACGAAGCGTTCGCCGAACACCTCGACCAGCGGCTTGCAGCCGCGCAGCATTGCGAGCGCATCGGCGAGCGTCATCGGCAGTCCGAACGGCAATTCGTAAGCCGAGCCCGTGACCGGCTCGGTGGGCTTGAGCCCCTCAATCATGCCGAGGTAGCCGCAGGCAAGAGACGCTGCTATCGCGAGGTAGGGATTCGCGTCCGCGCCGCTGAGGCGGTTCTCGATACGCCGGTCCTCGGGACCCGAGACGGGTACGCGCAAACCCGCGGTCCGGTTGTCAAAGCCCCACTGCACGTTGATCGGCGCCATGTTGTAGCGCGTGATGCGACGGTAGCTGTTGACGTTTGGTGCGAGCAGCGACATGGCCGCCGGCAGGTACTTCTGCAGCCCGGCGATGTGCGACTCGAACAACGGACCCGACTTGCCATCGGCGTCACTGAAGATGTTCGCGCCGGTCTTGCTGTCCACGACGCTCTGGTGGATGTGCATGGCGCTGCCAGGCTCGGTGGCAAGCGGCTTCGCCATGAAGGTCGCGTACATCTTGTGGCGCAGCGCGGCCTCGCGCGCCGTGCGCTTGAACAGGAAGGCCTGATCGGCAAGATCCAGCGCATCGCCGTGGATCAGGTTGATTTCCATCTGGGCCGCGCCGGCTTCGTGGATCAGCGTGTCGATGTCGAGGTTTTGCGCCTCGCAGAACGCATAGATGTCATCAAACAGCGGGTCGAATTCGTTGACTGCGGCGATGCTGTAGGCCTGGCGTCCGATTTCGGGCCTGCCGGAGCGGCCGATCGGGGGTTTCAGCGGGTAGTCCGGGTCGATATTCGGCTCGACCAGGTAGAACTCCAGTTCCGGCGCGCACACCGGCCGCCAGCCGCGCGCGGCGTAGAGATCGAGCACCCGGCGCAGCACATAGCGCGGCGACATCGGCACCGGGCGTCCGTCGTCGTAGAAACAATCGTGGATAACCTGTGCGGACGGATCCGCGGCCCAGGGAACGACACGGATGGTCTTGGGGTCGCCGATCAGGTCGATGTCGATTTCCGACGGGTGAATCGCGCTGTCGTCATCCGGGTATTCGCCCGTAACGGTCTGCAGGAAGATCGATTCGGGCAGGCGCATGCCCTCGTCTTCCGCATATTTCTCGGCCGGCATGATCTTGCCGCGCGCGACGCCAGCCATGTCGGCAATGATCGCCTCGACCTCGGTGATCGAGTGGTCGCGCAGGAATTGCTTGATTTCGCTCATGTGGCCCGCCTTGAGGCGCGTGCGCGTCCGGCCTTGCCGAATTCCGCAAACAGCGCGCGGGAGAACGGGTTATCCATGACCTTCCATTCCGGGTGCCACTGCACGGCGAGCGCGAATGCTGGCGCACTGGCAACCCGAAATGCCTCGACCACGCCGTCGTCCGCTTTCGCTTCGGTGACGAGCTTGGCGCCGAGTTGCACCACACCCTGGGAATGCAGTGAATTGACCTTGATGCGGCGCTGGCCCGCGATGCCATGCAGGACTCCGCCCTCGGTCAGTTCGACCTCGTGCGATGGCGAGTACTGGACATCAAGCGGCTGCGTGCCATCCTCGCGATGATCGAGCTTGCCCGGCAGTTCCTGCAGCTTCTGCACCAGCGAGCCGCCGAACGCCACATTCATTTCCTGAAAGCCGCGGCAGATCCCGAACACCGGGAGGCCCGCCTCCACTGCGCGCGTGATCATCGGCAGGGTTGTCGCATCGCGCTCCGGGTCGTGCAGCGTGCCGGGTGCCGCGGGCTCGCCCTGGTAATGATGCGGCTCCACATTGGAAGGGCTGCCCGTGAACAGGATGCCGTCGAATGACTCCAGCCAGTCCTGCAGGTGCTGCTCGCCCAGCGCCGGCACGAGTACGGGCACTGCGTCGGCCGCCTGGGCAACCGCAGCGATATATTTTTCGCCGACGCAATGGAACCAGTGGTGGCCCAAAAGACGGCGATCGGCCGGAATACCGATGACAGGCTTGCGCATAAGCATCTGTTAATTATTTTGAACGGGTCCCCGGTATGGGGGCCCTTTCAACAAAGCCATTGTCTCACAAGAAGGGGGGTGCCGCCCGGACGTCGGCAGGCCTAAAAAGGCCGATGTTCGGCCTGTTTTGGCCACTTGGGCCACGATTTTGCAATGCATAATCCTTGCCCGGCCTTATGACCGCTGGGTATCCTGAGGGGCGGCCATCTCAAGCCGCGCCCCAATATCTTGAACACCAGGTGCGACATGGCCCTGCTCCGGGACGACTATTCGAATGCCCAGGCTTTCCTCGCGGCTCAGCCGGCGGTGAAGGTCGTGGATCTGCTGTTGCCGGATCTCTCGGGGATCCTGCGCGGCAAGCGCATGGACATTGCGGATCTCCGCACCGTCTACGACAAGGGCATGTACCTGCCGGGCTCCATGTTCGCGCTCGATGTCATGGGCGGGACGATTCAGGCTACCGGCCTCGGCTTCGATGAGGGCGATGCCGACCGGCCCTGCGTGCCAGTGCCGGGCAGCCTGTTCGCCTCGTCCTGGCTCGGGCCCAACGTGGCGCAATTGCATGTGCAGATGCTTGACCATGACCAGCGACCGTTCTTCGGCGATCCGCGCAATGTGCTCGACGCGGTGCTCGAGCGATATGCCGCGCGCGGCTGGCGGCCGGTGGTCGCCATCGAACTGGAATTCTATTTCGTCGACCACGAACGCACGGCCGCAGGCCACGCGCAGGCGCCGCCATCGCGGCTGACCGGCCGCCGCGCGCACCGCACCCAGATCAATTCGATGGCGGATCTCGATTCCGTCTCCGACATCCTGTCCGAGATCGCGACGACTTGCGCCGAACAGAATGTCCCGACCGGCACCGCACTTGCGGAATACGGACCGAGCCAGTGGGAGGTCAACCTGCGGCATGTGGCCGATGCGCGCCTCGCCTGCGACCAGGCGATCCGCTTCAAGCGCATCGTCAAAGGCGTGGCGCGGCGCCACGGGTTCGAGGCGACCTTCATGGCCAAGCCCTACGAAGACATGGCCGGCAGCGGCATGCACATGCATGTGAGCGTGCTGAATGAGACCGGACAGAACATATTCGCTTCCGCGGAAGAACTGGGCAACGACCTGCTGAAGCAGGCCGCGGCCGGGCTGATCGCGACCATGGCTGACGGCATGGCGGTATTCGCTCCCAATGCGAACTCCTACCGCCGCCTGCGGCCCGAAGCCTATGTGCCGACACACGCGACCTGGGGCTACAACAATCGCGGCGTTGCCGTGCGCGTGCCGGTTTCCGGACCGGAGGATCGCCGGCTCGAACACCGGGTGGCGGGTGCCGACGCGAATCCCTATCTGTTGACCGCCGTCGTGCTGGCCGGGATGCTGCATGGCATCGAGAAGAAACTGCCCGCGCCCGAGGCATTGACCGGCAATGCCTACTCCCAGCGCTCGACCGCGCCGCGGCTGCCGACCGACTGGCCGACGGCGCTTGCGCGCTTTGATGCAAGCAGCTTCCTGCGCGAATTCCTGGGCGATCGCTTCGTACGGCTCTATGAAATCACTCGCCGCGGTGAAATGCAGGATTTCGCCGCGCGACTTTCGCCGCTCGATTTCGCCTGGTACCTGGAGCCGGTATGAAGCTCGCCCTGGCACCTGCACGCAGCTGGTACGAAGCGTCGCTCACGCGGCCGGCGCCGAGCCCCCCGCTCGCCGGCGACATGCAGGTCGATGTCTGCGTGGTCGGCGCCGGCATCGCGGGTTGTTCGACCGCGCTTCACCTGGCGGAGCGCGGCTACAAAGTCGTGCTGCTTGAGGCCGAACGGGCCGGATTCGGCGCCTCGGGCCGCTCCGGTGGCCAGTTGTTGCCGGGCTATGCCAGCAGTCAGTTGAAACTCATCGCGCAACTCGGGCCCGAGGACGCGCGGCGGCTCTGGGATTTCACGCTCGAGGGCGTCGATCTGGTGCGCGAGCGGGTCCGGCGCCATTCAATTGAATGCGACCTCGCCTGGGGCCAGATGCACGCCGCGATGAAGCCGCGTCAACGCGACGAGCTGAAGGAATGGCATCGTGAATACGAAGAGGAATACGGCTACCGGTCCACTCGCTTCATGGAGCGCGCCGAAGTCGAGGGCCTGCTCGCGACCGAGCGCTATTGCGCCGGGCTATACGACAGCGCAGCTGGTCACTGTCATCCGTTGAAGTATGCGCTCGGAATCGCCGCCGCCGCACGAAGCGCGGGCGTACGCTTGCATGAGGACAGCCGGGTTACATCCATCGAGCGCGGATCAACCGTGGTCGTGCGCACCGCAAACGGCAGCGTGCGCGCGAAACAGGTGGCGCTCTGCGCCAATGTCGGGCTCGGCGAGATCGCGCCGGTCCTCGGGCGCAAGGTGATGGGTGTCGCCACTTATATCGTCGCGACCCGGCCATTGGGCGCCGAACGTGCCACCGCGCTCATCCGCAACAACATGGCGGTCAGTGACGTCAACTGGGTGCTGGACTACTTCCTGCGCTCGGCGGATCACCGCCTGCTGTTCGGCGGCCGCGTCAGCTATTCGGGAATCGACTCGAAGAATACGGCGCGGGCGACGCAGCAACGCATGTTACGGGTCTTTCCGCAGCTCGCGGACGCCGAGATCGAGTACGCCTGGGGCGGCTTCGTGGACATCACGATGAACCGCGCACCGGACTTCGGACGCCTGGACCCGAACCTGTATTACCTGCAGGGTTTCTCGGGCCACGGCATGGTGCTGACCGGCATCGCCGGGAAGATCATGGCCGAGGCGATGGCAGGACAGGCCGAGCGCTTCGATGTCTACACACGCATCAAGCACCACGATTTCCCGGGGGGCATGGGGCTGCGCCGGCCAGCACTGGTGCTCGCGATGTTGTGGTATCGGTTGCGGGACCTGTTGCCCTGACGTCAATCCGGAGGACCAGTAGTCAGCAGTCGGCGCGGTGCTCCGTGCTGGCTAGAACCTGACGAAATACGGAACAGCGATCAGCACGGCCCCGATTACGACGAGAAGAATGGTGTTGGCAACGAAGTACGGAAAGATCATGAGGGCCAACCCGCAGATCAGCGGGACAACCGCCCTCTGTTTCCTGCCGTACATGAAGAAGCCGAGCCCGATTGACCCGTATAGCAAGCCCCAAAGAAGCAACGATTCGTTCAATACAATCCTTTGTGGCGACTGACGCGCAGCATCAGCAACCCCACTGAACCATCGGCAATGAGGCGCGGAATTGCAGATAGCGCCCGCCTAGGGAACAAGCTCCATATCGACGCGGTGCAGGCCGGGACCCCAGCCATGTTGTATGGTCGCTGTCGCGCGCGCACCAAATTTAGCAAAGAAGGGTGCCGATTTGTGGCTGGCGGCCATGTGAAGGAGGCGCGCACCGCTTGCCCGCACAACGCTCAGGGTACGGCCCATCATCGCTGAGCCGACCCCCATGCCCTGGACATCCGGGGCAACGAGGATCCAGAGGATGATGACCTCATCCGGGGCATGGGGCCGAACCCCAAAGGCCCCGACGATCCGCTGTTCGTGCAGGCAGACTTCGCATCCCTCGGGAACAGCAGCGAGGAATTGCAGGTAGCCCGGACGCTCGCCGGGATCAAAGTACGCAGGGCAATTGGCATCGAACAGCGCGAGGCAGGCCGGCTGGTCGCTGGTCCGGTAGGGTCGAAAGTGGGGAAGTGGATTCATGGCCCCTTGTTCCGGATGCCGACAGGGCCGCACGGGACAGATGGGGCTGCGCCCCAGGCCATTCGGTCGACCCAGGCTTCACAAAGGGCCACCGCTTCGGCAGGACGGAAATTCTTCGGGTCGAGACAAGACTCCAGCCACAGCCCATCCAGCAATGCTGTGAGCCCGATCTCCGCGAGTCGGATTTCAAGGCCCCGTCCTTCATTCGCCCGCATGAAATCCGCGAGCAACGTATGCAGCAGTTCGCCATAGCCACGACCCACCTCGTCGCGAACTTTTCGCATCTCCGGTGACTGTCGGAATAGTCCCCAGAACACGATCCACGCCGTCAATACCTTCGGATCGAGATTTGGCCTGGAGAAGTTTGCTTTGAAGAATGCGCGCAGCCGCGCACGCGGTTCGGTTGGTTCGCGCGTCACGGCTGCGGCGAAGCCTTCGGACAATTGCCGGCTGAAACGCCGGTAGCTCTCTGCGATCAGCGCGTTCTTGTTCGGAAAATGGTGATTGATCAGGCCAATGGATACACCGGCTTCCGCGGCAATGCGTCGCACCGACAGGCCCTCGTGGCCGTGGCGCCGGAGACTGGCGATAGTCGCTTCGATGAGCGCCTGGCGCCGGTCATCCGCGGCGCGGCGCTCGTACCGGGGCCTGGGCCCCGCGGCTTTCACAGCAGCCGTGCGGCGCGTACCGTACTCCAGCCCTTGGCGGGCGCCTCGCTCTGCCGGCATTCCGGTATCAGGCCGCCCATGCGCCGCCCGAAGGCGCGCAGACAGACTTTACCTACACTCAGATGAATTCGGACATTCATTGTTGAACGATCGTACAGGAGGGAATCCGGGACCGTCAAACCAGTGCAGGATCGCGGTTCCACAACTGACGAGCGCTGGCCTCGCCCGTATACGCGGCGGATGAACCGGCGGTCCGACGTCACGGCGCGACCCTAAGCTAGACTGGCTTGCATGCCTCTACGAATCTGCTTCGTCACTGCGGAAATGGCGCCCCTGGCGAAGGCCGGCGGCCTCGCCGACGTGGCCGCTGCGCTGCTCAAGTACCTCACAATTGCCGGCCACGACGTGCGTTTGTTCCTGCCGGCCTACACGAGCATTGATCGCAAAGGGCTTGACATCCATCCGGTCGAATTCATGCAGCACATGCTCGTGAAAATCGGCGCGCAGAAT
>CAYYQQ010000114.1:0-8404 GCA_964473595.1 uncultured Steroidobacteraceae bacterium | reverse complement strand
AATGAAGCCGAATATCGGGCAGCTGATGCGCCAGGCGCAGCAACTGCAGGCCAACATGCAGAAGGCGCAGGAGCAGCTGGGCTCGCTCGAAGTGACGGGCGAGGCGGGTGGTGGAATGGTCAAGGTCATCATGAACGGCCGCCACGAAGTGCGTCGCGTGCAGATCGACCCGACGGCTGCCGGCGACGATCGTGAAATGCTCGAGGACATGATCGCCGCGGCTTGCAACGATGCGACGCGCCGTGTCGCGGAAGCCGTTCAACAGCGCATGGCGGACGCCATGGGCGGCATGCAGTTTCCACCCGGCATGAAACTGCCTCTCTGACCGGTGCTGTGAACTATTCCCCGGCACTGGCCCGATTGATCGAGGCGCTGCGAGTGCTGCCAGGCGTCGGCCCTAAATCCGCCCAGCGCATGGCTTTTCACCTGCTGGAACGCAACCGCGACGGCGGCCGCGCGCTGGCGAAGGCGCTCGAGGAGGCGTCATCCAGGGTCGTGCACTGCAAGCGCTGCCGGATGCTGACGGACGGCGAGGTGTGCGAAATCTGTTCAGCGCCCCGTCGCGATCCCACATCGCTGTGTGTCGTCGAATCACCCGCCGACGTCGTCGCGGTCGAGCAGTCGGGTGGTTACCGTGGCCGCTACTTCGTGCTGATGGGCCACCTGTCGCCGCTGGATGGCGTCGGACCCGAGCAACTGGGTATCAAGCAACTCGAGACGCTGCTTGACGAGGGTGAAGTGAGCGAAGTCATTCTTGCGACCAATCCCACGGTCGAGGGCGAGGCGACCGCGCACTTCATCGGCGAGCTGGTGCTGCGTCGCGGCATCCGCGCTTCACGAATCGCACACGGTGTTCCGGTCGGTGGAGAAATCGAATACGTCGACGGCGGCACACTCGCGCACGCGCTGGCCGGGCGCCAGCTCATCGTCTGAGTTGCGGATCCCGACGCCCCAGTTCTTCGGCCTGACTGACCAGTTGGCGGTAGCTCGCAATCCGCCGCGCCGGGATTTCCCCCGCAATCGTCGCTGCAGTGACCGCGCAGCCCGGCTCGCGCAGGTGCATGCAGTCCTTGAAGCGGCAATTCCCGGCGATTCTGGCGATCTCGCGAAAGCCACTCGCGATCTCGCGCGGCGGCGGCAATGGTGCTGCGAAGTCGCGCACGCCGGGTGAATCGACCAGATCGCCTCCCGACGGCAGCTGATAGAGCGAAGTGACCGAAGTCGTGTGCTTGCCAGTTTCAGCCGCACGCGAAATCTCCTGCACGGTGGCTTCGACACCGGGCACCAGCAGGTTGATCAACGAGCTCTTGCCGACGCCGGATTGCCCCACCAACACGCTGATCTCATCCTTGAGCCGTAGCGCAAGCTCCTGCGCCCCGCCCGGCGCTCGCTTGCTGCTCCAGATGACTGGATAGCCGAGTGTGGCGTAGCAGTCGAGTGCCGCGCCGAGCAGCGTTCTTGCCTCAGGCAGGTCGCTCTTGTTGGCCACGACGCAGGCCTTCAGGCCGGCCCACTCCGCGGCCGCGAGATAGCGGTCGCAGAGGCCGAGATCCGGCGCGGGCAGCGGCGCCATCACTGAAACGAGCTGGGTCAGGTTCGCCGCGACGACTTCGGACTTGCCGCGCGAGTTCATGCGGGCGAGTTCGGTGCTGCGTGGCCCGACCTCCGTGATCAGGCCGGCTGCGCCTTCGGTGTCGGCAGTAATCCAGCCCACATTGTCGCCACAGACTACCGACAGCCGGCGACCGTGCAACCTGCAATGGATGCGGCGATGCGCGGCGTCCTCGATGACGGCATCGCGGCCGTGACTGGATACGACGCGTCCTTCGTGGATAGCCACAGTCTGCGACTTCACGCTCATCCGGCAGTCCGTGCCTCGAGCCGGCCGATACGATCAATTGCCGATGGGTGCGACGCGTGAAACGCGGTGTAGAGTGGATCCGGGGTCAGTGTCGTCGCATTGTCGCGATACAACTTCACGAGCGCGCTTGAGAGCGCTGCCGCATCTACGTGCCGTGACGCATAGGCATCGGCCGCATATTCGTACCGCCGCGACAGCCAGGCGGCCAGCGGCCCGGCCGGGAGGAGGAATACCGGGGCGGCGAGCACGAACAGCAGAAACAGCATATGCGGGCCTGCGTCTGTGACACCGAGCGCGGGCTGGAACCATTGCTCGCCGGCGAGCCACGCAAGCAGCGCAAATCCGCCGAATGAAGCCGCGAGTGACCAGACGATACGCCACGCAACATGCCGCAATCGGAAGTGCCCGAGTTCGTGGGCAAGTATGGCCTCGACCTCGCCAGGCCCCAGTGCCTCCAGCAGCGTGTCGAAGAACACGATGCGCTTCGCCTTGCCGAGACCCGTGAAATAGGCATTGCCGTGTGCACTGCGCCGCGAACCGTCCATGACGAAGACACCGCTCGGTTCGAAACCGCAGCGACGCGCGAGTTCGATCACGCCCGCGCGCAGGGCTCCATCCGGCAACTCGCGGAATTTGTTGAACAGCGGTGCAATCAGGCGCGGCCAGGCCCAGCTCATCAACAGTGAAAAGGCAGCCCAGGCCGACCAGGCCCACCACCACCAGTCGTCACCCGCGCGACCGAACAGCCACAGCAGCAACGTCACCAGCGGCCCAAGTATCAGCGCGGAAATCACCAGGCCCTTGAGGTGGTCCATTGCAAAGAGGGCGGGAGTCGTGCGGTTGAAACCGAATTGCGCCTCGATCTGGAAGGTTCGCCAGATGTCGAATGGCAAGGCCAGGACCGCGAGCGCCAGCGCCACGGCAGCGATGACGGCGACACCCCGACCGAGACCGGACATACCGCTTCCTGCAATTGCGGAATCGATCCAGGCGATGCCCCCGCCAATCGTGAACACCAGCAGCAGACAGGCATCGATGACGGCATGCAGCCTGGAAAAACTCGCCAGTGCGATGGTGTAATCGGCGGCCTTTGCATGCTGCCCGGCGGAGATCGCGCCCGCGAATGCAGCGGGAACCCGTTCGCGGCCGGCACCGACTGCCCGAATCTGGCGGCCGAGCAGCCACAATCGCAGTGCAAGACCGGCGACGAGCAGGGTCGCGAACAGGACAGTGAAAGGATGCATTGTGTGCGGCAGGCTCGGACTCTAGCCTCTGTTAAGATCAGCGGCAACATGACCCGCGCCGACTGCCTGATCTGGATCGATCTCGAGATGACCGGACTGGTTCCGGACACGGATCGCATCATCGAGATCGCGATAGTCGTCACCGACGCCAATCTCGAGGTTTTGGCCGAGGGGCCCGTGATTGCCGTGCGCCAGGCCGAGATGACGCTGGCGGCGATGGACGCATGGAACACACGCACGCACGGAGCATCCGGGCTGATCGCGCGGGTGCGCGCGAGCAATTCGGACGAGGCAGCGGCCGAGCGCGCAACAATCGAGTTTCTGGCGAAGCACGCGGACCCAGGCCGCTCGCCGATGTGCGGCAACAGCATTTGCCAGGATCGCCGCTTCCTGGCGCGCTGGATGCCTGCGCTCGAGCGCTTTTTCCATTACCGCAACATTGATGTCAGCACGCTCAAGGAACTTGCGAGGCGCTGGGCGCCCGAGGTGCTCGCGGGCGTCGAGAAGGAATCGAAGCACACCGCACTTGCGGATGTGCACGAGTCCATCGATGAACTCCGGCACTACCGCCGGCTGCTGCTGGCCGCGCCCTGGAATGCGCCGCGCGAAGGCGGCCCATGAGTGTCAGGCCGGCGCGCTGGCACTGCGGCGGCTGTCACTGTGGCGATGTGAAATTCGAGGTCCGGGCGCCGGCCGACCTGGATCTTCTCGAATGCAACTGCTCGATGTGCGTGCGGAGTGCTTACCTGCACCTGATTGTGCCTGCCCAGGATTTCCGGCTGCTGGTGGGGGCGGATGCGCAGACAGAATATCGATTTGGCACCCGGACAGCGCGTCACCTGTTCTGCCGGAACTGCGGCGTGAAGTCCTTTTACGTGCCGCGCTCCCACCCGGACGGTTACAGTGTCAATGCCCGCTGCCTCGACCCCGCGACGATTGCCTCAATGCGCATTCGGCCATTCGATGGTCGCCACTGGGAATCGGCGCGCGCCGAGCTGGACGCGCGCTAGCGGGACTGGCGGGGCTCCCTCGCTCGCTCAGCCGATCTTTATTCGCTCGCTCGGGACCCCGCCTGTCCCGCCTACGCGCCCAATTACGACTTCGCGCCGTTCGCCAGGAACAGCCAGGTCTCGACGACGGTGTCCGGATTGAGGGACAGGCTGTCAATTCCCTGGTCGACGAGCCAGCGAGCCAGGTCCGGGTGATCGGACGGGCCCTGGCCGCAAATGCCGATGTACTTGCCTGCCTCGCGGCAAGCGCGAATCGCCATTGAGAGCAATGCCTTGACCGCTTCGTCGCGCTCGTCAAAAAGGCCCGCGAGAATCGCCGAATCACGGTCGAGACCCAGCGTGAGCTGCGTCATGTCATTGGAGCCGATCGACATGCCGTCAAAGTGCTCCAGGTACTTGGCAGCGAGCAGCGCATTGGTCGGTAGTTCGCACATCATTATCAACTTCAGACCATTCTCGCCGCGCCTCAATCCATGGCTCGCCAGAAGCTCCACGACCCGGCGACCCTCGTCGACCGTGCGCACGAACGGGACCATGACCTGCACATTGACCAGGCCCATGTCCTCACGCACGCGCAGGAGTGCCCTGCACTCGAGTTCGAAGCAGGGTCCGAATGCCTTGTCCGTGTAGCGCAAAGCACCGCGGAAGCCGAGCATCGGGTTTTCCTCGTGCGGCTCGTACGCTCGCCCGCCCAGCAGATTGGCATATTCGTTCGACTTGAAATCTGACAGGCGCACGATTACCGGTCGCGGGGCGAAGGCGGCGGCGATGCTCGCGATGCCTTCGGCCAGCTTTTCAACGAAGAACTCGACCGGATTGTCGTAGCCGGCCATCTGCCAGCGGATCTGTTCCTGCAAGCCGCGCTCCAACGAATCGAAATCCAGCAGCGCCCGCGGATGCACGCCGATCATGCGGTTAATGATGAATTCGAGCCGCGCGAGGCCGACACCGTGATTCGGGATCGACGCGAAGTCAAAGGCGCGGTCCGGATTGCCGACATTCATCATGATCTGGACCGGCGGTGTCGGCAGCGCGTCGAGCTCGATCTGCTGCTGTTCGAAATCGAGTTGTCCTTCGTAGACGACACCGGTGTCACCTTCGGCGCAGCTAACCGTGACCGGCTGGCCGTCGGTGATCGTGGCGGTCGCATTGCTGCAACCGACCACCGCCGGTATCCCCAGCTCGCGCGCGATGATTGCTGAGTGGCAGGTGCGGCCGCCGCGGTTCGTCACAATGGCCGAGGCGCGCTTCATCACCGGCTCCCAGTCGGGATCGGTCATGTCGGATACGAGCACGTCGCCGGGTTGCACGCGTGACATCTCCCGCGCGCTTGCGATGATGCGCGCAGGGCCTGCGCCGATGCGCTGGCCGATCGCGCGGCCGCTGGCAAGCACACGGGAGCGGGTCTTCAGCGTGTAACGCTGGATCGAGCGTCCGCTGCGGCTCTGGACTGTCTCGGGACGCGCCTGCAGCACGAAGATCTCGCCGGTCGCACCGTCCTTGCCCCATTCAATATCCATCGGGCAGCCGTAATGGCCCTCGATGACCAGTGCTTGCCGCGCCAGCTCCTGCACGTCGGCATCGGCTATACAAAAGCGCGTACGATCGGCTGGCGCGACATCCACCGTCTCGACCCAGCGCCCGGCGGAGGGACTGCGAGCGTAGACCATCTTCGACGCCTTGGAACCGAGATTGCGGCGGATGATCGCCCGCTTGCCGGCCCGCAATGCGGGCTTGTAGACATAGAATTCGTCGGGATTGACTGCGCCCTGCACGATCATTTCGCCGAGGCCCCAGGATGCAGTGATCAGCACAACGTCCCGGAAGCCTGATTCGGTATCGAGCGTGAACATCACGCCGCTTGCGCCCAGGTCGCTGCGGACCATGTGCTGCACGCCGACCGAAATTGCGACCAGGCCGTGATCGAAGCCCTGGTGCACGCGATAGGAGATGGCGCGGTCGTTGTAAAGCGACGCATAGACCTGGTGCATCGCGGCGAGCACGGCCTGCGGGCCGCGCACATTCAGGATCGTTTCCTGCTGACCGGCGAATGACGCGCCCGGCAGGTCCTCGGCCGTTGCCGAGGAGCGCACGGCGAGCGCGGTTTCGCCGGCGCCATTGAGCGATTCGCAGGCCGCAAGGACCTCCTGCTGGAGTCGGGCCTGGAACGGAGTCTCGAGTATCAATCCGCGGATGAGTGCGCCGGTTTCCGCAAGCCGCGCGACATCGTCGACATCCAGCCCCGCGAGCAGGGAGCCGATGCGACCACCAAGGCCATCCTGGGCGAGGAAATCGCGGAATGCCTGTGCAGTCGTCGCGAATCCGTCCGGAACCCTGACACCGGTCTGCCCGAGCTCGCCGATCATCTCGCCGAGCGAAGCATTTTTTCCGCCGACCGAGTCGATGTCAGCGAGGCCCAGCCTTCCGAATGGTTGTGTGTATCCGGTCAAGCCCGATCCTTGCCTTACTGGCACCTGATACGATCATCGGCACTGCGATTCAGGCCGCGTGGCCGAACAACCCACGGAAGAATCCGTCATGAAACAGCGACGAACCGTCTTCTTCGTGTCCGACCAGACCGGCGTGACTGCCGAAACGATGGGGCACAGTCTGCTGACACAATTCGACGGCCTGGATTTCAGGCCGATCACTTTGCCATTCATCACTACGATTGACAAGGCGCGGGAGGCGGTCAGCAAGATCGATCAGGCAGCGCGCGACGAGGGCGTGCGGCCGGTCGTTTTTGCGACATTTGTCAATAACAACGTTCGTGATGCCGTGCGCCGTGCCGATTGCGTGTTCCTGGATTTTTTTGCGGCATTCCTGGAGCCGCTCGAACAGGAGTTCGGCCAGCCATCGGCGCACGTGCTCGGCCGCGCGCACGGCATGACCGATCTTCCAGCATACACGCTACGCATCAACGCGACGAACTTCGCACTTGCCAATGACGACGGCGCGCAAACCCGCGACTACGATCGTGCCGATGTAATACTGCTAGGCGTTTCACGTTCTGGCAAGACGCCGACTTGCGTCTACATGGCCCTCCAATACGCCACCTATGCGGCGAACTACCCGCTGACCGACGAGGACCTCGACGGCAGCCGCCTGCCCGCAGCCGTCGAGCCTTTTCGAAACAAGCTGTTCGGGCTCACGATCCAGCCCGACCGCCTTCAGCAGATCCGCCAGGAACGGCGACCCGACAGCCGCTATGCCTCGCCGCAGCAGTGCGCATACGAGGTGCGCGCCGCAGAGCAGCTTTTCCAGCGACAAGGTGTTCCATTTCTCGAAACGACCGACTGTTCGATCGAGGAGATCGCGAGCCGCGTGCTCGAGCGCCTGTCGATCCCCCGGCGCGTGCGTCCGTGATGCGAATCGTGACAAACAGCACGATTCGCCCGGGAAAATGGCGAATAAGCGTGTGATATAGTCAAATCCATGATCTCGGATCAACTCTGCACGGTCTCCTGGCGTGCCCGGCCGCGGTCCTTCGTGAGCCTGATGACGCTGTATGAAAGCAACTTCATACGCTTCGGATGGCTGGTCCCGGACCTGCGGCGGATATCGGGCTCGGTGAGGTCCGTCGTTACCGGCGAGCCCGCGCTCGAGCTGTCGGTCGTCGAGCAGTGTCGCTACACGACGACACTCGGCATGTCGTACCTGTTCGACGATTCAGATGGTCTTGTGCGCGATCCCGAACTGGAAATCCGTGTCTACCACGATGCGCGGCTTGCTGAGGCGCGTGCCACCGCAGTCAGGCCGGCTCATCCGCAATTGCGGCGACTGTCCGCTGGCTTGCAGCACGAGCGTGACAGGCGCTGGTCCTGCAACATGCTGCTGAACAAGTGGCTGGAGTACTGCGCTGGTACCGGCCACCGGTTCGCACCGCCACCGGCCTGATCAAGGTCCGCCCGCATGGCTGTCACCCTTCCCGAAAAATGGTCGCAGTTGAAGCTGCCGGCGATCGGTAAACCCGATCCGCTGGAAGAGCAGCGCCTGCTCAAGCTTTTCTGGAATCGCGCCGAGCTCAAGAAGGAGCTGCAGGCGCTGGACGAACAGCTGCACAACCTGCGCAACAAGCTGAAGCAGCAGGAGAATGCGAATGGGCGCCTGCAACAGCAGCTTGAGCAACTGGAAGTGCTATTGGGCAATCCGGAGCGCGGTCACGACGCGCTCGTGCACTTCGGACTGAAATCGCTGTGGCGCGCCTGCCGCGAGCAGCTCGAGGAATTCGCCGCGGATCTCAAGCGCCAGAAGCAGGATCGTGAGCGCAAGAAGCAACTGGAGGAGTT
>CAYYQQ010000113.1:0-8439 GCA_964473595.1 uncultured Steroidobacteraceae bacterium | reverse complement strand
GCGGCCTCATTCAGTACATCGAGCGCCGCCGAATCCTCGAGCAGGTGCCAGTCCTCGTAACCGCCCTGCCCCGGTATCAGCCAGGGAATGTCCACCAGGCGATGGATACGCAGGCTCAACAAGCCTTGAACAGGTGCCGCCCACAACCTGTCATGAAATGTGCCGTGCGCAGCCTCGTATTCCGGCGCCGTGACACCCGCACGCCGGACATGCCAGAAAACGTAGGCCAGCAATGCTGGCGCCTACATCAGGCCGGTGTTGCGCTTCTTCTCGCGCTTGGCAGCCCGCTTTTCCTCCAACGTGCGCTGTGGCTTCTTCTTCGCTTCCCGCTTCTTGTCCATTCCCTTGCTCATAATGCCCTCCTGCCCCAATGATAATCCTCAACCGGACGTCTGCGGCATCCGCAGTGACTGCCAGGACCGCAAACGCCATCGACCATCAGCGTCTGGTCCATACGACCTGCCTTTTCATCGGCGCGATATCCAGATGGCGCAGGGTACCACCCACAATCGACGCGAGGAACTGCTCACGACTTTCGACCTTCCCGGTCGAGTGCACATAGTGTTTGGGCGCTACAGCGACCGCCAACTGGTTATCATTAGCCAATGCCGACCGCCTCCGCCGGACACAGGTTTCTTGCCGCCGTCGAAAGCGAACGGCCACTACAAGTCATCGGCACGATCAACGCCTACAGCGCATTGCTCGCAGCCAGGAGCGGCTTCCGCGCGATCTACCTATCCGGCGCCGGTGTCGCCAATGCCTCTTTCGGCCTGCCCGATCTCGGCGTCACGACCCTCAATGACGTTTGCGAGGATGTCCGCCGGATCACGGGCACGAACGAACTACCGCTCCTCGTTGATGCGGACACGGGCTGGGGCGCCGCATTTTCCATCGCGCGGACGACGCGCGAGCTGATCCGCGCAGGCGCCGCAGCCATGCACCTCGAAGACCAGGTGCAGACCAAGCGCTGCGGCCACCGCCCTGGCAAGGCGCTGGTGACAAGCGAGGAAATGGTGGATCGCATCCGGGCTGCGGTCGATGTGCGCACCGATGCCGGCTTTGTCGTGATGGCGCGCACCGATGCGCATGCCGTCGAAGGCCAGCAGGCTGCGATTGAGCGGGCCGTAAGTTACGTGGAAGCCGGCGCCGACATGATATTCGCCGAGGCTCTGACAACGCTTGACGAGTACCGGCAGTTCACGCGCGCCGTCAGCGTGCCAGTGCTCGCCAATATCACGGAGTTTGGCCGCACGCCGCTGTTCACGGTTTCGGAGCTGCGCGACGCGGGCCTGCGGCTCGTGCTCTACCCTTTGTCGGCATTCCGCGCGATGAGTCGCGCGACGATCGCTGTCTATGACGCGATTCGCCGCGACGGCTCGCAACGCGCTGTCGTAGACCAGATGCAAACGCGCACGGAACTGTACGAAGTACTCGGTTACCACGAGTACGAACGGAAACTCGACGAACTTTTCAAGGGCAGCCGGGAGTCTTCATGATGGCAACCGAGGGCACCGCGGGATTCAAGCCGAAGAAATCGGTCGCACTGTCGGGCGTGGTGGCCGGCAATACCGCCATCTGCACGGTCGGTCGCAGCGGCAACGACCTGCACTACCGCGGCTACGACATCCTGGACATCGCGGAGAGCTGCGAATTCGAGGAAATCGCCTACCTGCTGGTGCACGGCAAGCTGCCGAATCCTGCGGAACTTCTCGCCTACAAGGCGCGCCTGCGCGGGTTGCGCGCGCTGTCGAACCGCCTGCGCGCCGTACTCGAATTGCTGCCAGCCAGCACGCATCCGATGGATGTGCTGCGCACCGGCGTCTCGGAGCTCGGCTGCGAGGCGCCGGAGGACCTCGCGCACAGCGTTGCGGGCGCGCAGGGCATTGCGGACAGGCTCGTCGCCTCGGTCGGGTCGATGCTCTGCTACTGGTATCACTACGCAAGATCCGCACGACGCATCGAAGTCGAGACCGACGATGATTCCGCCGGCGGGCATTTCCTGCACATGCTGCACGGCAAGGCGCCGCCGGCCAGCTGGGTCCGTGCCATGCACACCTCGTTGATCCTCTACGCCGAACACGAGTTCAATGCCTCCACCTTCGCGGCCCGCGTCATTGCCGGCACCGGCTCGGACATGTATTCCTGCATCGCCGGTGCAATTGGCGCGCTGCGCGGCCCCAGGCACGGTGGCGCCAACGAGGTCGCCTTCGAGATCCAGCAGCGCTATCGAAACGTCGATGAAGCCGAGCAGGACATCCGGCGCCGCGTTGAGGCGAAGGAAGTCATCATCGGCTTTGGACATCCGGTCTACACGGTCTCCGATCCGCGCAATGCCGTGATCAAACGCGTCGCCGCCGTGCTCGCCGCAGAGGCCGGCGACGATCGCATGTATCGCATTGCGGAGCGCATCGAGTCCGTGATGTGGGACGCCAAGAAAATGTTCGCAAATCTCGACTGGTTCAGTGCGGTCGCCTATCACCTGATGGGCGTGCCGACCGCAATGTTCACGCCGCTCTTTGTGTTCTCGCGCACCACCGGCTGGGGCGCGCATGTGATCGAGCAGCGCCAGGACGGCAAGATCATCCGTCCAAGCGCGAACTACACCGGGCCGGAGCCGCGCAAGGTCCCGCCTGCGGACCAGCGCTGAGCATGCCCGCATGAGTCATCACGACAGCCGGTCGGCCGAACGCCCGCCACCGGACCGTGTCCTGGTGGACATCGCCGAGTACGCGCGCGATGCAGTGATTGAAAGCCCGCTCGCCTACGAGACGGCACGCTACTGCCTGATGGACACCCTGGCCTGCGGATTTCAGGCGCTCGCCTATCCCGCTTGCACGCGCCTGCTGGGTCCGGTCGTGCCCGGCGCGACCATGGCTGGTGGCGCCAGGGTGCCCGGCACCAGTTATGAGCTCGACCCTGTGCAGGCGGCATTCAACATCGGCACGATGATCCGCTGGCTCGATTTCAACGACACCTGGCTCGCGGCCGAATGGGGCCATCCATCGGACAATCTCGGCGGCATCCTCGCGATCGCGGACTGGCTGGCGCGCAAGGCGGTCGCTGAGGGTCACAAGTCACTCACGGTTCGCGACCTGCTGACGGCGATGATCAAGGCCCACGAGATCCAGGGCATCACGGCACTCGAGAATTCCTACAATCGCGTCGGCCTGGATCACGTGATCCTGGTGCGCGTCGCGACGACCGCCGTGGTCACGGCCATGCTCGGCGGCACCCGCGAACAAGTCATCAACGCCGTATCCAATGCCTGGATCGACGGCGGGGCGCTGCGTACCTACCGGCATGCGCCGAATACCGGTTCGCGCAAGAGCTGGGCGGCCGGCGATGCGACCAGCCGTGGCCTGCGCCATGCGCTGATCGCGATGAGCGGCGAAATGGGTTATCCATCGGCGCTGTCGGCGCCCAAATGGGGCTTCTACGACGTGCTGTTCAAGGGTCAGCCCTTCACCTACCGCCAGCCGTTCGGCAGCTACGTCATGGAAAACGTGCTGTTCAAGATCAGCTATCCCGCCGAGTTCCACGCCCAGACAGCAGTCGAATGCGCCATGCAGCTGCATCCCCAGGTCAAGGACCGCCTCGACTCGATCGAGCGCATCGTCATCGAGACCCAGGAACCGGGCATGCGGATCATCGACAAGACCGGCCCGCTCGGCAATCCGGCGGATCGCGACCATTGCATCCAGTACATGGTGGCCGTGCCGTTGATCTTTGGCCGCCTGGGCGCGCAGGATTACGAGGACAGCATTGCCGGCGACCCACGCATCGGCCGGCTGCGCGCGCGCATGGTGGTCCAGGAAAATCCGCAGTTCACGGCCGACTACTACGCGCCCGACAGGCGCTATATCGGAAATGCGATCCAGGTGTTCTTCAGGGACGGCAGCAGCACGCCGCGCATCCAGGTGGACTACCCCATCGGGCACCGCAAGCGCCGCGCCGAGGGCTATCCCCTGTTGGTGCAGAAATTCGAGTCATCGGTGGCGGCCCTGTTCCCGGAACGGCGGTGCCGACGCATCCAGGCGCTGTTCGCTGATCCCCTGCAACTCGACGCCACGGCGGTGGACGATTTCGTCGCACACCTGGTGTGCAACTAGAAGAGCGCAGCCGCTCTCAGTCGCCGAACATTGTCAACTGGCCGCGATCAACCGCCCGCCTCCTGCGGGTGCTCCGTCTGGCGCGCGCCGGCCGCGCTGTGGCCGCTGCCGCCGCTTCCGCGCCGCCAAGGCCGGTCACAAATCGCGCCAGCTCCTCGAGGACACCGGGCTGCATGGCATAGATCAGAAAGCGCCCCCGCGGACGCGCCTCCAGCACTTCGGCGCGGCTGAGTTCCTTCAGGTGGAACGATAAAGTGGACGCCGGGCAATGCACTGCGCGCGCGATTTCGCCGGCTGCAACGCCCTTCGTCCCTGCTGCCGCGACGATCGCGACGATGCGCAGCCGCGTTGCCTGGGCCAGTGCACCAAGGATCAGGACCTGTCGATTCGCGGCTTGATTCATCGTGGATCACCACAACAATAATACTGGAAGTATAGAACCTAACCTGTTGAACGGGTACAGAAAATGTGCAAGCCGTCACTTCACATTTCCAGAAATCGCGTTATATTCACCTCGTAACGACTTGAAGGAACGGGGATCCGAGGTCGATACAGGGAGCTACGGAGACCTTATGAGTGCTGCCGCCTGGGAGAGCTTTCACAGGGCCACGCTTGAGCTGGCCAAGTCTGCTGCATTAAAACAAAGACTTACGGACGCCTTCTCACGTCACTTACAAGACATGCCGGCGTCCGAACTGCCTGGCGAATTACGGGGCGAATTCGAGTCGCTGCGCAAGCGCATGACGGTGGTCAGCCCTTCGCGCGGTGAGACTGCCGTGGTGGCGACCGTGCGCAAGATGTCACCCGATGAGGCAGATGCCTGCGCTGCGTGCATCGTGACGCTCCTGGACGCCCTGCATCGTGTGAAGGGCACGGACAACGGGGCTACCGGAAATCGCCTGGCTGGCGATCTGGGGAATGGTCACGGCAGCCGCAGCAGGCACAAGACGCCCACGGAAGCGACCGCCCGCATTCCGACCCTGATCAGCATCAGTCGAGCTTGAATTCGATAACATCCCAGCGCGTCGTGTCCTCGTGACGCGCCTGCTGCCGGATCTTGTCCGCCATCTCGCGCCCGTTCCACCCGATCACCACATCCGCCAGCTCGAGTAGCTCCTTCGCTACCGGCTTGCCGGTCCCGAATGGCTCCATGACGATGACTGGCTTGTCACTGGCCTTCGCGTACAGGGCCTGGAACTCGATCAGGACAGGGTCGCGCTCATGCAGGGTGCTCAGGAGGATCACGACCTCGGCCTCGTTGATCTGCCTGCGCAGGTCTTCCTTGAGTGCCTCCCGTTCCTTGCTGCGGGGCGGCTTGTCCGGCGTCGCATAATTCTTGTAGAAGAAGTTGATCGCGCTTTCGAGGTATTCGAATACGCGAGAATACGCCTCGTCGGGGGCATACAGATGGCTCACGAAGAGCCGGATTGGGTTGAGTTCGGACACGGATCTCGCCCTTGGCCGGAATCCTGCGCCTAGAATACGTCTTTTACCGCCCAGTGGGTAACAACGCCACGTGCGACTGCTGATCTACAACATCCGGTATGCGACTGGCACCGGCCCCGCGTTTCACCTACCCGTGCCCGGCGCGGGCTATCTGCGAAGCAGCCGCCAGGTGCTCGAGCGAATCACCGATTTCATCCGCGAGCGCGATCCTGATGTGGTCGGGCTCATCGAGGTGGATACCGGCTCGATCAGGAGCGGCATGGTCAATCAGGCCGAATTCATTGCGAGCCATCTGGCGCACTACTCGACCTACCAAAGCAAGTACGGTGAGGATTCACTGAATCAGTTCATGCCGATCGTGCGCAAGCAGGCCAATGCCTTCCTTGCCGCACCGCGGGTCCACGGCGAGCGGTTCCATTACTTCGACACCGGGATCAAGAAATTGATCATCGAGCTGGAACTCGAGGAAGTCGCCATTTTTCTGGTGCACCTGTCGCTGAAGTTCCGGCACCGCCACTCTCAGTTGCGCCACCTGCACCAGCTGGTGCGGCGCCAGTCGAAGCCGGTGATCGTCGCTGGCGATTTCAATACATTCTGGGGCGAACACGAGATCTACCTGTTCATGCAGGCGGCGGGGCTGCGCAGCGCGAATGTCGCCGGCCTCCCCTCCTACCCCAGCCGTTGGCCGCGCAAGGAACTCGATTTTATACTGTACGGTGAAGGCATCGTGCCGAAGGGGTTCGACATACCGACCGTACCGCTGTCCGACCACCTGCCGCTGGTGTTCGACTTCGAAGTGGAGCCGCAAAAGGTGCGGGTCGCGGATCCTGCCGCTGCGGCCGAAGCCTGAGCCGCCGGCGGCATGCATAATTGAGACCATGACTGACCAACGAGCCCATTGGCGCCTCGAAACCGACCAGGACCAAGTCGCGTGGCTGACCCTTGACCAGCAGGGCGGCGGCACCAATACGCTTGGCAGCGAGGTCATGGCGCAGCTCAATGCGCGCTTGGTAGAGGTCGAGTGCGCGAAGCCGAGGGCGCTGGTGATCCGCTCGGCCAAGGACAGCGGTTTCATTGCGGGAGCCGATATCTCGGAGTTCACCGGTCTCGCCGACGCCGGGCAGGCTTATCGGCTGGTGCGGACCGGCCAGCAGGTATTCGATCGCATCGAGGCGCTGCCGATGCCGACCGCGGCCGCGATTCACGGGTTCGCGCTGGGTGGCGGCCTCGAACTCGCACTCGCCTGCGACTATCGCGTCGGTGCCGATGATGGCCGCCTGAATCTCGGTCTGCCGGAAGTGTTGCTCGGCATTCACCCGGGCTTCGGCGGAACGGTCCGGACTCCCCGGCTGATCGGCGCGCCGGCCGCACTCGACCTGATGCTGACCGGCCGCTCGCTGCGTGGTGATGCCGCGCTCAAACTTGGATTGATCGACCGACTGGTACCGCGCGAAGGGCTGGACGCCGCCGCACGCGAGATTGCGCTTGCGGCACCCCCGCCAAGGCGTGCCTCTATGGCACTGCGTCTGCTAGAGCTCCCGCTGTTGCGCTCCTTGGTGGCCGCACGGACCGAGAAGCAGGTGGCGCGGCGCGCGAATCGCGCGCACTACCCCGCGCCTTACGCAATCATCGATCTGTTCGCGCGGCATGGTGCCCGCGGCGCGGCGGCATTTGAAGCAGAAGCACGCTCGATTGCGTCGTTGTTCCTGAGTGAGTCCTCGCGGAATCTAGTCAGGGTGTTTTTCCTGCAGAACCGCCTGAAAGCCCTCGGTGCCAAGAGCGCAAGGCGCTTCAGCCATGTGCACGTGGTCGGTGCGGGCGTCATGGGCGGGGACATTGCAGCCTGGTGCGCGTCGCGCGGCCTGACCGTGACGCTGCAGGACCGTGAGATGAAATACGTCGAGCCAGCGCTCACCCGCGCCCGCGAATTCTTCGGCAGGCGCGCGCGCGATCCCAGGCAGGCGGCGGAGATGGCTGCGCGGCTTTCCGCCGATGTCGAGGGCGCAGGCAGCGCGCGCGCCGATATCGTGATCGAGGCGATCTTCGAGAATGCGGACGCCAAGCGCACGCTTTACGCGAAGCTCGAACCGGCCATGAAGGCAGGAGCGCTGCTTGCCACGAACACATCGAGCATCAAGCTCGAGGAACTGTCGCGCGGACTCGCCGATCCCGGACGCCTGGTCGGGCTGCACTTTTTCAATCCGGTCGCGAAAATGATGCTGGTCGAGATCATCCGCTCACCCCAGACGCGCGATGACGTGGTCGAGGACACGCTGGCGTTCACGCGCAAACTCGACAAGCTGCCCCTGCCCTGCCGCAGCGCGCCCGGCTTCGTGGTCAACCGCATCCTGATGCCATACATGACCGAGGCGATGCTGGCTGCGGATGAAGGCGTACCGCTCGCGCTGATCGACCGGACCGCGACGCAATTCGGAATGCCGATGGGGCCAATCGAGCTCGCCGACACGGTCGGGCTCGACGTCGCCGCGCACGTTGGGAAGATACTCGCCGAAGCCTTCGCCAGGCCGACACCTAGCAGCACGGCCGCGCTGGTCGAAGCCGGCAAGCTCGGCCGCAAGACCGGCCAGGGGTTCTACCAGTGGCGCGATGGCAAGCCGGTCAAGCCGGCAGCCGTTGGCAGCGTGCCGGAAGACCTCGAGGACCGGCTGATCCTGCAGTATCTGAATGAGGCGGTCGCGTGCCTGCGCGAGCTGGTGATCGGCGATGCGGACCTGCTCGACGCCGGCATGATATTCGGCACTGGCTTCGCGCCATTCCGCGGCGGGCCATTGCACTACGCGCGCGCACGCGGCGTTGCCGGCATCGTCGCGCGCCTCGAACAGCTTGCTGCGCGGCATGGCCCGCGGTTTCGCCCCGATGCGGG
>CAYYQQ010000112.1:0-8456 GCA_964473595.1 uncultured Steroidobacteraceae bacterium | reverse complement strand
TGGATGCGGACAAGGAGGGTTTCCTGCGCTCCGAGGGGTCGCTGATCCAGACCGTCGGCCGGGCGGCGCGAAACGAGCACGGCTCGGCCATCCTTTATGCCGACCGGATCACCGGCTCGATGGAACGAGCAATGGCAGAGATGAATCGGCGTCGTATCAAGCAACTCGCCTACAACACCGAGCACGGCATCGTGCCGACCTCGATCCGCAAGGCCGTCAAGGACATCATGGAGGGCGCGCGGGTGGCGCTGGGCGGGGAGGGCGGCGCGCGGCGCAAGATCGTGCGGCTCACACCGGAGCAGGCCATGCAGCAGATCAGGAAACTGGAACAGGAAATGTTCCGCCTCGCGCGCAATCTGGAATTCGAGAAGGCGGCGACAGTGCGCGACGAAATCACAGCGCTCCGCCACGCGACTCTTGGTGCCGACGCGGACAGGCTGGCGGGCTAGGCGGGAACTGATGTCCAGCACGCAGGACCCGCGCGCCGACGCGAACCGCCAGACGGTATTCATCAGTTACGCGCGGGCTGACCAGGCGCAGGCGACGAAACTGGCGAAGGCCCTGGAACAGGCGGGTCTCGAGGTCTGGTGGGACGCGCTCATCGAGGGTGGCGCGGCGTTCGCGAAGTCGATCGAGGCGGCACTCGAGAACTGCAATGCGGTCGTCGTGCTCTGGTCCAGGACCTCGGTGGCGTCTGACTGGGTACTCGACGAGGCCGCCAAGGGCCGCGATCTGCGCAAGCTGGTGCCGATATCGCTGGATGGCACGCTGCCGCCGCTCGGGTTTCGCCAGTATCAATCCATCGACCTGTCGGGCTGGCAGGGAGACCCTGCGGCCGCCGAGATCGCGAGTGTCGTGCGCGGTGTCGCCGCCGCGGCCCGCCATGCAACGCATCGAACTGACACCGAAGTGAGCGCCCCCGCGCATGGCATCACGCGCCGCGGCGTGCTGGTCGCAGCGGCCGGCACCGCGCTTGCGGGCACAGCCGGGTTCTTCGCCTGGCGACAAGGGCTGATCGGCAGTCGCCGCGTAGCCAGCAGCAACAGCGTGGCCGTGCTGCCGTTCGCGAACCTCAGCGGCGACGAGGGTCAGGCCTATTTCTCCGACGGGCTATCCGAGGAACTGCGCGCTACGCTTGCGCGCAACGCACAGCTCCTGGTGATGGCCCAGGCTTCGTCTGCGATGTTCCGGGATCACAAAGATGACGCCGTCACCATTGCCGCCAAGCTGGGCGTGGCCTACCTGCTGGATGGCAGCGTGCGGCGCTCCGGGGACATCGTACGTATCGAGGCCGACCTGATCGATGGGGCAACGGGTTTCAGCCGTTGGTCGCAGTCCTTCGATCGCGCCATGCACGATATCTTTGCTGTGCAGAGCGAGATCGCGAACACGGTCGCGAACGCGCTGGTGGCACAGGTCACGTCGGATGGCAGGCCTGGCGGCAATGAATTGGCTGCGTCGGGCGGCACGACCAACGTCGCGGCGTACGACGCCTATCTGCGTGGCCGCGCGCTGTATGGCCTGAGTGTCGACGAGGCCACGGAGCGTGCGGCTCTGGCGCAGTTCGACGCGGCCATCGCGGCCGACCCCGGCTATGCGGCGGCCCACGCAGCGCGGGCGCGATCCCTCACGACCATTGCGAACCAGTATGGCGAGGCCGGGCAGCTGGCCGGTCTGTACGATGCGGCGATCGCCTCGGCGCAACGGGCGATTGTCATCGCGCCCGACCTGGCCGATGCGCATTCCACGCTGGGCTTCACCTTGTTCCAGGGTCGCCTGGACCCTCGGGCAGCGCGCGAGCCCTTCGAGCGCTCACGCGAGTTGGGCGCAGGCGAGGCAACGGTCATGGCCCGCTATGCGCAATACAGTGCGCGCACCGGCCGCAAGCACGAGGCCGCAGAGGCGATGAAACGCGCCTTGTTGCTCGACCCGCTGAATCCGCTCATTTATCGCGCGGCCGGCTCGGTCGAATATGCCGCCCGCAATTACGAGGCCGCGATTCCACCGATCCGCAAGGGGCTGGAGTTGAATCCCCGCATGTCGCGTGCAAATGCGGCCATTGGCGACGCCCTGCTGATGCTCGGGCGCCTCGAGGACGCGCGCGCCGCCTACGCGGCGGAGCCCGCCGAAGACCCACGCCTGACGGGTGCGGCCATCGTCGAACACAGGCTCGGTAACGCGGCGGCGGCGCGCGAGGCAATGACGAAGCTGGTGGCCGACCAGGGGGACAGCGTGCTCTACCAGCAGGCCCAGATTCTCGCGCAATGGGGCGACCGGGACGCTTCGATCGCCAGGCTCCAGCGGGCGCTCGAGATCGGCGATTCCGGCCTCATCTACGTCCGCAACGACCCGTTTCTGGACCCGTTGCGCAAGGACCCGCGCTTCGCGGAGTTGCTGAGCAGCCTCGGGTTCGACTAGGCTCGATGTGGTTTGAGTAGGTCCGGCATCAATAAATTCGAAGGGAGCGGAATTATATGAAGCAAGTGACGACAGCTATCGCGGTGCTCGCGGCAGCCTTGTTCTTGACGGCGTGTGGCAAGAAGGAAGAGCCTGCTGCGGCACCGGAAGCGGCGCCAGCGGCAATGCCAGAGGCGGCACCGGCAGACACGGCACCGGCAGACACGGCACCGGCAGACACGGCGCCGGCGCCGGCAGACAGTTCCAACGACGCCCCGCAGTCGGGCGGCGACCAAGTCAAGCCCTGACAGCGACCACGCAGTCATCCCGGCACGGGCCGGGATGACCGCGCTTTGTTCATGGCAGTGAGTTCTTCTTTGGATCCAGTGCCATTGCCTGCCTGATCCAGTCCGAGTACGCCACGATGCTGGTGAACACCGAGGGCTGGCCATCGCCGGTGCACTCCTCCTTGCCCCAGCTGACGATTCCGACCAGCAGACCATCGTTGGTGAGGGTCAACGGCCCGCCGCTGTCACCACGGCAGGTCGACTGGCCCTTGCGGGCGGCACAAACGACTTTGTCGCCGACTCTTTCCGGGCCATAACCTTTCCTGTTCCTGCAGGTCTCGTTGTCCATCACCTGCAGATCCACCTTCAGCAGAATGGCATTCGGCGCATTACTTTTCACCGTCAGGGTTTTGCCCCAACCAGTTCCGGTCACCTGGGTTCCGGCCTTCGGCGGTGGCCCTTCGTACAGCCTGACCGGGCGAATCTGCCTCAAGTCCCGGGGTCGCGGCGGGTCGTCCTCGACGATGTGCACCAGCGTGATGTCGTTGGCATACATGTTGGGCGGCGGCTCAGGAAACGTTCTATTCAAATATTTCGAATGCATGACGATCCGGTCGATCTTGAAGTTCATGCCGCCGTCCTTCGAGATGTCCTCCTGGCCGAGGCGGACCCGGTACCCCACATCGACCATGTGCTGGTTAACGCAATGAGCGGCGGTCAGTACCCAGTCGGCCGCAATCAACACGCCGCCGCATTGATGCTGCATCTGCCACAGCGGCTTGCCCTTGCGGAGGTCCTCATCCCACTCTGGGATGCTCTTTGGGTAGTAGATCTGCGCCTGCCAAGGTACTCCCGCGTCGCTCACCGGCTTGCCACCGAAGGAATAGGGCGTGTCCTTACCCTCTCCTTCGGCGGGCTGCCCAGATTTGGGTGGCTGCGCGGTTCCGGGCGGCTGCGTGGCTCCAGGGGGCTTCGTGGCTACGGGGGGCTTCGCGGCCACGGGCGGCTTCGCGCTTCCGGGTAGCTTCGCGGCTATAGGGGGACCGGCCCGCGGCCTGACGACGGGCATCTCGCGCGGTTTCCAGACGCCCTCAGTCGACTCGACTGGAACATCCTCGATGCCGTCGCCGTCGTCTGCAGACTCGACGACCTCCCAACCAAGGCCGGTCGGATCCAGTGCAGGGTCGGTCGGGATGGCGTCATCCGACTCGTCGAAAGGCACGTCGACCCACCAGTTGTCATCGTCAGCCGCGTCGGCAACCGGCTCCTCGTCCACGACCTCATCGGCGGGCAGCTGTTCTTCTTCTGCGGCATCCGCGGCCTGCGGCTCATCTGCCGGCATTTCTTCAGCCTGCAGTTCCGGATCGGGTTCCTCTTCTGGGTCTGGCTCCTGCGCATAGGCGGGGCCGCTCAGGCCAAAAGCCACTGCCAACAGCACCCACAGTGTCCGACGCAAAGCCGATTCGGCCAGCGCTGTTTGCATCGCGCGATCCTCCCTCAATGAATTGGAACTTCGGCTACCAGCGCAAACCGTCGATGCGCTTGTCGCGGTGCCGGCGCCAATTCAAGCCGCCCTGCCGCAACGCGAATTGCCGGCATTTCGTCCGGCACCAGATCGCGATGACCGACGACGCCGACCAGCAGCGGAATGTTGTGGAGAGCGGATTCTCCGCTCATGGGCACGAGGCTACCATGAGGCGCAAACACGTTGGAACGCAATCCCAGCGCGCGGCACGCGGCCCTGAACGGGCTCCGGCGCCGCGCGCGGCGGGGTCTTCAGTCGACCTTGATTTCCAGTGCCTTGCGTTTCTCGACCTTCAGCTTCGGCACATGGACGCGCAGCACGCCATGCTTGCTTTCCGCACGGATGCCAACCGCATCTGTGTACTCCGGTAGCGTGAAACTGCGGCAGAATGCACCATAAAAGCGCTCGGTGCGATGGGTCTTCTCACTCAGTTCCACTTTTTCCTGGCTGCGTTCACCCTCGATCGTGAGCACACCTTCGTCAAGGCTTACCTTGACGTCTTCCCGCTTCAGGCCTGGAAGCTCCGCCGTCACTAAATACTCTTTCTCCGTCTCCTTGATGTCGACGGCGGGTGACCACTCGATCTTCATTCCCGCGTTCTCGCCCAATAATTGCGGCCACCTGCCGAACATCGGAGTGGAGAGATTGCGAAAGAACTCATCAGTTTCCTTGAAAGGCTCCCAGCGCATCAGGTTCATGACTGTCTCCTCCATCCGACGACCGGCACTACCTTGCCGGCCACTTATCAGCTTATGCGAGCCCAGCCGAGTATCAATACGTAGAAATACCCATGTCGGCGATCATCGTCATGCGCACCAGGTGTGCGAGCGAGGTGGCACCCATTTTCTCCATCAAGTGAGCTCGATGGATTTCCACGGTGCGCGGGCTGACGCCGAGGTCCGTTGCGATAACCTTGCTGGACTTGCCGAGCGCCACGAGCTGCAACACCTGCGTTTCCCTCCGAGTCAGCGCTGCCAGGCGCGCACGGATCCGGTCCTTCTGGCCAAGTAGCGTGCGATTCCTGATGTCGGTGGCACTGGCCCGCTGGATACGGTCGGTGAGATCCTTATCGCTGAACGGTTTCTGCAGAAAGTCGAAGGCGCCATGCTGCATGGCTTCCACCGCCATCGGCACATCGCCGTGTCCGGTGATGAAGATAACCGGAATGATGGCGCCCCTTCGGTTGAGTTCGTCCTGAAGTTCAAGCCCGTTCATGCCCGGCATGCGCACATCCAGGATGATGCAACCGGGTTGCTCCGGATCGTATGCCGCGAGGAATTCCGCGGCCGAGCCATGGGTGACGGCCGGCATCCCAAGCGATTTGAGCAGCAGGCGCAGTGAACTGCGCACCGCCTCATCGTCATCGACGACGAAGACAGTCGCTGCATGCTCCAAGGCTGTCATCGTGTGTTATCCGCCGCGGCCGGTAAAATCATGACGAAGCAGGCGCCGCGAGGCGCGTTGGGCCGGTATTCCAGCCGGCCGCGATGTGCCTCGACAAGCGATTTGCTGATCGCAAGTCCGAGCCCAGTGCCCTGTTCCTTGGTTGTGCAGAACGGCTCGAACATCCGCTCCACAATCGCGGGATCGACTCCAGGACCGCAGTCGATCACGCAGACTTCGATCTCGTCAGGGTCGTGCCGGCGCGTGCGAACGATGAGCCGTCGCTCACCCATGCCACATGCACTCAACGCCTCGATGGCATTATGGACCAGATTCAGCAGCACCTGCTGGATCTGGATGCCGTCGACACTGATGGATGGAAGACTGTCGGCAAGCTCGAATGACATCTGTACGTCATGCAAGAGGGCATCGCCACGGGTCAGCGCCGACAATTCCGCCACCAGCTCGTTGATGTCGGCCGGTTCGCGACGTGGCTCATGGGTGCGCACGAGACTGCGTACCCGGCGGATGATTTCCGCAGCGCGCAATGCCTGGCCGGAGATCTGTCGCAGGGCGCCCTGAACTTCGGCAAGCTCAGCTCCGGGAGCTTCGAGGAGCCTTTCGCATGCCAGGGCATAGTTGGAAATGGCGGTCAGTGGCTGATTGATCTCGTGCGCAATCCCCGCGGCCATTTCCCCCATCGTCGCAAGATGCGAAACCCGGTCCATGCGCTGCTGCATTCGCCGCTGCTCTTCGGCGGCCTGGTGGCGTGCGGTCAGGTCATGCATGAATCCGACAAATCGTGGTGGGTCGGAATCTGGTATGCGACCGACAGCCAGGTAGACGGGAAAAATGCTGCCGTCCTTGCGGCATGCCTCGACTTCACGTCCGATGCCGATGATGTGTGGAACGCCGCTCGCCAGGTAACGCTCGATGTGCCGGTCATGCTGGCCTCGGTGTGGTTCCGGCATCAGCAGGCTGACATTTGTGCCGACGGCTTCAGCGGCGGTGTAGCCGAACAGCATTTCGGCGGCACGATTGAAAACCTCAATGATTCCGCGACGATCAATGACGATGACGGCATCGACCGTGACATCGAGCAGAGTCTTGAATTCACGTGTGGCAAGCGGAGAGATCATGAAGATTCCCGCGAGAGTCGTTTCCTGATTTCCATGAGTCCCGCGTCGGCCGAGCCCGGCCGGCCCGTATCCACCTGCACGGCATCGCGCAACTCCTCGGCAGTCAGCGGCTGATGGTACCGAAGCTGCCGATCAAGTACGGCTTGCGTGGCTTCCGAGGGGTCGAGGTTGCTGCGGGCGCGCGTCGCGAGGCGTATCTCCAGTGTCGCAGCATCGCTGACGCAGGACACGATCAGAAACCGGCAGTGCCGGCGCAGCGCCAGGGCCTGAAAAATCTCGCGGTGAGTTGCATCCAGGAATGTGGCGTCGATGATGGCGTTGCGGGCTCCATCCAGTGCGGACTCGGCGCACACCAGCAGCCGGTCATAGGTGCGTTGCCTCTTCGCCGCACTGTAGTCACCTTCACCGACGCCAAATGCCCGCTGCGCGGATTGCGCGATCCCCGGCAGGCGTTTGCGCTCGAGATCGGAACGAATGCGCACGGCATGAAGTAAAGATACCAGCCGTTCGCTCAGCCAGGATTTCCCGGATGCCGTCACGCCATGCATGATCACGAGCGCTGGAGGCTCCGCACCCATGAAACGCACTGCGGTTGCTAGGCGTTCCGCCAGGCGCGCCTCGAGTGCCTGGCGCTCTTCCGGACCGGCAGTGTCGGCGCCCAGCGCATCGACCTTGGCACGCACCAGCGCGAGGTAGGCGGCGTACAGCGGCAACAATCGCAGGCCTTCATAGTCGCCGGTCACTTCCAGGTAGCGACTCAGGAACTCGTGGGCGAGGTCTGCGCGGTGCCGTGACATCAAGTCCATGAACAGGAATGCCACGTCGCTCATCACGTCGACCCAGCGCAACTCGGGGTCGAACTCCAGGCAGTCGAATGGCAGCCACTGCTGCCGCCAGCGCACGATATTGCGGGCATGCAGGTCGCCATGGCACTCGCGCACCATGCCGGCCTGTCGACGTGAGTGAATCAATGGCTCGAGCCTTGCAAGTGATTCGGCGTTCCAGATTGCGAGGCGCCCAAGCAGCTCCAAGTCAGCCGGGCTACCCAGATGCGTTTGCAGCAGCGCGAAATTTGCCAGCATTGCCGCCTGTATCTTCTTGAAGGTTCCAAACTGGTCTTCCTCCGTCGCCACGGCGGCCCGCAGATGCGCTTTCGCAATCTGCGCGGCGAAGGCACTCATTTCATGGGTTGTGACGTTGCCCTGCGCAAGCTGGGCTGCCAGTTCTTGTGACGGATCGAATTCGTGCATCCGGACTGCGAATTCCACGGGATCGCCGTGGCCGCCGACTTTCAGCTGATCGCCGTCGCGCACAATTGGTACTACGTCGAGATAGAGATCTGGAGCGAAGCGTCGGTTGAGGCGCAGCTCTTCTTCGCACAGAAAGTGCCGCCGTTCGAGCGTGGAGGCGTCGATGAACGCGTAACGCACCGGTCTCTTGACCTTGTAGGCGTAGCGGCCGGTCAGCACGATCCAGGATATGTGGGTCTGCTTCAGCTGGAGCTGTGCAACCGGGTGCGCGTACGCTGCGCGGACGAGAAGGCCCTCAATTCTGAAGTCGCCCGCGCTCGATGGCTGCGATGTCAGCATTCCCACCGGCCCTATTGTGGACCCAAGCCAAGGTATTCCAGTATTATCCGCCGTCTTTCCGGGCGCGTAGCTCAGCGGTAGAGCACTACCTTGACATGGTAGGGGTCACAGGTTCGATCCCTGTCGCGCCCACCAA
>CAYYQQ010000111.1:0-8480 GCA_964473595.1 uncultured Steroidobacteraceae bacterium | reverse complement strand
ACCTACACGCTGGCGGTCGAGCAGTTCATGCAGCGTTACTACCGCACGGCGATGTTCGTGAGCTGGCTGAACGAACTGCTGCTGCAGCATTTCCGCGAGGAGATCCTCGCCGATCGGGATGCGCCGGCGCTGCCGCTCTCCCGCCATTTCCAGGAGCGCGACGAATATCTGGAAGTGACCGGCGAGGACGTGTTCGTGCGCAATCCCTCGGCGCTGCTCGAGTTGTTTCTCGTGTTGCAGCAGAATCCAGTGCTCAAGGGCGTGCGCGCGAACACGATCCGGCTCGTCACCCAGAACCTGTGGCTGATCGACGAGGAGTTCCGGCAGAACCCGCGCAATCACCGCCTGTTTCTCGAGATCCTCGAAGCTCCCGCGGGCGTGACCCACGAACTGCGCCGTATGAATCTGTACGGCGTGCTGGGCCGTTACATCCCGGCTTTCGGGCGCATCGTCGGGCGCATGCAGTACGACCTGTTCCACGCTTACACGGTGGATGCGCACACCTTGTTCGTGGTCAGCAACCTGCGCCGCTTCGCGCTCGAGCGCTATGACCACGAATTCCCGAAGCTGGCGGAGATATTCCGCTCACTGCCGAAACCCCAGCTCGCTTATCTCGCCGCGATATTCCACGACATCGCCAAGGGTCGCGGTGGCGACCATTCCGAGCTAGGCGCCGTGGACGCCGAGGCCTTCTGCCTCGAGCAGGGCCTGTCGCGCTACGACGCCCGGCTGGTCGCGTGGCTGGTGCGCAATCATCTGATGCTGTCGGTGACCTCGCAGAAACAGGACATCGCCGATCCGCAGGTCGTCAACGCCTTCGCGCGCGAAGTCGGCGACCAGGCCCGTCTCGACTATCTCTACCTGCTGACCGTCGCCGATGTGCGTGGCACCAATCCCAAGCTGTGGAATTCCTGGAAAGCCACGCTGTTCGACGAATTCTACGAGCGCGTCAAGCGGGCGCTGCGCCGCGGCCTCGAGAGCCCGATCGACCGAGAACAACTGGTCGCCGAGACCCAGTCGCAGGCGCGCGAGCTGCTGGCCACCGCAGGAGTCGATGCGGCGACCGTCGATCCCATCTGGTCGGTCCACACCGATACCTATTTTCTTCGGCATTCCGCTGCGGAAATCGCCTGGCATACCGAACGGCTCGCCGCGCGCGACTCCGCCGACACGAGTCCGCTGGTCGCGGTCGCCGAACAACCAGGCCGCGGCGGCGCGACCGTCGTGCTGGTCCATACCCGCGGCCGTAACCACAGCTTCGCCCGCACGACCGCCGCGCTCGACCAGATGGGTCTCAGCATCCAGGATGCGCGCATCACGCCGACCACCGATGGCGCAAGTCTCGACAGTTATCTGGTGCTCGAGGACACCGGCATGCCGATAACCGATCGCCAACGCATGGCCGGCATCGAGCACCAGCTCGCCCAGGCGCTGTCCGAAAGAACTGCGTCGACACCGGCCGTGACCCGGCGCATGGCACGCCAGGCGCGCATGTTTACGACACCGACACAGGTGACATTCAGCGGTGACGCGAAGAATGCGCGTACGATTCTCGAGGTTGTCGCGGGGGACCGGCCGGGCCTCTTGTCCGAAATCGGCAAGCTGCTGTGGGACCAGCGCGTCGAATTGCACGGTGCCAAGATCATGACGGTGGGTGAGCGCGCGGAGGACGTTTTCTACGTGACCGATGAAATGAGCCGCCCGCTCGAAGAAGCCAGGCGCACCGCGCTCGCCGAGGCGCTGCAGCACGCGCTGGATGCGCGCGATGCCGCGGCCTGAACGCCATCAGTCCATGGACAAGCTTAGCGCAATCATCGAGCAGGCCTTCGAACGGCGGGCCGGCATTTCAGCCGCAAATGCGTCGCAGGAACTGCTGGATGCCCTCGACCATTGCCTCGCGCTGCTGGAGAGCGGCACAGCCCGCGTCGCCGAACCCGCCGATGGCGGCTGGCGCGTCAACGAATGGCTCAAGAAAGCCGTGCTCCTCTACTTCCGCACCCATGACAACGCCGTGCAGGACGCCGGCGTCCTGCGTTTCTACGACAAGCTGCCATTGAAGTACGGCGCGTATGACGCGGCCAGATTCCGCGCCGATGGCGTGCGCGTGGTGCCGGGCGCGATCGTGCGCGCGGGCGCACATGTCGCCGGAGATGCCGTGCTGATGCCGTGCTTCGTCAATGTCGGCGCATACGTCGGCTCCGGCACGATGGTGGACACCTGGGCGACCGTCGGCTCCTGCGCTCAGATCGGGAGCAATGTGCACCTCTCGGGCGGTGTCGGCATCGGCGGCGTGCTCGAACCGCTGCAGGCACAACCGACGATCATCGAGGATGACTGTTTCATCGGCGCCCGCTCCGAGGTCGTCGAAGGCGTGATCGTGGAACGCGGTTCCGTACTCTCAATGGGCGTCTTCATCAGCTCGAGCACGCGCATCTACGACCGCGAAACCCGCACCACCACTTACGGCCGTGTGCCCGCAGGTTCTGTCGTGGTTCCCGGCAATCTCCCGGCCGCAGACGGCACGCACTCGCTCTACTGTGCTGTCATTGTCAAAAAAGTTGACGCCCAGACTCGCGCCAAGACCTCCATCAACGACCTGCTACGTATGTAAGAACACTTGGTGCCGGGTCGCAAGTTAGGACTTGCGACCCGGCACCAAGTCCTGCCAAGTCCTCAGCCAGGCCCGCGCTCTGACTCTTCCCTTTTCCTAGCCGAACCGCCCGGTGATGTAGTCTTCCGTGAGCCGGTGCTTCGGGTTGGTGAAGATCATGTCGGTGCTGCCGACTTCGATCAGGTCGCCGAGGTGGAAATACGCGGTCCGCTGTGAAACGCGTGCGGCTTGTTGCATTGAGTGGGTGACGATGCAGATCGCGTAGTTCTGCCGCAGTTCGTCGATCAGGTCCTCGATCCTCGCGGTCGCAATCGGATCGAGTGCCGAACACGGCTCGTCCATCAGGATCACTTCCGGGCCAACGGCGATCGTTCGCGCGATGCAGAGCCGCTGCTGTTGGCCCCCGGATAATGCCGTGCCGGGCTGGTCGAGGCGATCCTTCACTTCCTCCCAGAGCCCTGCGCGCTGCAGGCTGCTCTGGACGATCTCGTCGAGCTCGGTGCGATCCGCGGCGAGCCCGTGAATCCGCGGCCCATAGGCGACATTTTCGTAGACTGATTTCGGGAATGGATTCGGCTTCTGGAACACCATGCCGACACGGGCACGCAGTTGCACGACATCCTGGCGCCGTTCGTAGATGTCCTGCCCATCCAGCGTGATGGTACCGGTGACGACCGCGGTCGGGATCGTGTCATTCAGCCGATTCAGGCAGCGCAGCAAGGTGCTCTTGCCGCAGCCCGACGGCCCGATCATCGCAATGACTTCATTGTGTGCGACGTCGAGGCTGACGTCCCGGATCGCGTGCTTGTCGCCGTAATGCACATTCACCTGGCGGCAGGTCATCACCGGATTCGGCACGGTCACGTCGCCAACTGTGCGGCGGGCCGTCGGTTCGCTGCCACCTGCCGCGGCTGTTGCAGTCTCGAGTGCCGCGCTGCGGCTTTTCGTTTGCGATTCGACTGCCATGCCAGGTACTCCAGAATCCATGACGTTCACCAGCGCCGCTCGAATTTCTGCCGAAGGATCACGGCCGCTGCATTCATGACCAGCAGGAAGGCGAGCAACACCATGATAGCCCCCGAAGTGCGCTCTAGAAATGCGCGCTCGGGGCTGTCGGCCCACAGGAATACCTGCACCGGCAGCACTGTGGCCGGATCTGTCAGGCTGCCCGGGACATCGGCGATGAAAGCGACCATGCCGATCATCAGCAGTGGCGCCGATTCGCCGAGCGCGCGCGCCATGCCGATGATCGCGCCCGTGAGCATGCCGGGCATTGCCAGCGGCAATACATGGTGCGCGACCACCTGCACTTGCGACGCGCCCATGCCGAGCGCGGCTTCGCGTATCGATGGCGGCACCGCCTTGATCGCCGCGCGGCTCGCAATGATGATCGTCGGCAATGTCATCAGGGTCAGCACCAGGCCGCCGACCAAGGGCGCCGATCGTGGTACCCCGAAGAACTGAATGAATACGGCGAGACCCAGCAGGCCAAAGACGATGGATGGCACCGCGGCCAGATTGTTGATGTTGACTTCAATGATGTCCGTAAAGCGGTTGGCCGGCGCGAACTCTTCCAGATAGACCGCTGCCGCGACGCCGATCGGGAACGACAGTACGAGTGTCACCATCAGCGTCAGAAACGAACCGACCACGGCACCCAGCACGCCCGCCTGTTCCGGCTCACGTGAATCTCCCGCGGTGAAAAATACGCGGTTGAATCGCCGCTCGACGCGATCCTCTCCAGTCAGCGCATCGAGCCAGCCGAGCTGCAGGTCGGAAATGACCCGTTGGTCTTCCGGTAATTTGCGATCGATCTTGCCCTTGACGAGCTGATCGATGTCATCGGAAGCCATCAGCCAGAGTTCGCGCGTCTGCCCAATCAGGCCAGGATCGTCGAGAGCCATGTCGCGCAGGTCGAACGCGGAGCCGTCGCTGATCAGTCCGTAGAGTTGCCGAAGCTCGCGTCTTCCCTCGACCTGCGGAAATTTTTCACGAAGAGCTTCCTTGAAGACACCGGAGTAGTCGCCCATTCGCAGGGTTTCGGTATCTTTTTTACCCTCTGGATCAATCAGTTCTGGATCAAACCTGATGTCTACTCTTATATAGGTCTGCACGAAAGCCGTGTAGCCCGTGCTGATGATCGACAGAAACAGGAAGGCGACAAACAGCAGACCGGAAACTGCCGCGGTCAGGCCATATGCCCGGAAGCGCCATTCGGCGCGATAGCGGCGGCGCAGTCCGCGCTCGACACGTTCGCGAATCCGCGATTGATCCTGCGCGGCTGGGACCGGCTTATTCATATTGCTCCCGGTAGCGGCGCACGACCTTGAGCGCCAAGACATTGAGGAGCAACGTGACCAGGAAGAGCATAAGGCCGAGCGCGAATGCCGCCAGCGTCTTCGGACTGTCGAACTCCTGGTCCCCGACCAGCAGGGTCACGATCTGCACGGTCACCGTCGTGACCGCCTCGAGCGGATTTGCAGTGAGGTTTGCGGATAGCCCGGCGGCCATCACGACGATCATCGTCTCACCGATTGCACGCGACACGGCGAGCAGCACGCCGCCGACGATGCCCGGCAGCGCGGCCGGCAACACCACCCTGCGAATCGTTTCCGAACGGGTGGCGCCCAGTCCATAGGAGCCGTCGCGCATCGACTGCGGCACAGCCGAGATCATGTCGTCGGCGAGCGAGGAAACAAATGGGATGATCATGATTCCCATCACGAGTCCCGCGGCCAGCGCGCTCTCGGAAGCCACTTCAAGACCGAGATGCTCGCCGACGCCGCGAAGCAGCGGCGCGACGGTCAACGCTGCAAAGAAGCCGTAGACCACCGTGGGAATGCCGGCCAGTACCTCCAGCATCGGCTTGGTCACGGCACGAAATCCGCGGCTCGCGTATTCGGCAAGGTAGATTGCGGAAAACAGCCCAACCGGCACGGCGACCGCCATCGCGATGAAGGAGATCAACAGGGTCCCGGCAAACAGAGGCACCGCACCAAAGGCGCCGGAAGAACCCACTTGATCGGCACGGATAGCGAGTTGCGGACTCCATTGCGTGCCGAATATGAATTCGGTCACCGGGACGAACCGGAAGAATTGCAGCGATTCGTACAGGACCGAAAGGACGATGCCAATGGTCGTCAGGATCGCGATCAACGAGCAACCCATCAAGGCTACGCGGACGATCTGCTCGACGCGATTGCGTGCCCGCATCGTCGGCTTGATCCGCAACAGCGTGATCCATCCACCGGCGAGGGCCACACAGAGCGCCAGCACCGCGGCACTGGTGTGGCTCAATCCATCGAGCCGCTGCCAGCGCAGGGCGGCCGTGGCAATCTCGGGCGCCACCGCATTCGGCGTCACGTTTCCCGCAACGACATTGCGCACGTCGTTCAGGACCAGCGACAGCTCGCCGGGGGCCAATTCCTGGACGCTACCTCCCATCGACTGGATCACCTGGCCGGCGATGATGCGGTCGTCCAGCACCTGCCAGCCCAATACCACCGCAAGCGCCGGCAGGCCGCACCAGATCGCCGTCAGCAAGCCGTAGTAGGACGGCAGCGAATGCAGCTTGCGCGCGCCGCGCGGGCCACCGGCGACACGCAGCGAGCGCACACGTCCGAGCTGATAGGCAATGGCTGTCAGCACCAGGAGCGCCAGAATCAAGGTAGAGGTCTGCATCCCCATCCCCGCGGGTTCACGACGGCAGGCACCGACCTGCCCCAGGACGGCACCCCACCCTTTCTACGCCCGCTTTGTTACCGAATTGTTTCAGGCAGAGGCTTGCTGCGCCGGGGGCGCGCCCGTATAAAGGGCCGCGCCCGCCCAGGCCTCGCGCTTCGGAGTTTCCGCACCGATGTCGTCCACGCTCGACCTGACCCGCCAGCTCGTATCCCGCGCATCGGTGAGCCCAGCCGACGGTGGTTGCCAGGAACTCCTGATCGCGCGGCTCGAGCCGCTGGGCTTCACAGTCGAGCGGATGCGCTTCGGCGAGGTCGATAATTTCTGGGCGCTGCATTGCGGGGGCCAGGGGCCCGTCCTCTGCTTTGCCGGCCACACGGACGTCGTTCCACCGGGGCCACTCGAGCAATGGCAGTCCGACCCATTCCAGCCCGTCATCCGCGACGGCAAGCTGTTCGGGCGCGGCGCCGCCGACATGAAGAGCGGGCTTGCGGCAATGATCACCGCGACGGAGGAATTCGTCGCCGCTCACGCGCAATTCAATGGTTCGATCGCATTTCTGATCACCAGCGATGAGGAAGGACGATCCGTCGACGGCACGCGGCGCGTGGTCGAGGTCCTCCGAGAGCGCGGCCAGCGCATCGACTATTGCCTCGTCGGTGAACCGTCAAGCCTGCAGGTCTTTGGCGACACGATACGCGTCGGGCGGCGCGGCTCGCTGTCGGGACGACTGACCGTGCATGGCGCACAGGGGCATGTCGCCTATCCGGAGCGCGCGGACAACCCGATTCACCGCCTGGCACCGGCGCTCGTCGAGCTGACTACGCGCGTCTGGGACGCCGGCAGCGAGCATTTCCAGCCGACCACATTCCAGGTCAGCAATCTCAATGCCGGCACGGGTGCGCCCAACGTAATTCCCGGCGAGCTGAAAGCGCGCTTCAACTTGCGCTGGTCACCCGCGCAGACTCCTGAGGGCCTGAAGAAAACGATCACGGCGATCCTCGACCGCCATGAATTGCGTTATTCGCTCGAATGGTATGAATCCGGCATGCCGTATTACTCGCCGCCGGGAAAGCTGGCAGCGGCGGCGGTCGCGGCGGTGCGCGAGATCAGCGGCCGGACGCCGGAATTGTCCACCGGTGGCGGCACCTCCGACGGGCGCTTCATCGCGCCGATGGGCGCCGAGGTCATCGAACTGGGTCTCGTCAATGAGACCATCCACATGATCGACGAATGCTGCCGCATCGAGGAACTCGAAATGCTGCAACGCGTCTATCAGGCCTTGCTCACGCGCCTCTTGTAACGCTTCCGGCGCCACCGATCCTGCGCAGGTTATTCCAGATCCCCGCAATCGTGAGCACCAGCGCGAACACGAAGACCCACGCGGGCATCGACAGGCCCAGCACCGTGAAGTCAATCTTCGCGCATTCGCCGCCGGCCTTGAACACCTTCAGGATCACTTCGGTCAGCGGAAAAAGCTCGAGCATGAATTCCAGATCTGCACCGCAGGATGCGGTCGAGCCCGGCGGCTGCATCTGGATCCAGACATGGCGACCCGCCGTTGCAAGCGTTGCAAGCCCGGTGACGCCGATCAGGAACGCGTAGAGCGCGCCACGAAAACCGCCGGCCGGGAAGAGCGCGGCGAGCAGGAACGCGAGGCCAAGAGCTGCAACCGTGAAGCGCTGGAAAATGCACAGATGGCAAGGCTGAAACTCGAGGACGTATTGCGAATAGAACGCGACGCAGAGCGCTACCGCGCAGGCCAGGAACCCGAGCCAATTGCCCGTACTCCGGGTTGGCATCTTCAGCCCTGGCGCTCCTGGGCTGAACCGCGAATCTGCCGCTCGGCATCGTCGAGCGACAGGTGCCGTATGTCCTTGCCATGGACCATGTAGACGGTGTACTCGCAGATGTTCTTGGCATGGTCGCCGATGCGTTCCATGGCACGAACCACCCACATGACTTCGAGCGCGCGCCGGATCGAGCGCGGATCTTCCATCATGAAAGTGATGCTCTGGCGCTGGATGGCTTCGTATTCCTCATCGACCTTGCGGTCGCGGCGCGCGACTTCAAAGGCCTCGTCGGCATCGAGGCGCGCGAATGCGTGCAGCGCATCGTGCACCATGTCGGTGACCAGCTTGCCAAGGTGCCGGATCTCGCGATAGTGATCCGCAGGTTTTTCCATCGA
>CAYYQQ010000110.1:0-8514 GCA_964473595.1 uncultured Steroidobacteraceae bacterium | reverse complement strand
AACCAGCTGTCGATGCCACGCGTCAGGAACAGCACGGAGAAGGTGAACACGAGCAACAGCGGCGCGATCGCGAGCCCGCCGAACATGAGGATCGTCCGGCCGCGCAATCGCGAGCCCGGCACGCGCCGGCGCCAGTCGCGGGCGAAATCGGTCAGCCGGCTGCCGATCAGCGCGAGCAGCACGACAACGCCCGCGATATTGATCAGGAGGATCCACGGCTGCAGCTGGCCAAGGCGTTGCGAGCCTTCCGCGGTGACCGCGAGCAGCGCGAGCGCCACGACCCAGACTACGATGCCGACGCCGGCCGCAATCGGTAGCCAGCGCTGCGTCATGGCCGCACGCTCCAGACGTACCAGTCGGTGCTGCGCGACCAACTCTTCCAGAACAGCAGGATCTTGATCGCGGCAGGCAACTCGCCGATCTCGACCGATGCGCGCACGCGCATCTCGAACCGCCCATCCGGCGGCAGTTGCGCCGTATCCGCGAGTTGCAGCGCGCTGATCCGCGCGAGCGCTGCAAGCGCCTCCTCGCGCGAGGCGTGGCTCGTGTGCTCGCCGCTCAGCGGGTCACTCACGACATAACGGTCGGCGATCGCGTCATGCGCGAGCTGCCACTGCCGCGTCAGCGATATGACCGTATCGTCAGGCAGGAAACGCCGCGCCGTGGTCGCCTCGGCTTCGAGCAGCAGGGTGAGGGGCACGTCCTCGTCCAAGGCCTGCCGGGCCGCCTCGGACAGCCCGAGGTCGAGCCGCACATCGAGCTGCCAGATGCCCGCCACCAGCTCCACGTAGGCGTTGCGGATCTCGAAGCGGCCCTCGTCGGAGGCCTCCGCACGCAGGGCCGGCGCCGCGAACAGCATCGCCGCAATGAAGACCAGCCCGGGATGTCGCCATCGCGTCAAATGCACGCCGGTTCCTCAGGCCCGCTTCTCAAGGCAGGCGTAATAGAAGCCATCGGCGTCGGCCGCGCCGCAGGGCAGCGCACAGCCCGGCCCCGGGCCCTGCACCGGCGCGACGCCCGGCAGCAAAAGCCTAGCAGATTCGGTCGCATCCGAAGCCGTGGGCTCGGTTGCCAGGAATTCGCCGACCACGGCCGCATTTTCCGCGCGCAGCACGGAACAGCTTGCGTACAGCAGCCGGCCCCCGGCTGCGAGCAGGGCATAGACCGAGCGCAGCAGCGCGAATTGCCTGCCCGCGAAGCGCGGGATGTCATCGGGACGGCGCAGCAGCTTGATATCGGGATGGCGGCGGATCACGCCCGTCCCTGAACAGGGCACGTCGAGCAGGATCCGGTCAAAGGCCCTGCCGTCCCACCAGGCGGTTGTTGCGGCATCGCCGACGACGACCGTGGCAGCGAGTCCCAGGCGCGAAAGGCTGCCCGCGGTACGCGCGCTGCGCGCCGGATCGACATCGAGTGAGACGAGTTCCGCGATACCGGGCTCAAGCTCGAGGATGTGGCAGGTCTTGCCGCCCGGCGCGGCGCAGGCGTCGAGCACGCGCATGCCTCTGCCAGCTGCGAGCCAGTACGGCGCGAGCTGTGCGGCAGCGTCCTGCACGGACACCGCGCCTTGCGCGAAGCCAGGCAATTCGCCGACATTCACGGGCTCGGAAAGCCTGAGCGCCTCCGGCGCGAATGCGCAGTTCTCGGTGACCATGCCGGCTGCGGCGAGTCGCGCGCGATATTCGTCGCGGCTCCCCTGCCTGCGGTTGACGCGCAACCACATCGGTGGCTCCGCGTTGCCCGCCGCCACCAGGACCTGCCACAGTTCCGGCCAATCGCACGTGAGCGCATCCAGGAGCCAGGCTGGATGGGCGTAGCGCGCCTCCGGCCTTTCATGCGCCCTGCTCATGATCGCCTCGCCCTCGCGCTGGAAGCGCCGCAACAGCGCATTGACGAGACCCGCCGCGCGCGGCCGCCCGAGCGCACGCGTCGCCTCGACGGTTTCCGCCACCGCCGCATGAGCTGGTGTCGCCCCGTGCGCCAGTTGAAAGAGACCGACCAGCGCGAGCGCGCGAATCTCGGGATCGAGCGCGGCGTCCGGCCGGTCGAGCATCAGCGTGAGGCAGGCATCGAGCTCGAAGTACCAGCGCACGGTGCCGAATACCAGCGACTGGATCGCCGGGCGCTGCGCCCGTTCCGGCACGACCTCGGCGAGCGTCGACTCGAGTCTCTGCCCCTTCCCGGCGACCGCGGCCACGGCGCGGGCCGCGGCCGCGCGGATTCCCGCTGCAGCGCCCACGCTCAGACCAGCACCAGGCCGACGAAGCCGCGTGTGTTTGCGAAGTCCGCCGCGGTCACCGCTCGGCGACCCGGCAATTGCAGGCGCTCGATCGCGAGCGCATCCACAGCGGTCATCACAACCACGCCATCCGGCCCTGCGGCGAGAATCGTGCCCGGCCGGGGGCCCGGGCTCGCCGCGACGACACGGGCCTGCCAGATCCGAAGTTGCAGGCCCTCGAGCCGTGTCTCGGCGACCGGCCAGGGATTCTGCGCACGGATCCGGCGCTCGATGACTTCGGCCCGTTCCTGCCAGGCTATGCGCGCCTCCGATTTCTGCAGCTTGCGTGCGTATGTCGCGCCCGCCGGGTCCTGCGGCTCGAAGCTTGCGCGGTCCTCCGCGAGCGCATCGAGCGCCGCGACAATCAGGCCCGCACCATCCGCGGCCAGGCGCGCCTCGAGTTCGCCTGCGGTTTCAATGGGTCCGATCGAAAGTTCCTTGCGCAACATGACCGGCCCGGTGTCGAGGCCCGTTTCCATGCGCATGATGCAGACGCCGGTCGTCTTGTCGCCCGCCTCGATGGCGCGCGCAACCGGCGCCGCGCCACGCCAGCGCGGCAACATCGAAGCGTGGATGTTGAGGCAACCGAGGCGTGGGACGTCGAGCACCGCCGGCGGTAACAAGAGCCCATAGGCGACGACCACCATGACATCCGGCGAATGACCGGAAAGTCGGGCCGGCGCCTCGGGATCACGCAGCGTTTCCGGCTGCTCGACGGGCAAACCCAAGGAAAGCGCGCGTACCTTGACGGGACTTGCGGCAAGCTCGCGACCACGCCCGGCAGGCCGGTCCGGCTGCGTGTAGACGACGATCAACCGGTGGTGCGACGCAGCGATCGCATCGAGCGCCGGTACGGCGAATGAGGGGGTTCCGGCGAACGCGACCGCCAGGCTCCTGTCCACGGCGGCCAACCGGTCAGATTGCCGGTGCGCGAGCGGGCGCCGGAGTCCGGCCTTCCGCGCGCAGGCGGCGGTCTTTTTCCAGCTTCTTGCGCACGCGCTGGCGCTTCATCTCCGACAGGTAGTCCACGAACAGCTTGCCGTCGAGATGATCGATTTCGTGCTGGAGGCAGATCGCGAGCAGGCCGTCGAGTTCGACTTCGAATGGCCTGCCATTGCGACCCAGCGCGCGTACACGCACGCTCTCCGCGCGCTCAATTTCATCGTAATAGCCGGGCACCGACAGGCAGCCTTCCTGCGAGGTCGTCGTTCCGCCCTTGTCGAGGATCTCCGGATTGATGAAGACGCGCGGATCATTGCGCCCCTCGGAAACGTCGGCGACCAGCAACCGCCGGTGCACATCGACCTGCGTCGCGGCCAGGCCGACGCCATTGGCGGAATACATGGTCTCCAGCATGTCGTCGATCAGTTCACGCAATGCGGTGTCCACGGCGTCCACCGGAACCGCCCGGGTACGCAATCGGGGGTCCGGATACTCCAGGATTGTGAGGCGCGTCATGTGAGTGGGGCCGTGGGCGCGTGTAACTGACCGGGGAATGCTGTTAAAGTTCGTCGAAGCATAGACTTATGCGCGTTTGGTAGCCCGGAAGTATACGATCGTTCGGGCCACCCCGGCAGTGAGGGAGCAACTCGCATGGCATCGCCTGGCAATTCTTCATCCCGCAGCCCCGTCATTAGCCTGGCCGGTGCCGCGCTCGTGGCACTCGTGTTGTCCATCGCCTTCCCGGCTGGTGTCGCCATCGGCCAGCAGCAGGGCATCGACCGCAGCGTCATCCCGGTCGCACCCGACGCGCCCGAGCGCTACACGGTCCAGAAAGGCGACACGCTGTGGGATATCTCGGCCAAGTTCCTGACCGATCCATGGTACTGGCCGGAGATCTGGCACATCAATCCGCAGGTCGCGAATCCGCACCTGATCTACCCCGGCGACGTGCTCGCGCTGACCTGGGTTGAAGGACAGCCGCGGCTCGTGCTCGAGAGTGGCGGACCTGTGCGCCTCTCCCCGCGCGTGCGCGAGAATCCACTGTCGGAAGCGATCAATGCCATCCCATATGACCGGATCGCTTCGTTCACATCGCGGCCCACCTTGCTGGCCGCGGAGCAGGTCAATGCTGCGCCCTATGTCGTGCGCGGGCGCGATCAACGCCTGATTTCAGCCGCGGGCAATGATATCTACGTTCGCCGTTTCGAGGATTCCACACTCGGCGGCCGCTACAACATCTATCACATCGGCGACGAATTGAAAGATCCGGACACTGGCGACGTACTGGGTTACCAGGGTATGTACGCCGGTCAGGCCGATCTCAGGCAGGTGGGAGATCCGGCCACGCTGTTCGTCGTCGATTCCGCGCGCGAGACGACTGAAGGCGACATCCTGCTGCCGAATGTCGTTGAAGTGAACTTGGATTTCATTCCGCGCGCGCCGGCGACCGCGATCGACGGCACGATCATATCGGTCTCGGGCGGCTATCAGCACACGGCTGTGGGTGAGTTCGATGTCGTGGTCATCAATCGCGGCTCGAGCCAGGGTCTTGCACCAGGACACGTGCTCGCGATCTGGGAAGCGGGCGAGGAAGTCTTGGACAAGAGCGCCAACGCGGTCAGTCGGCAAGTGCGCCTCCCCGAGGAGCGCATCGGCCTCGTGATAATCTTCAAGACCTTCGACCGCCTGAGCTACGGCCTCACGATGGAATCGAGCCGCGAAATCAGGATGGGCGACACCGTCCGCAAGCCCTAGATCCGATCCAGCTCGCGAAACAAAGCGCCGGCCACGTGGCCGGCGCTTTTTTTTCCGCGCCGCCAGCGTAGGTATAAGTCCGTATTGCGCAGACCACGGAAGTTCGAGATGGTGTCATTGCATTCACGGGACGGGAAATTCGTGAATGAGTGCCTTTCCGCACGATAGTGCCGAAAGGAAGTGCGGTGGGGATTCGACCTTGCCGCATGCGTTGTGAGGTCGCTGGACACAACGCGGGCCCCGCAATCGGGGCGCCTGAGTCGGGCCCGTCCGACGAGGGGAAGATTGCCGGTAAACCCGGTGAAGCGCCGGCAGGCGCACGCATCGGGCGTCGAGGAAAAAGCCGACAATCGCCAGCGGGCCAAGAACCCCCGCACTGGGCAGCGCTGCCCCTGCGGGGGTTCTCCTATTCCGGGCTGATCCCGCACAATGTCCCATGCGGGAGTTCAAGACCTTTACGACCCACCTCGAGTGCAGCGCGACCGGCGCACGTTACGCGGCCGATCAGCTGCATGGGCTCTCGGACGCCGGCAAGCCTTTGCTGGTGCGCTATGACCTCGAGGCTCTGCGACGCGCGGTCAGCAAGGACGATCTTGCGCGACGCGCGGAAGGCGGTTTCTGGCGCTACCGCGAGTTCCTGCCGGTGCGCCAAAGCGCCAGTGTCGTGAGTCTCGGCGAAACGGTCACGCCGCTCATTGCGGCACCGAAGGCTGCACGGCTACACGGTGCCCGCACGCTGTTGGTCAAGGAAGAAGGCCGCCTGCCGACCGGATCGTTCAAGGCGCGCGGTCTCGCACTCGCAGTGTCAATGGCGAAGGAGTTCGGCATCAGGCACATGGCCATGCCGACCAATGGCAACGCCGGCGCCGCGCTCGCGGCCTACGCGACCCGCGCAGGCATCGAATCCTGGGTGTTCTGCCCGGACGACACGCCCGAGGTCAATGTGCGCGAAATCGCATTGCAGGGCGCGCGGGTCTTCCTCGTCAACGGGCTCATCAACGATTGCGGACGCCTGGTCAACGAGGGCAAGACGAAGATGGGCTGGTTCGACGTTTCCACGCTCAAGGAGCCCTACCGTATCGAGGGCAAGAAAACGATGGGCATCGAGCTTGCCGAGCAACTCGACTGGCAACTGCCCGACACAATCTTTTACCCAACCGGCGGCGGCACCGGGTTGATCGGCATGTGGAAGGCCTTCGCAGAACTCGAGGCCATCGGCTTCATCGGCTCGCGGCGTCCGCGCATGGTCGCCGTCCAGGCCGCCGGCTGCGCACCGATCGTGAAGGCATGGCGGGAAGGCCGCGAGCACGCTGAGCCCTGGAAGGACGCTCATACCCTGGCCTCCGGCATCCGCGTGCCGGCCGCGATCGGCGATTTCCTGATCTTGCGCGCGATCCGCGAAAGCGGCGGCTTCGCGATTTCAGTTGATGACGAGGCGATCATGGATGCACAAGCCGAGATGGCGCGTGTCGAGGGGCTGCTGCTGTGCCCCGAGGGTGCGGCGACCTACGCCGCCTGGCACGCGGCGCTTGCAAGCGGTGAGGTCGGGCGCGACGAGCAGGCGTTGCTATTCAACTGCGCGACCGGCCTCAAGTACCCGATGCCGCCGGCGGGCCGGCTGATCGACTGTCGCCATTCCCTGGACTACGCGGCGCTCGCAGGCGGGCAATAGCCGAGGGCAGATCAGTCTCCCCACGGCGTAGGTGACTGCGGGGGGCGCCGCGGCCGATAGCGCTCGGGCACAGTCATCACCCTGCGCACCCCGGATTCATCCAGGCCGTAGTCGCCAAGCCAGGCCATGCAACGTTTCGGCGGAAAGTGCCCTCTGATCCGCTAAATCAGGTCGAGCAGGTCAAAGGTCACCAGGCTCGCTGTGCGGCTGGGGCGGATCAGCAGTTCCGCAAGGGCCGCGACCTCGGCGCTGCCATTGGCAGTTACCGTCGGAATGAAGTCATTGCGTCATCACTGCTTCCCCGGGGTACGCCATATCCCAAAGATGGACGATCGGCTACCCAGGAATCAGTCTGATAGAGAATCTTGCGCAAAATCAATGACTAGGCGCCACGCCACCCAGCTATTTCTGCCACTTCACAGCGCAAATCGCCATGCCCCGCGGACCTCCGATTCCGGATCATGGTCCGGTGACGACGGGTGCCCAAACCGCAGCGCACAGCGCCTGGCTGCGTCTCGCCCGCGTGCCGGGGATAAATATCGTTGATGCCTTGGCACTGCTCGAGCAACTGGGCGGACCCGAGGCACTGCTCGCCGCTTCAGCAGCGGAGCTCGCCCGCGCGGGCGTCACGCGCGCCGGGTTGCTCGCGCTTGCGAAACCAAATGAAATTGCGCTCGAGCGCGACCTGCGCTGGCTCGAAGTCCGCGGGCATTGCCTGCTCACGGCCGACGACCCGGCCTACCCGCCGCAACTCGCGGCCACGGCGGGTGCACCGGTTGCGCTTTTTGTCGAAGGCGAGCCATCGGCACTGTCCATGCCGCAACTCGCGATCGTCGGCAGCCGCTCCGCCACGGCCGCGGGACGCGAGACCGCTTTCAGCTTCGCCGGACGCCTGTCCGCCGCCGGACTCACGATCACCAGCGGTCTTGCCACCGGCATCGACGCCGCCGCGCATCGTGGTGCGCTCGCCGCGGGCGGCATGACGATCGCGGTCTGTGGCACCGGGCTCGATCAGGTCTACCCCGCGGAGCACGCCGCACTCGCCGCCGCGATCGCAACGCAGGGCGCGCTGGTCTCGGAATTCTCCATGGGCACGGCGCCACTCGCGACGAACTTCCCGCGCCGCAACCGCCTGCTCTCGGGGCTCGCACGCGGCGTTCTGGTCATCGAGGCGGCGGCGCGCTCGGGCTCGTTGATCACGGCGCGGCTCGCCGGTGAGCAGGGACGGGACGTAATGGCCGTGCCCGGCTCCATACATAACGCGCTCGCGCGCGGTTGCCATCGACTGATCAAGGACGGTGCGGCACTCGTCGAATCACCCGAGGATGTGCTCGCCACGATTGGCTTCCGGGACCTCTCGGCAGCGGCCGTCACGGGCGCGCAAACCTCGGGCAGGGTTCGCAATTCCAGCGACGGGTTGGACAGCGCGCAAGAAATGCTGTTGAATGCGCTCGGTTTCGAGCCGGCGGATCTCGACAGACTGGTCGAAAGAACGGGCTTTCCGGCCCATGCCGTTGCCTCGATGTTGCAACTGCTCGAACTGGAAGGTCGGATCGAGTCGCTAGCCGGCGGGCGTTACAGCCGGACTCCACCGAGGCAGACCCGATGAAGGAAAGCGTTCTCGACATTCTGATCCACCTGTTCGAGAACTTCCTGGACGCGGATGACGACAGCGCGCCGAGTCGGGAGGCTTTGAAGCAGGAGCTGGAACAGGTTGGTTACCCGGAAGCGGACATCGAGCGCGCACTGGCTTGGCTCGAGAGCCTGGCCGCCGATCCGGACCGGGCCATGAACGAGGGCACCGCACGCGCAGTGCGCGTGTTCAGCGGGCAGGAGCAGGTGCGACTCGACACGGATGTGCGCGGTT
>CAYYQQ010000109.1:5237-9052 GCA_964473595.1 uncultured Steroidobacteraceae bacterium | reverse complement strand
TCGATTACGCGGCGACTGCGCCGCTCGATCCGCGGGTCGCGGATCTCATGAGCGAATGTCTGCGTGATCCCACGCTGCAAGGCAACCCGGCCTCCGCGCATGCGCCGGGTCGCGCGGCGGCGGCGCGTGTGGAACTTGCGCGCGGGCAGGTTGCGCGCCTGATCGGAGCACCGCCCGGATCCATCGTATTCACATCCGGCGCGACCGAGAGCGTGAATCTCGCGATCCTCGGTGCCGCGCGCGCGGCCGGCAGCGATAAGCGCCATGTCGTGACGGCACGCACCGAGCATCGCGCAGCGCTCGATGCCTGTCGCCAGCTCGAGCGCGAAGGATTCGCACTGAGCTGGCTTGCGCCCCGCAGCGATGGTAGCGCGGATCCCGGGCAGATTGCGGCAGCCTTGCGGCCCGACACGGCGCTGGTCTCGTTGATGCATGCGAACAACGAGACCGGCGTGATCAATGACATTGCCGCCATCGGGTGGCTGTGCTGCGAGCGAGGCGTTGCATTCCACGTCGACGCCGCCCAGAGCGCGGGCAAGCTGCTGATCGACGTGGAGCAAATGGGCGTGTCGCTGCTGAGTTACTGCGCGCACAAGCTCGGCGGCCCTAAGGGCGTCGGTGCGCTTTACCTGAAACACCGTCCGCGCCCCGCGCTGCAGCCATTGCAGTTCGGTGGCGGCCACGAGCGCGGGCTGCGCGCAGGATCGTTGGCCACGCACCAGATTGTCGGATTCGGCCTTGCCTGCGAACTCGCCCGCGCGGGTCTTGCCACCGAGCCCGCGCGCATTCGCGCGCTGCGCGAGCGGCTCTGGGCCGGCCTTCAGGCCGCGGCGCCGGTAGCGCGCAACGGCGTGGCTGAACCCGGCCTGCCGGGGATCCTGAATGTCCGTTTTCCGGGCGTGGAGGGCGAAAGCCTGTTATTTGCTCTCGATGGCAGGCTGGCGGCGTCGAGTGGTTCGGCCTGCAGCTCGGCGACGGCCGAGCCCTCCTATGTCCTGCGCGCGCTCGGACTGTCAGATCTGGCGGCCCAGGCCTCGGTGCGGCTGAGTTTTGGACGCGAAACGACGGAAGCGGAGATCGATCGCGCCACCAGGCTGCTCGTGGCCTGCGTGCGCCGCCTGCGCGCTGTGCTGCCTGCCGGCGCGATCGAACGGCTCGCATGAGCGAGATCCGCGCGCTGTATTCACCATTGGTGCGCGAGCTGTTCGAGCGGCTGCCGCATGCCGGCGACCTGGCGCCGGGCCCCGGCGCGGTGGTCCATGGCGAGGCGATTGCGCTCGACCGCGGCGCCTGGGTCCGCTTTGATGCGCGGATCGAAGACGGCCATATCGCCGATTGCGTGTTTCGCGCCTGGGGATGTCCGCATACGCTCGCGGCAGCGGCGCTGGCCGCCAGCCGCATGCATGGTCAGCGCATCGACGGGCAGGCCGCCTGCGACGCGCGGCGCCTGGCCACGGAACTCGATGCGTCACCCGAAAAACTCGGTCGACTGCTGGTAGTCGAGGATGCGCTGTTCGGGATGCTGACCCGGGCGCTTGCGGTACAATTGACCTCAGCATGGCAATCACCCTGACCCCAGCCGCAGCTGACCGCGTCCGCCATTTCATTGCTGAGCGTGGCCATGGCGTCGGCCTGCGCCTCGGCGTGCGCAAGACCGGCTGCTCCGGCTTCGCCTACGTCGTGAACTACGCCGATGAAGTGCAGGTCAAGGATCGCGTCTTCGCGAGCCAGGGCGTCCAGGTCCTGGTCGATGCCGAAAGCCTTGCGCTGATCGACGGCACCGAGATCGATTTCGTCCGCCACGGGCTCAATGAGGCATTTCGCTTCCGCAACCCGAACGTGCGCGGCGAATGCGGCTGCGGCGAAAGCTTCAGCGTCTGATTTTTCCTTTCGCGGCAGGCACTTCCACGCTCCCGGCGATTGCCGGCCCGGGGTCGCGGGGGCTAGAATGCGCGGTCCAATCCTGTCCCATCGCATGAGGAATCCATGGCGATTGAGCGTACCTTGTCCATCGTCAAGCCGGACGGCGTGGCACGCAACCTGATAGGCGACGTTTATCGCCGATTCGAGCGCGCCGGCCTCGCGATCATCGGCGCCCGGATGCTGCAACTGACGCAGGGACAGGCGGAAGGCTTCTACGCCGTGCACCGCGAACGCCCGTTCTTCAGGGACCTGTGCACCTACATGACGTCGGGCCCGGTGATGGTGCAGGTCCTGGAAGGCGAGTCGGCTGTTGCACGCAATCGCGAGATCATGGGAGCGACCGATCCGAAGAAGGCGGCACCCGGAACGATTCGCGCCGACCTGGCGATCAGCATCGAGGAGAATGTCGTACACGGATCCGACAGTGTCGAGAATGCCGCGCGCGAGATTACATATTTTTTCGCGGACCTCGCGCTCTGCGCGCGGACTCGCTGAGGCCGGTGAGACGATGAACGACCAGGCCTTCGAGCGCAGCAACCTGCTGGGGCTCAATCGGTCCGAACTGGAAGCCTTCGTCGCTACGCTTGGCGCAAAGTCCTTCCGCGCGCGCCAGTTGCTGAAGTGGATCTATCGCCGCGGCGAGTCCGACTTTGCGCGCATGACCGATCTTGCGAAGGACTTCCGCGCGCTGCTCGCGGGCGTGGCCGAAGTACGCGTGCCGGAGATCCTGAGCGCAAGGACTTCGGCGGACGGCACGCGGAAATGGCTGCTGCGCATGCCAGGAGCCGCGGGCAATGAGCAGGTCATTGAGACGATTTTCATACCGGAACCGGGGCGCGGGACGCTCTGCATCTCGAGCCAGATCGGCTGTGCACTGGACTGCTCGTTCTGCGCGACCGGCCAGCAGGGATTCAATCGTAATCTGACCGCAGCCGAGATCATCGGTCAGGTATGGCTCGCCAATCGTGAGCTCGGGCGCGAGCCGGACGGCGAGCGCGTCATCACGAATGTCGTCCTGATGGGCATGGGCGAGCCGCTCGCCAACTACAAGAACGTGCTACCAGCCATGCAGTTGATGCTCGACGATCTCGGATACGACCTGTCGCGCCGGCGCGTCACGCTTTCCACGTCCGGCCTCGTGCCGCAGATTTACCGCCTCGCTGAGGATTGCAACGTGGCACTTGCCGTGTCGCTGCATGCGCCGAATGACCGGCTGCGCGACGAGTTGGTGCCGATCAACCGCAAACACCCGATCGCGGAGTTGCTGGCCGCCAGCTGGCATTACCTCGAGCGCCAGAATGGCCGCAGCGTCACATTCGAGTACACGATGCTGGACGGTATCAATGACCAACCCGAGCACGCGCGGGAACTTGCGGGACTGCTGCGCGGTCATGATGCCAAGGTGAATCTGATCCCGTTCAATACATTCCCTGGCACCAGGTATCGGCGCTCGCCGGCCGCGGCAATCCAGCGGTTCCGCGACCTGCTGGCACAGGGAGGCGTGATGGCAACCGTGCGGCGAACCCGGGGTGACGATATCGACGCGGCCTGCGGCCAGCTCAGGGGCCAGGTGCTGGATCGCACGTTGGTCAGGCTCGGCAGCAAGCCGGTCAGACTCGCGGTGCGGGCATGATCCCGCGCATTGCGGCATTCCTGATGGCGCTGCTGCTGGCCGCAGCGGTGCCGGCGCAGAATACCTCGCCCGACCCGCTGAAGGAGGCGGCGCAAATCAATGCCCGTCTCGCCATGGAGTACATGAAACGCGACCAGCTGTCGGTCGCGCGCGACAAGGTCGAAAGGGCGCTTGCGCTGAATCCGCACGACCTGACGGTGCAACTCGCTGCCGGCCTGGTCTATGAGCGGTTGCTGGACACCAAGCGTGCCGAAAAGCA
>CAYYQQ010000109.1:0-5137 GCA_964473595.1 uncultured Steroidobacteraceae bacterium | reverse complement strand
TGCCCGAGGACGAGATCCTGGCCGCATTTGGCAGCGGCGAGATGCCCGAGCCCAGCTTCCTGCCGGCGATGGACTTGCGCCCGAAGGTTCGCGATCACGCGCGCTGGGCATGGCCGATCGCCGCAGTACTGCTCGCCATCGCAGTCGTCGCCGCTTTCTGGTGGTCGAGCGCACGCTACTAGGCCATGGAAAGGAAACTCCAGGCCGTCCGTGGAATGAACGATCTGCTCGCGGACCAGTTGCCCTGGTGGCAGCTGGTGGAGCGGAGCGCCCGCGAACTCTTTGCGGATTATGGCTATCAGGAGTGCCGGGTCCCGCTGGTCGAGCACACGGAGCTGTTCCAGCGCTCGATCGGCGAGCACACGGATATCGTCGAAAAGGAGATGTACAGCTTCGAGGACCGCGGTGGAGACAGCCTGAGCCTGCGACCCGAGGCAACCGCGGGGCTGGTGCGGGCCGCGATTGAGCACGGGCTGCTGCACAACCAGAAGCAGAGACTCTGGACATCGGGGCCGATGTTCCGGCACGAGAGGCCGCAGCAGGGCCGTTACCGCCAGTTCCACCAGATTGATTGCGAAGCCTTCGGATACGAGGGCCCCGATGTCGATGTCGAGGTGATCCAGATTTCGGCGCGCCTGTGGCGGATGCTGGGCATCAGCGACGTGCGCCTGCGTGTCAACTCGCTCGGCACACCGGAATCGCGCCGGCAATATCGCGCGCTGCTGGTGACTTATTTCGAGCGCCACCGTGCCGGGCTGGATGCCGACAGCCTGCGCCGCCTCGAGTCCAATCCGATGAGGATCCTCGACTCGAGGAACCCCGCGATGCAGGAAGTGATAGCCGGCGCGCCGGTGCTGACCGATCATCTCGACGTCGCCTCGCGCGAGCATTTTGACCGGTTCTGCGACCTGCTCGGCGCCTGCGGGATTCCATACGACGTCGATCTGCGGCTGGTCCGTGGTCTCGACTACTACACGCGCACCGTCTTTGAATGGACCACGACTTCACTCGGCACCCAGGATGCCGTATGTTCCGGCGGCCGCTATGATGGCCTGGTCGCGCAACTGGGCGGCGACCCGACGCCCGCGATCGGCTGGGCGCTCGGCATCGAGCGAATCGTCGCCATGCTGCAGGCTACGGGAACGGCGGCAAGAGCCGCTGTGCCTGCTGTTTATCTGGTCCTGTCGGGTGCTCGCGCGGAGCGCGCCGGGCTCGCAATTGCCGAGCAGCTGCGGGATGCGCTGCCGGGCGCCGGTGTCCAGGTCAATATGGGTGGCGGAAGCTTGAAGTCGCAGATGAAGCGCGCGGACAAGAGCGGCGCTACGCTTGCATTGATCATCGGCGACGACGAGATGGCGCGAAGCTCTGCTGCGGTCAGGACGCTGCGTGGCGAAGCAAGCCAGCAGGACTGCCCCTGGGACGAGTTGCCCGGGCGCATTGCATCATTGCTCGGCCGCAAGATGACTTCGAGGAGCGGCGATGGTCGATGAGTATCTGTCGGAACGCGAGCAGGCGGAGCAGCTCAGGCACTGGCTGCGTGAGAACTGGCTCTGGCTGGTGGCCGGTGTCGTGCTCGGCCTTGGCAGCGTGTTCGGCTACCGCTGGTGGAACGCGCATCAGACTGCGCGGTCCCAGGAAGCGGAGCAGCAATTCTCCGCGATGCTGGATGCGCTCGGCCGCAACCAGCGCGAGGAAGGCCTGCAGATTGCCAGCAAGATCACCGCCGAGTACACCGATACACCCTATGCCGATCAGACCTTGCTGGTGCTCGCGCGGCTCGACATCGAGTCCGGTGACCTCGAGGCTGCCGCTGCGACGCTGAAAGAAGTCATGGATTCGACCCGCGATCCGGAACTCGCACTGGTCGCAAGACTTCGGTTGGCGCGCGTGCAGCTCGCGAAAGGAAGTTATGACGAAGCCCTCGCGACACTCGCGGCCGTCGAGAATCCCGCGGTCGCCGCGCGTGTGGCTGAATTGCGTGGTGACGTCATGATGGCGCGCGGGCAGTCGGCGGACGCGCTGGTGGCCTATCGGGAGGCACAGTCGGCAGCGGAGGAAGGCAAGACCGCGGACGGCCTGGTCGACCAGGAGCTGTTGAGATTGAAAATCGACGAACTGTCGGCGACGACCGCGGCTGAATGAGGAATGCGGATGAAGAGAATTGCCTGGCTGCTGGCGCTTGTGTTGACCCTGATTGCCTGCAGCAAAGAAAAAGACCTGGAGCCGCCAGCCGAGCTGGTGAATTTCACCGTCAAGCTGAAACCCGATCATGTCTGGAGCATCGGGACCAAGGGCGGCGACGCCGTCCTGCGCCTTGGACTGCGTCCGGCCGTTCTGGATGACCACGTCTATGTCGCGGGTCATAGCGGCGATGTCCAGGCGCTGGAACTCGGCAGCGGACACAGCCTGTGGCGCACATCGACCGATCTCGACCTGAGCGGCGGCCCGGCGATTGGCGAGGGCCTGGTGGTCGCCGGCACGATTGCGGGCCAGGTGCTGGCACTGAATGCCGGGACCGGTGCTACGCGCTGGCAGGTGGCGGTCGGTGGAGAAGTGCTGTCGGCCCCGGCCATCAGCGCCGGTCTGGTCATTGTGCGCACCGTCGACGGCAAGCTGAGGGCCTTGCGCGTTGCCGACGGCACCGAGGCCTGGAGCTATGAACAGCCCGTGCCCAAACTGACACTGCGCGGCAATGGCGCGCCGATCATCGACGGCGACATGGTGCTGGCGGGATTCGACAGCGGCAAAGTCGTTGCGCTCGCGCTTTCAACCGGCGACCTGCTGTGGACCGCGACTGTCGCACCGTCCCACGGTCGAACCGAAATCGAGCGTCTTGCCGACATCGATTCACCGGTTCATGTCATCGGCCAGGATGTCTATGTGGTCGGTTACCAGGGGCGCGTTGCGATGCTCTCGCGGGAATCCGGCCAGATCTGGTGGGGACGGGACATGTCGAGCTACCGCGGCATGGCTGCCGATGCGGAGCAACTGTACGTGACGATGGCAGACAGCACAGTCGTCGCGTTGCGCCGCCGCGATGGCACGGAAGTGTGGCGCCAGGCCCAGTTCCTGCATCGTGCGCTGACGGCGCCTGCGCTTCAGGGCGACACTTTGGTGGTCGCCGACTTCGAAGGCTATTTGCACTGGCTTGATGCGGCCACGGGCGAAATACTCGGTCGCGCGAAGCCCGGTGGTGGGCGCGTCAGCAACGCACCGGTCACCGCCGGCGACCTGCTGCTGGTGCAGGGCGATTCCGGCGAGGTCCAGGCCTACCGCGCGCGGCCGCGCGCCGCCGGGTAAGCGGCCGCCCGGGACCCTGAGTCATGTTGCCCGTCGTCGCGCTGGTGGGCCGGCCCAACGTCGGCAAGTCCACGCTGTTCAATGCGCTGACCGGGACCAGTGACGCGCTGGTTTCAGACGTGCCGGGCCTGACGCGGGACCGCAAGTATGGCTACGGCAAGAACGCGCTGCATCGTTTCATCGTCGTGGATACCGGCGGGCTCGTGGAATCGCCACGCGGCATCGAGCAGCTGATGGCGCAACAAACCCAGCGTGCGATCGAGGAGGCCGACCGCGTCGTGTTCCTCGTCGACGGGCAGTCGGGAGTCGAACCCGCCGATCGCTTTGTCGCCGATGTGCTGCGCAAGAGCGGCAAGCCGGTGACGATCGCAGTCAACAAATGCGAGGGGCGTGATTCGGATATCGCCGTGTCCGATTTTCACGGTCTCGGTCTCGGCGAACCCCAGTCGCTTTCGGCGGCGCACCGCCAGGGCATCGATGAACTGATCGACCATGTGCTCGCGGGCATCGAGCCGCCTGCCGAGGACGCCGTGGAGGAGGTGGCTCGTGCTACCCGTGTGTGCGTGGTCGGGCGCCCGAATGTCGGCAAGTCCACGCTGATCAACCGGCTGCTCGGCGAGGAACGGATGATCGCCACGGATCAGCCGGGCACCACCCGTGACACCGTCCATGTGCCATTCGAGCGCGACGGGAAAGCCTACGTGCTGATCGATACAGCGGGTGTCCGGCGTCGCGCACGGGTCGAGGAACAGCTGGAAAAATGGAGTGTTATCAAGACATTACAGGCTATTGATGATGCACATGTTGTCATCGGTGTGCTGGACGCGCAGGAGATGGTGGCCGAGCAGGACGCAACGCTTCTCGGCATCGTCGCCGAGCGCGGGCGCGCGCTGGTGATCGCGGTCAACAAATGGGACCACGTCACGCAGGAGCATCGCGACGAGATCCGGTCGCAAATTGCATTGCGGCTGCGCTTCCTGGATTTCGCGCCACTGCATTTCATCTCCGCGCTGCACGGCAGCGGTGTTGGCGAAATGATGCAGTCGGTGCGCGAGGCCCATGCCGCGGCCATGCGCGAACTACCGACCCCTGAGCTCACACGTCTGCTTGAAGCGGCGATCCGCCAACACCAGCCACCGTTGGTGCGCGGACGCCGCATCCGCCTGCGCTACGCACACCAGGGCGGGCGTAATCCGCCGGTCATCGTCGTGCACGGAGCGCAGGCCGCTCGTACGCCCGAGGACTATCGTCGTTACCTGATGAACAGTTACCGCGAGGCATTCAGCTTGTGGGGCACGCCGGTACGCGTGGAGTTCCGGAGCGAGGACAATCCGTTCGCGGAACGGCGCAACAAGCTGACGCCGCGCCAGCGCCGGACCCGACAGCGCGACGCCAGCCGGCGTTGATAGATTGGTGCCGGGTCGCAGGTTTGCAGCTATTCGCGCATAACTGCGAACCTGCGCCCCGGCACCTAAATCACTGTACGACGCGCGCGCGCAGCCGGCCGCGTGAAAGCCGCGCATCGATTTCCGTGCCGGGTGGCGCCTGGGCGGGATCGTGGACGATTGCACCGTCGGCAGCCAATGTCACGATCGCATAGCCGCGGGCGAGCGTCGCCAGCGGACTGATCGCGTTCAAGGCACGCGCTGCCGTTTCGAATTGACCTTCCTGGAGTGAAAGACAGTGCCGCATCGCAGGCACGAGGCGCAGGCCCGCATGTCTGGCGCGTTGCAGCAGTATCGCAACTCGCGCCGCCGGCGAGGCACCTGAGAGTTCCGCGCGCGCCGTGGCCAGACGCTGGACCCGCATGCCGAGGCCGCGCCTCATCGCTGCGTTC
>CAYYQQ010000108.1:0-9117 GCA_964473595.1 uncultured Steroidobacteraceae bacterium | reverse complement strand
GTCAGCACCCGATACACGGTCGCGAGCCCGATATCGTCGCTCTGCTCCAGCAGTGCGCGATAAATGTCCTCGGCCGACAGGTGCCGGCCGTGATTGCCGGCCAGGATCTCGAGGATCTTGACACGCGGCAGCGTCACCTTGAGTCCGGCCTTGCGGATATCATTGGATTCCACAGCTACGCTCCGTCTCCGCGCTACGCGGCGATTCCGATTATGATATGCCTCATTCTGAGTGATCGCCCAGGATTCCTGACCATGCGACCGGTGCGCCAGATCGCAAGCCTCGCCGCAGCGCTTTTGCTGTCGTCGCTCGCCGTTGGCTGCGTCTATCGCATGGACATCCAGCAGGGCAATCTGCTCGACCCGGAACAGGTCGACCAGGTCGAAGTCGGCATGACTCGCAGCCAGGTGCGATTCCTGCTCGGCACGCCAATGGTCATCGACAGCTTCAATCCGGATCGCTGGGATTACGTTTACCGGCTCCAGCGCGGTCACCAGCGCAAGGTGTACAAGTACCACCTGGTCGTCTGGTTCGAGGCCGACAAGGTCACGCGCATCGAGGAACTGATGCCCGCGCCGCGCGAGGAGTCAGCCACCTCCGCCTGATTTCCTTCCAGTCCTGCCCTGGTTCGCGAGTCGCCTGCGGCGCTCGCGCGGATCTTCCATCAGCGGTCGCAGCACTTCGAGGCGATCGCCATCCTGCAGCCGATGATCACGCGGCACTTCACGACCGAAGATGCCGAAACCGCAAGCGGACGCGTCGATGTCCGGATGCATCGCGAGGATTCCACAGCGCAACAGGGCCTCTGTGACCGTGCAACCGGCCTCCACCTGGAGCTTCAGCACCGTCTGGCGGCCGGCTTCGGCACACACGACCTGGATCGAGATGGACTCAGGCGCCACGAAATACCTGATGCGCGCGCCGCGCGAATGCATCGACCATCTGGTTGCAGATGTTTTCGAACGCCGGTCCCAGCGCGATCGCGTCGATCAAGCCGTGTGTTTGAAAGCGGATCTGCAACTCGACCCGTGCGCCCGCGGCCTCGATCGGGCGAAAGTCCCAGCGCCCCTCGAGCAGGCTGAACGGGCCCTCGACGAGACGCATTTCGACCGAGCGATCGGGTACATGTCGATTGCGCGTCGTGAAATTGCCGCGCACGAGGCCGCGTGCGAGTCCGAGGTTGACCGTGACGAATTCGCCCTCGGCGGCGAGGATCCGGGCGCCATTGCACCACGGCAGGAATTCCGGGTAACGCTCGACGTCGGTCACCAGGCCATACATCTGGCCGGCCGTGTATGGCAACAGGGCACTGCGGCGCACTTCACGCATGACTCGATGACCTCATGGGCCGATTGTCACCGGCGCCGCCGGCGCGGACAACCGGGCGATGCCGCTAGAATGCACCATGGCCAGGAAAAAAGAGGAGCGCGCGGGGCGCATTGCCGATAACCGCAGGGCGCTGCACGAATACTTCATCGACCAGCGCTATGAAGCCGGCGTCGCACTGCAGGGCTGGGAGGTCAAGGCCCTGCGTGCCGGCCGCCTGCAGCTACAGGAGGCCTATGTACTGCTGAAGGATGGCGAAGCCTGGCTGTTCGGGGCCCACGTGTCGCCGCTACTGACCGCATCGACTCATGTGCTGCCCGACCCCACGCGCAGCCGCAAGTTGCTGCTGCATCGCCGCCAGATCGACGCACTGATCGGCGCCGTCGAGCGCAAGGGCTACACACTGATACCGCTGGCAGCATACTGGGTCGCCGGCAAAGCCAAGATCGAGGTCGGCCTGGCGCGCGGCAAGAAGCAGCACGACAAGCGTGCCGATGAACGTGACAAGGACTGGCAACGCGAAAAGGCGCGCGTCATGAAAGGACGGCGTTTAGGGTGACTGAATGACGCCTGTTGGACTGCTGCTGACCAACCTCGCTGTGGTCGCCAGCGCCATGCTGCTGCTGTGGCTGATCAGCATCCCGATCAGGAACGCCAGCATCGTCGACATTTTCTGGGGTCCCGCATTCGCCATCGTGGCGCTGGTCGGGTGGTTTCTCGGCGACGGCGATCATGATCGGCGAACGTTGCTGGCTGCGTTGACCGCCGCCTGGGGATTCCGCCTCGGTATGTATCTTGCGCTGCGCAATCTCGGGCACGGCGAAGACGCAAGGTATGCCCGCTGGCGCAAGCGCGTGGAGGACGCCGGTGGCAATTTCACCTGGCACAGCCTCGTCATGGTGTTCGCCATGCAGGGGCTCCTGGTGATCATCGTCGCGCTGCCAGTGCAGGCCGGGCAGCTCGCGGTGACCGGCAATCCGCCGGGCGTGCTGGCCTTCATCGGGACACTCCTGTGGCTGACGGGTTTTCTGTTCGAGGCCGTCGGTGACTCGCAACTGCGGCGGTTCAAGGCCGACCCCGGCAATCGTGGCAAACTGCTGGACACCGGCCTGTGGCACTACACGCGCCACCCGAATTACTTCGGCAACGCTTGTCTGTGGTGGGGCCTGTGGCTCGTCGCCTGCGATGCCCCGGGACTGTGGTGGACCGCGCTCGGGCCGGCGCTGATGACATTCCTGTTACTCAAAGTCTCGGGCGTCACGCTGCTGGAGAAAACCCTGGCGGCCGAAAAGCCCAAGTACGCCGAGTACCAGCGCCGCACCAGTTCCTTCATTCCCTGGCCACCGCGCGTCGCGTAAGCGGCGGTGCCCGCGATTTGATAGAATGGCGGCGACTTCTGGGGGCGATCGGTTTCGACGTGGGTCGCGAAACTCCAGGGGCGTGCCGAGGTGCAGGCCTCCTCGTTAATCAGCTTGCAAACAACTAGTTGCCAACGACGACAACTACGCTCTGGCGGCTTAACCCCGCCTAACCTTCGACTGGCAAGTGCCTGTGCTGCCAAATCGGGGGACGCGCTCACAGGATCGCGGAACCGGTGTGCTGAGGGCCGGAACTGCTAAAACGTTCCTGAGCTGGCTCCATGTTTTCCCCGCCCGCCGGGTAGCATGAGGCGAGATCAATAGGCGTGGACACGCACGTAGATCCTGTAGCGTAGGGCTTGCGGACGCGGGTTCGATTCCCGCCGCCTCCACCAATCCATGCCCCGGCCAATTCATGGCCGGGGCATTCGCTACCCTCACCCCTGGTAGCCGCGGCCGTCGGTTGCCTCGAAGAAATGACGCCGGCACAGCGACAGGTACCGCTCGTTGCCGCCGATTTCGACCTGTGCGCCGTTGCGCTCGACCCTGCCATCGGCTCCGACCCGCACATTCATCGTGGCCTTGCGTCCGCAATGGCAGATGGTCTTCAGTTCCGACAGTTCGTCCGCGAGCGCCAGCAGGCGCGCGCTGCCCGGAAACAGGTCGGCACGAAAATCGGTCCTGAGTCCATAGCAAAGCACCGGGATCGACAGCCGGTCCACGACAACCGCAAGGTCCTCGACTTGCGCCGCCGTCAGGAACTGCGCCTCGTCCAGCAGCACGCAGTTGACGGGCTGCCGCGCATGCTCGGCAGAAATCTCGGCGAGCAGGTCCGTATCCGCGACGAAATGCAGCGCTTCGCTGGTGAGCCCGATGCGCGAATGTACTTTGCCGCCGCCGCGCTGGTCGAACTTGGCGGTGTAGACCAGCGTGCGCATGCCGCGCTCGCGGTAATTGTGACTCGACTGCAGCAGCGCGGTCGATTTTCCCGCGTTCATGGTCGAATAGTAGAAATATAGCTTGGCCAAGGTCGCGCGCCGCCCCTAGTACAGCAAATTTATTTCGCGCAGCCGCTTGCGCAGGTAGTCGTCTGCGAGGATCGGCTCCGCATACCGGTTCGGCCGATCCGGCGTGATGCAACCCGGCAGCGTTGCGATCGGATAGTCCGAATTGTAGTGCAGGAAAAAAGGCATCGAATAACGCGGATAGTTGACGCGCGCGCCGACCGGGTTGACGACGCGGTGCGTCGTCGACGGCAGCACGTGATTGGTCGATCGCTGCAGCATGTCGCCGACATTGCAGACCAGCATGCCGGGCGGCGGATTGATCGCCAGCCAGCGCCCGTTGCGATCCTGCACCTCCAGGCCTCCTTCCTCGGCCCCGAGCAGTAGCGTGATTACGTTGATGTCCTCGTGGGCTCCCGCACGAACACCCGTCGAGCCTTCCTTCACTGGCGGGTAGTGAATCACGCGCAGCACGCTGTTGCCCTCGCCCACCTTGTCGTCAAACCATTGCTGTGGCAGCCCAAGGTAAATCGCGATCGCCTCGAGCAGCTTGCGGCCCATCGCGTCGAAGGACTCCCAGAGATCGAGTGCCGCCTGCTTGAAACCATCATCGCGAGATATCCAGATATTGTCCGGCATCGACGAACGGTAGCGATGGCCGGGCGGCAGCTCGCGGCCGATCTGCCAGAACTCCTTCAGGTCGTAATGGGTGGCGCCTTTCGCAGTCTCGACGCCAAAGGGCGTAAGCCCGCGCGCGCCGCCGATGCCCGGGATGCGATAACGGAGCTTCTCCTCCTCCGGCAGCGCGAAGAACTGCTTGAAGCGTTTCAGGCAGCCGTCGATCAGTGCCTGCGGCAGTTGGTGATCGTTGACCACCGCAAAGCCGTAGCGCTCGAAGCTGCCGGCAAAGCGCTCCACGAACGCCTTGGGGTCACTTTTCGCGAGCCGGTAGCTGACCGGAACGATTGCTTCAGTCATCGGGGCACATTATGGCCCCGCTTTCACAGCGGCTCCAGAGTAACGCATGATGGCTGTCATGCTGGATCCTTCGCGCTGGTTCATCATCGTCAATCCTGTTTCCGGTAGCGGGCGGGCGCGGCGCCGCTGGCCGCAACTCGCCGCCGCACTGGCCCGGCACGGCGTCGAACACGATGCCGAAGTCACTTGCTCCGCAGGCCACGCCGTCCAATTGGCGCAACAGGCCATCGCGGACGGCCACCGCCGATTTCTGGCACTCGGCGGCGACGGATCATTCAACGAACTCGTCAATGGACTGGTCGCGCAACAGGAGGTGCCGCTTGCGCAGCTGCTCGCGGCAGTGGCGCCACTTGGCACCGGCAATGACTGGGCGCACGCGATGCAGGTGCCCGACGATCCGGACCTGCTCGCAGCGGCAATGGCGCGCGGCAGGAGCCGTCGCGTCGATCTCGGCATCGCAGAGGTCCCCGGAGTGGCCGGCAGCGCAGCGCGACGATTGGCATTCCACAACAATGCGGGCGCCGGCATCAATGCGGAGGCATTGCGCCTCACGCCTCGCGGTGGCCCGCGCGCTCTTGCCTATCTGATCGGGCTCACGCGCGCATTGATGCGTTTCAAGGCGCCGCAATTCGAAGTGTCAATCGACGGGCGGTTGCGATCCGGGCGCTACCTGATTGCGCTCGTGGCGAACGGTCACTATTACGGTGCCGGGATGCGTTTGGCGCCCAGGGCGCTGGTCGATGACGGCTTCTTCGATCTGGTGATGATCGAACCGATGTCACTCGCCGCGGCGATCCGTCGCTTGCCAAAACTCTTCAACGGCAAGCTTGCGACCGATGCGGCCGTGCACACGGTGCGCTGCCGATCCGTGACGATTCGCGCTGAACCTGCTTGCGGCGTCGAGGTCGACGGGCAGGACATCGGTTCCACACCGGTGACACTGGCACTGCAGCCTGGCGCCCTGAATGTCCTGGATTGCCGCCCGTCAGCGGAATGACGCGAGGATCTTCGGCAGCTTCGCGGCGCCGGGGCACAGGCGCTCGAATGGCAGGCTGTTGAGGGCGGCTTCGGGCGTGTTGTGCCGCGCGTGGAAATCGTGGCGCTTCTGGTCCACGTAGATCAGGCCGGTCACGTACTCGTTGCGCATGGCGTGTTCCTGCACATAAGCGGACGCACGCGCACGATTGGTCGGGTCGTAATCCGGGTTGAGCTTGCGCAGCAGGATGCTGCTGCCATCGTGCATGGTGACCGGCAGCACTTCGCCCGGCGCGTAGCTGATGCTGATCTCGCGCTGCGGCGCGACGTAGTCCGCGGCGACCGGCGCCTCCGAATGCTCCCGCACGTAGGCATAGCTCTTGGTCGAGCCCTCGTGGTCATTGAAAGTCACGCAGGGCGACAACACGTCGATGATCGCAAAGCCGCTGTGCGAAAGCCCGGCCTTGATCAGCGGTACGAGCTGTTCCTTGTCGCCGGAGAAACTGCGCGCAACAAATGATGCGCCCAATGCGAGCGCCAGCAGCACCGGATCGATCGGTATCTGCTCGTTGGCCTCGCCTTTCTTCGACTTCGAGCCGATATCGGCCGATGCCGAGAACTGGCCCTTGGTCAGTCCGTAGACGCCGTTGTTCTCGAGGATGTAGACCATGTCGAGATTGCGCCGGATCACGTGCGCAAGCTGGCCGACGCCGATGGACAGCGAGTCACCGTCACCCGAGACACCGATGTAACGCAGATTGCGGTTGGCGGCATTCGCGCCGGTTGCAATTGACGGCATACGGCCGTGCACCGTGTTCAAGCCATGCGCCCCCGCGACGAAATAGGCAGTCGTCTTCGACGAACAGCCGATTCCGGAGAGCTTGACGACACTCTGCGGTGGCAGCGCCAGTTCATAGGCGGCTTGTACGATTGCGGCGGTCACCGAGTCGTGGCCGCAACCCGCGCAAAGCGTGGACATGCTGCCTTCGTAGTCGCGCCGATTCAGGCCAAGCTCATTTGACGGCAGGCTCGGATTCGCGACCTTCGGCTTGCCGATGAAACTCATGCCGCAACTCCCTTGGCCAGTGCCGAATTGATGCCATCCATGATGCAGTCTGCGGCCATCGGCAAGCCGTTGTAATGCAGGATGGAACGCAGCTTTTTCTTTTCCACCGCGGTCTCGAGCGTCAGCAGCGAGCGCAATTGCGCGTCGCGATTCTGCTCGACCACGAAGAGGGTCTGGTGCGTGGCCAGGAATTCCTCGACTTCCGCTCCGAATGGGAAGCCGCGCACGCGCAGGTAGTCGATCGCGGTCCCCGAGCGGCGCAAGGAAGCCAGCGCCTCGCGCACCGGCGCGTCGCAGGAACCCAGGCTGACGATTCCCACCGAGGCACCGCGACCCTCGATGACTGCCGGCGGGACGAGCCGCGCCGCAGTAGCGAACTTCCGCGTCAGGCGCTCCATGACGTCCTGGTATTCCGCGGAATCCTCCGTATATGCGCCGTAGCGGTTGTGACCAGAACCGCGCGTGAAGTAAGCAGCCTTCGGGCTGATACCCGGCAGCGTGCGATACGGGATGCCGTCGCCGTCCGGGTCAAGGTAACGGTGAAATTTCCCGAGCCCCGCGATCTGTTCGTCACTCAGCATCTTGCCGCGGTCCGGCTGGTAACTGTCGTCCCACTTGAAATCGGGCGCCATCCAGTCATTCATGCCGATATCGAGATCGAGCAGCACGAACACGGGAGTCTGCAGGCGCTCGGCCAGGTCAAAGGCCTTCACGGCCATCTGGAAGCATTCCTCGGGTGAATCCGGGAACAGCATCACGTGGCGCGTATCGCCGTGCGAGGCATAGGCACAAGCCAGCAGATCGCATTGCTGCGTGCGTGTCGGCATGCCGGTCGAGGGTCCCACGCGTTGCACATCGAATATGACGGCCGGCACCTCGGCGTAATAGGCGAACCCGATAAACTCCTCCATCAATGAAATCCCGGGGCCGCTCGTCGGAGTGAATGCCCGCACGCCATTCCACGAAGCCCCGATCACGACACCGATCGCGGCCAGCTCGTCCTCGGCCTGCACGATCACATAGTCGTTCTTGCCGGTCTCCGGGTCGACTCGATGGCGCGCGCACAGTGACCGGAACGCATCCATCAGCGAGGTGGACGGTGTGATTGGGTACCAGGCACCGACAGTCGCTCCGGCATAGAGGCAACCGAGCGCCGCGGCGGTGTTGCCGTCGATCATGACGTGGCCAGCTGTGGCATTCATGCGTTCGATGCGCGTCGCAACCGGACAGGCGAATTTCTCCTTCGCATAGCGATAGCCGATCTCGATCGCCTTCATGTTCGAATCGACCAGCGCCAGCTTCTTCGCGAAGGTCTCGGCCAGTAGCGTGCGAATGACTTCGAGGTCGAGATCAATGAGCGCCGCGAGTGTGCCCGCGTACATGATGTTCTTCATCAGCGTACGGGCCCGCGCGCCCTCGAAATTTTCGTTGCAGAGCTGCGCGAACGGGACACCGAAGGTCTTGATGTCGTCGCGTGCCAGCAGCGTGTTGCTCGGCCAGGTTGAATCGTAGACCAGGCAGCCACCGGCGCAGACCTCGCGCACGTCGCGCGAATAGGTCTCGGCGTTCATCGCCACCATGATGTCCACGCGCCCCGAACGTGCGCGCCAACCGTCGCGCGTCACGCGAATCTCGTACCAGGTCGGCAGACCCTGGATATTCGACGGGAAGAAGTTCTTGCCGACGACCGGCACGCCCATCCGGAAGATAGCTTTCATGACCAGCGAATTCGCGCTGGTGGATCCCGATCCGTTGACGGTCGCGAACTTGACCGTGAAATCGTTTACGCGCGGCGAAGCGCTGGCTCGCTCTGGCATCTGGCCTCATCCTCGGCATAGGGGATCTTGATCCAGGACTTCTGCATTTCCCAGGCATCCGTCGGGCAGCGCTCCGCGCACAGACCGCAGTGCACGCACAGGTCCTCGTCCTTGATCATCACGCGACTCGTCTGCTTCAAGGGCTCGGAGACAAACAACGGCTGATTCGGATTCTGGCGCGGCGCCTTCAGGCGCGTGACGACATCCTGTTCGTCGCCATTCGCCGTAATCGTCAGGCAGTCCGTCGGGCAGATGTCGATGCAGGCATCGCACTCGATGCAGAGCGCATCGGTGAAGTGCGTCTGCACGTCGCAGTTGAGGCATCGCTCGACCTCCGCCTTGGTCTGCTCGGGGGTGAAGCCCTCCTCGACCTCGGTGCTCATGCTGGCGAAGCGCAAGGGCATCTCGACGTGCTTCATCTTTTGGCGCATGACGGGATCGTAGTCGTTGCTGTACGACCATTCGTGCAGGCCCATCTTCGTGCTCGAAAGCGTCTGGCCGCGCGGCATGCGGTCGGTCACCGGCTTTCCGAAGCAGTAGTTGTGGATCGAGATGGCGGCCTGGTGCCCGTGCTCGACCGCCCAGATGATGTT
>CAYYQQ010000107.1:0-9531 GCA_964473595.1 uncultured Steroidobacteraceae bacterium | reverse complement strand
TGCCACCAGCGCTCGAACGGGACTTTGATCACGCGTCCGCCGAGTCGCTCGATGGCTGCTATTTTCGTCTCCGGCGCGGTGTCCGGCGCGACGACCGTGCAGCGGATGCCGAGCTCCCGCGCGCGCGATGCGACCCCCTGCGCCATGTTGCCCGCCGACGCAGTGAGCACTCCGCGCGCCAGCTGTTCCGGACTCATCTGCGCCATCGCATTCGTTGCACCCCGGATCTTGAACGAGCCGATCGGCTGCAGGTTTTCGAGCTTGAGATAGATTTCGGCGGGCGCGTCGGACACGTTAAGTCGCACCAGCGGCGTGCGGATCGCAAAGCCGGCGATGCATTCTCTGGCTTGCCGGATGTCAGCGAGTGTCGGTGACATTGCGGTGCCCTCGCCGCCTGATCCATTCCGCAAGCAGAACCAGCGCCAAGGTGGCCACCATCAGCAACACGGCAAGCGCGATCATCACCGGCAGGCGACTGGCGAAGCGCAACTGGCTGAATAGATAGACCGGGAATGTCGCATCATTGCCGGCCAGAAACAGCGCCAGCGCGAATTCGTCGAGCGACACAGTGAAGGCCACTATCCACGCCGAAATGACCGCCGGCGCGATCAGGGGCAGCACGATCATGGCAATGACTTTGGGGTAGTGCGCACCGAGATCCATCGCCGCATCCTCGAGATCGCGGTCAAAACCCGCCAGGCGCGCGGTCACGATCAACACCACAAAGGGCAAGGCCACAACGGTGTGCCCGATGGCGACTGTCCACAGCGACCGGTCGATGCCGATAGCGAGAAACAGGACCAGCAGTGCCACCGCCAGCACGACGACCGGCACCACCAGCGGCAGCATGGCGAGCGCAAACAAGAAGGATTCGCCGCGAAATCGAAAGCGCGTCAAAAGGATCGAAACCGCGGTTCCAAGCACCGTCGCGGCGGTTCCGCTGCCGAGCGCGACGATGATGCTGTTCCGGGCTGCGCGCAGCACTTCGGGGGAATCGAACAGGCGCTGATACCAATGCAGCGTCAAGTTCTGCATTGGAAATGAAAGACTGGTTCCGGTGTTGAACGAGAACAGCAACAGCACGGCGAGCGGCAGGTAAAGCAGGAAGACCAGCACACCGAAGTAGATCGGCAGGACCCGGGGCCGTCGCAGCGCAACTACAGACTGCAAGCCGATCGTCATTCGAGCAGCCGTCGCAAATTGACAAGGCGTGCCGCGATCGCGACCAGGACCAGTGTCACCACCAGCATCACCATCGACAGGGCCGCACCGCGCGGCCAATTGGCGGCCTTGGTGAAGAAGTCCTGGATGATGTTGCCAAACATGCTGCCGCGGCTGCCACCGATGAGCAGTGGCGTCACGTACTCACCCACCGTTGGAATGAACACCATGAAGAACGAGGCCAGTACGCCGGGGAGACTCAGGGGAAACGTCACCGCCCGGAAACTCGCCCATGGACGCGCGCCGAGATCGGCGGCCGACTCGAGCATCTCGGAATCGATCCGATGGAGTACCGCATAGATCGGCAGGGCCGCAAACGGAATCCAGACGTAGATCAGCGTGATGATGACGGCGTTGCGGCTGTAGATCAGGCCACCCAGCGGTTCCGTGATGGCGTGGATGTAGGTCAGGAAGGAATTGATCACGCCTTCCGATCCGAGCAGGAATTTCCAGCTCATTACTCGCAGCAGGAAACTGGTCCAGAACGGAATCATCAGGATCACCAGGCAAATACCGGCGGCACGGCCCGCCCGGAAAACGAGGAAGTAGGCGACCGGGTATGCCAGTGCCACGGATGCCACCGCGACGACGAAGGCCATGCCGATGGAGATCGCCAGCAGGCGCCAGTAGCTGCCGATCGCGAATATGGCCTCGTATTGATCGAGGCTCGGCCGCCACAAGGCCAGCAGCTCGCCCTGCATGTCCGCGCGGAAACTCAGCGCGAACATCAGGACGAGCGGAACGAGGAAAAAGATTCCCACCCAGCCGACTGGCGGGAGATACAGGGCCCAGAAGGTCGCGCGTCGAGGGTGCACGCCCGCTAGTTCACGGTGCGGCCTTCACCTCGGTCCACATCGCGGTCCAGTCGTCGCGCTGCCTGGCGGTCAGGTTCGGCGTGAAATTGGTCCGTTGTAGTACGGACGGGTCATCGACGGAAAAAGCCTGCTTCAGCGTCGGATCGGAGATGCCCTTCATGACCTCGTCATTCGCGACACCATAGTAGAACTGGTTGACGACATTGCTGGCCGTGACACTCGAGAGCTTTTCATCCAGGAACCTCAACGCGAGATCCTTGTTGGGCGTTCCCTTGCGGATCCCGTAGACACCCACCCAGGAGTTGCGGCCCTCCTTCGGGTCGGCATAAGCCACTGGCACACCCTTGCCCAGGAGCGTTGCATAGGTCCCTTGCCAGCCATAGGCCACCCACACATCGCCATTCGCCATCCCGTCGATCAGCTCGGGCTCGCCCGCCCAGTAGAACAGGTTGAGTTCGCGCTGCTTGATCCACTCGGACTTGATTGCGACCAGTTGCTCGGCGGTTATGGCGGTCTCGTTGTAGTTGTGGATGTAGGAAGAGACCGTCACCATTCCCGGCCCGTCGTCCCAAGTGGAAATGTGTCCCTTGTACTTTGGGTCGAGCAATGCGGCCCAGGAATCGATCGTCCCTTTGACCTTGTCGGTCCGGTACAGGATGGATGAGAAACCCCAGTCCCAGGGCACGAAATACTGCTTGCCACTGAAGCGCCCCATGGCCCTGAAGCTCTCGGGCACCTTGTCCCAGTTCTTGAGCTTCGAGACGTCGATTTCCTCGACCATGCCTTCGTCCACGTAGAACTGCAGCCAGCCCGTGTAGGCATGGAAGATGTCGGCCTTGGTGCCGGCCTTCATCTTCCCGTAAACATCGGCATCGGACGAGCCGATCTCGAAGCTGAGCTTGGCATCGGGATACTTGTTCTTGAAGTCGATCCAGAAATCCGCCGCGTCATAGCCCGCCCATTCGAGGACTGCCAGCTCGCCGCTGGTTTGCGCGACCACCGTGTCCTCGCTCTTCTGCGAGCACGCGGAGATTGCCAGTGCGAACAGCCCCGGGACCAGAAGAAGCGTGCGTAATGACCTGTTCATGGATGGACCCCCCCTGCAGATTCCTGATTCAGCCCGCACGTATCCTACGCCCAATGCCAATTCGGGAGAAAAATGGAATCGACGCAACCGCTGGCATGGCGACCGTGTCCCACCAGTAAGGCCGTTGGTTGAGACCCGTCGAAGGCCAGTACACACGCCGGCACCAGGTGGCCACGGCTGCCACCGCCGGGACGGCAATGCGGCTTGCCTCGGCTGGCTCTTCTAGTCGAGGATCGGAAGCTCGATAGCGGTCGCGCTTTCCGGCGTATGCCACACGCGCTGCGTGGCTCTCGTATAGCTCTCGGGCTTGGCATACATGATGTTGGACACGTACGACTGCGGGTTGCGGTCATACAGCGGGAACCAGCTGGACTGGATCTGCACCATGATCCGGTGTCCGGGCAGGAACGTGTGGCTCACGTTCGGCAGACGGATGCGGTACCGAAACACCTTGTTGGGCTCGAGTGCATGCGGCGTCGCCAGATCTTCACGATATCGTCCGCGGAAAATGTCCGCCGACAGCATTTGCTGGTAACCGCCGAGTTTCGGATGGTCCGGAACTTCATCCGGCCACACATCGATGATCTTGACGACCCAATCGGAATCACTTCCACTGGTCGAGGCATAGAGATTGGCTGCCGGTTCGCCCGCAACGCGTAGCGGCTTTTTGAGCGGTTCCGTCGAATAAACGAGCACGTCGGTCCGCGATGCGGCATGCCGTTGATCGTCCACCAGCCACTCGCCCCAGGTTGAGTCCGGCGCACTGCTTGGCAATGTTGGACGCTGTTGATAAGGAACGGGCTTGGCGGGATCGGAGACATATTCGTCGTAGGGCTGCCCCATGGCCTGCGGCCGATCGAAGCTCAACCGCCCACCCGGGACCAGGTAGAGTTCGCGCGACTTTTCGGAACATCCCTCAGCGCATGAACGCGGCCAGTTGTCGTAGCGGTGCCACTGGTCGGCACCGGTCTCATAGGCCAGTACGCGCGGGCTATCGGGCTCAGGTCCGCCTTTCAGGTAGTAATCCAGGAACGGCTGCATCACCGTTCGACGAAACCAGGTGGCCGTGTCGCCCTCAAACTGGATTGCACCGATGCCACGGCCTTCACGCCTGCCCTGACCGTGATTCCAGGGACCGAGTATCAGGTGCACGAATTCGCCGTTGGGATCCTTTGGCGCGAGTGCCTTGTATAAGGCCGGCCCGCCATAGATGTCCTCCTGGTCGAAAAGTCCGGCGACAATCATCATCGGTACGCGCAGGGGTTTCTTCGCGAGCAGCTTGTCGACCGCCTGATTCTGCCAATACGAGTCGTAGCTCGGATGTTCGGCGAGCGACCGCCAGAAGCCAAGCTGCGCCAGCCCGTGGGATGACGCCATGGCGCCCGCTGAACCCGCTCTCAGATAGCTGTCGTAAGTATCGTATTCGCCGGACCACCACTTCTCCTCGTTCTTGCGTGTCGCTTCCTGATCGTAGATGTAATCCAGCGAATCGGCCTGCCGGAACGCGCCGTTGTGAAACCAGTCGTCGCCAATCCAGCCGTCGACCATCGCTGCAAACGGCACCGCGACCTTGAGCGCGGGGTGGGGATCCACCGTCGACATGACTGTCGTGTAGCCTTCGTAGGAACCGCCAATCGTGCCGACACGACCATTGCTCTCCGGTACGTTTTTCACCAGCCACTCGATGGTGTCGTAGCAGTCCGTGGCTTGATCGACCTCGGTCGGATTCAACGGGCCCTTGAGTGGCCGGGTCATGACATAGTCGCCCTCGGATCCATATTTTCCGCGCACGTCCTGGTACACGATGATGTAACCGGCCGCGACTGCGGTTTCATCCATCTGCGGCACGGCGGCCACGAGGTGCGAGCTGTTGAAACGCAATACACGCTCAGACGCGTTGTAGGGCGTTCGCGTCAGCAGTATCGGCGCGTCTTTCGCGCCCTTCGGTATGAGGATGAATGTCTTCAACATGACGCCATCGCGCATCGGAATCATTTCCTCGCGCTTGACGTAGTCGAAATCATCGGTTTTGGGCTTGAAGTTCGCGGGCGTATCGCTCGGCAGCGTGGCCGCGGGCTCATCGGCGAATGTCCCCGTGCTGCATGCCAACAGTGAGATCGCAACGATTGCAGCGATTCGATCGAGATTACGAAATGGCGACAAGAGGCGTCTCTTGGGCGATCAGCCGTGCGGGTTCCGCGTCGTGACGACCGCGGAAAACGGGACCAGACGCTGGGCCTGTGCGTCCCAAAGCCGGAGCCGCGCCGAGCGCAGGCTGGTACGGAGCGTCAGGCGCCGAGCCCGTTGCAAGCGCGGGTGCGAGTTAAAGCACTCGCGCAGCCGGTAATTCGGCACCCGGCTCGCCAGGTGATGCAGGTGGTGGTAGCCGATGTTGCCACTGAACCAGCGCAGGATCGCTGGCAGATCGTAGTAGGAACTGCCCTCGACGGCCGAACGCTCGACACTCCAGACATCGCCCTTGGCCCAGTAGGTGCTCTCGAACTGGTGCTGCACATAGAAGAGCCAGACGCCGGCCGCTCCCGCCAGCAGCAACACCGGCAGCTGCACGAGCAGCACCGTGCGCCAGCCCAGCGCCAGCGCGAGCACGCCGACGACCAGCGCGAGCACGACGTTGTTGAGCCAGATGCTGGCCCATTCCTTCCGGAACGTGCGCGGCAGGTCGAGCGGCAGGCGATGCTTGAGCACGAACTGGAACAGCGGGCCGATGCCCAGCAGCACCGGCATGCTGCGGTAGAAGCGATAGGACAGGCGCCGCAACCAGGGTGCCGCGGTGTACTCGCTCACGCTCAAAGTGACAATGTCTCCGACCCCGCGGCGGTCCAGGTTGCCAGATGTCGCATGGTGGATGGCATGGGTGCGGCGCCAGTAGGAGTACGGCATCAGCGTCACGACCCCGAGCACGCGCCCGGTGGCGTCGTTCAGGCGCGGGTTGCTGAAGAACGAGCCATGGCCACAGTCGTGCTGAAGGATGAACAGCCGCACGTACAGCCCGGCGACCGGCAGCGCCAGCAGCAGCACGAAGCCGTAGTTCCAGGCCAGCTGCACGCCGAGGACCATGACGCTCCAACCCGCAATGAACAGCAGGCTCGTGGTCGCGAGCTGGAACCAGGCGCGACCATCGTCGGCCCGGGCAAAGGGCGCGATCAACTGGCGCAACGGCGGTTCGGTAATCGCTCCTTGCGCAATGGCGGGCTCGAGTCGGTCAGGCATGTTCAACCAGGGAGTTTAGGCGGAACGCCGGCGTCTTTGTATCACAGCCGCGTCGTAGCTGCTAACGGGCCTGCTGCGATCAGTTCAACGGCGCACCGTGATAACATCTTTTTGTCTCATTTTTCTGATCCACGTCACAACAGGGGGAACTACGATGATTCGTAAACTTACCGGCGCATTCGTCGCCGCAGCTCTCTTGGTTGGCCTTGCCGCACCCGCTGCCGCAGAGGAATCGCGCTATGAGCCCGTCAGCGTCTGGAATGTCTCCGATATCGACGTGCTGGACGGGCAGTTCGAGAACTACATGACCTGGCTCGCCGACGAGTGGGTGAAGTTCAGGAAACTGAACGCCATCCACGGCAACGAGATCGGCTATCACGTTCTTGTCAACACCGCTCCGAGGGACGGAGAACCGGACCTGTATCTGGTAACGATAAACAAGGATTTCCAGAAGATCGCCGAAGGCCTCGCTACCGAAATGAAGATCAACGAGGCGATGGCGAAGGACCGCAAGCAATTTGAAAAAGAAGGTGCCGAGCGCGCCCCGATGCGCAAGGTGATGGGCAGCATCGAATTGATCGAGCTCCAATTGAAATAGCCGGGGCCGGGGTCGGGCGGTGCCCGGACCCCTTTTCGCCCATTCCGTCCGATAGAGAGGGAATGTCGGGTATGGACAGGCGACGATTCATGCTCGGCTCTGCGAGTGCGCTCGGGGGCAGCCTGCTGCTGCCGAGCCGACTGGTCGCGGCGGCGAACGAGGACCTGCCGAGGGGGGCGATCGTCTCCGCGATCATGAATGCATTGCCCGGCAAGCGGCCGCTCATCAAGCGAACCTTTCGCCCGCCGAATTACGAAACGCCCCTCGCCTATTACCGCCAGGCCTTTACGCCCAACGACGCATTCTATGTGCGCTGGCACATGGGCGTGCCTGACGTGGCGCTCACCGAATGGCGCCTGCGCGTTGCCGGTCCGGCGGCGATCACCCCGCGCGAGTTTACGCACCCCGAACTGCTGCGCAAGTTCAAGGTGCACGAGGTGGCCGCCGTCAACCAGTGTTCAGGCAATCGTCGCGGCCTGTTCGCCCCGCATGTCCCGGGTGTGCAGTGGGGTTACGGCGCGATGGGCAACGCGGTGTGGCGGGGTGTGCGCCTGAAAGACGTGCTCGAGGATGCCGGCCTCGCTGCCGGCGCACTCGAGGTGAAGGCGGACGGCGCCGACGCGCCCACGCTGACCGGCCCCGACTTCGTCAAGAGTCTGCCGATGTGGAAGGCGCTCGACGCGGACACGCTGATCGCCTTCGAGATGAACGGCGAGCCGCTGCCGCGCTGGAACGGTTTTCCAGCGCGGCTGGTGGTGCCGGGCTGGACCGCCACCTACTGGGTCAAGGCGCTCACGGAACTGAGCGTGCTCGACAAGCCATTCGATGGATTCTGGATGAAGACGGCCTATCGCGTGCCGAAGGGCCTGTTCGGCCCCAGCGGCTTTGAATCACAGGACGCCGAGCAGAATTCGCCGATCACCACAATTCGCGTCAACTCGCTGGTGGTCGATCCGGCACCCGGCGCGACGCTGCCGGTCAACAGGCGCAGCGAGTTGCTCGGTATCGCCTGGGACGGCGGCTCCGGCATCGGCATTGTCGAGGTCTCGCTTGACGGCGGCGCCAGCTGGCGCGAGGCCAAACTTGGCCGTGACCTCGGGCGCTACTCCTGGCGGCAGTGGCGATTTTCGCTCAAGCCGGCGCAAGTGGGCGCGTTCACCCTGATGGCGCGCGCCCGCGCCCGGGATGGATCGACGCAGGCTGACACGCTCATTCCCAATCCAGCCGGTTATCACCACAACGTGGTGCAAAAGGCGGACTTCCATGCTGCCTAAGGGCGGATTCGGTTCGCTGCTGGTCTGGGTTATCGTCACCCTTCCGACCCCGGCGATCGCCGCGGACGAGACCGACATCGTGCTCGCTGAAGGGCCGGGCCGGGAGCAAGTGCAGGCGGCCTGCTCGATGTGCCACAGCCTCGACTACATCGTCATGAACTCTCCCTTCCAGGACAAGGCAGGCTGGGAGAAGAGCGTCAAGAAGATGGTCACGGTGATGGGCGCGCCGCTCACGGCCGAGGACGTCGCCGCCATCGTGGCCTACCTCAACCTCCACTACGGCGTGCAGTCACACTAGCGCAGGGGGTAATATCAATCGCTTCGCGCGCCGTGTGGACGCGCGCCGCGCGTCCAATCTGATACCTGGGGGGGAAACCATGGACAACAAAAGCGTTTTTCGCGCAATCAGTGTGCTCGTCGTGGTCTGCATGGGATTCACCGCCGCGCTACGCGCCGACGAAACCTGCAACTCGCCGTACATGTCCAAGCTGATCAAGGGGCAGGAGGACTACGTCTACGTCTGGACGCTCGGCGTGGAAGGGCTGGGCGACGGTTCCGACAAGCTCGTCACGGTGGATGTGAATCCAAAGTCGAAGAGCTACGGCAAGGTCCTCAACTCGGTCTCCACCGGTGCGCGGGCCGAGGCGCATCACATGGGATTCACTGACGATCGCCGCCACATCTGGGCGGGCGGGCTCTCGGAAAACCGGATCTGGGTCTTCGATATCTCGACTGATCCCGCGAAGCCGAAGCTGGTGCGGGCCATTGGTGATCTGGGGGACAAGTCCGGCTATCTCGGCCCGCACACCTATTACGCACTCCCCGGGCGGATGCTCGTGCAGGCGCTGTCGAACACCAAGGACAAGGGCGGCGCGACCGGCATGGTGCTGTACAACAACCAAGGGAAGCAACTCGCCTCCTACGCGATGCCGGCGGAAGCAGGCGGCTATGGCTACGACCTGGCGGTGAATCCGAAGAAGAACGTGATGCTGACCTCGAGCTTCACCGGCTACGCCAACTACATGCGACCGCTCGGCGAGCTCATCAAGGACGGCGAGGCGATGAAGAACTTCGGCAGCACCATGGTGCTCTGGGACCTGAAGGCGATCAAGCCGACCAAGGTGCTTACCGTTCCCGGCGCACCGCTCGAGATCCGCTGGTCGCTCAATTCCAAGGACAACTGGGCGATCACCGCCACAGCGCTGACCTCAAAGCTCTGGCTCGTCAAGCAGGACGCCAAGGGCGCGTGGATTGCGAAGGAGGTCGGCACGATCGGCGATCCGTCCAAGATCCCGCTACCGGTGG
>CAYYQQ010000106.1:0-9767 GCA_964473595.1 uncultured Steroidobacteraceae bacterium | reverse complement strand
GCGCCGGAACCTTCGGACACCAGACGATGTTGCTCGAACAACAGGCGGATGGACGCTTCGATCTCTTTCTCGGATAGCAGCAAGATATCGTCCACGTATCGCTGACACAGATCCAGAGTGATGCTGTCCAGATCCACGCCTCCAGCGCAGGTGTCCGCCAATGTCGGCAAAGTCTCCATCTCGACCACCGTGTTCTTCCGCATCGACTCATACATTACCGGTGAGTTCACCGGTGAAACGCCAAAGGCTTCGATCTTGGGATTGTGGAATTTGAGCCAACCCGCCGAGCCGGTCAGCAATCCCCCAGCGCCGCACGCAAAAAAGGCTGCGTCTAGATCGGGCAATTGTTGCGAAATCTCGTAACCGCATGTGCCCTGACCGCCAACAACCAAAGGATCGTTGTAAGGCGACACGTAGATCTTCCCCTCTTCATCACCGACTCGGCGGGCCTCTTTCTCGGCATCCCAGGCACGGTCGCCAAAGATGATTAAGTTCAGGCCATGGAACCTCAGGAGATTCAGACGTGATTCTTCGATGTCCTTGGCAACGTAGATAGTCGCTACACGGCCTCGGAGGCGCATTGCCTCGGCAACTGCGAGGGCGTAATTTCCGGTGGAGGCCGACACCACTCCCTGATCCAACTCCTCTTCCGTGAGCGACAGAATCTTGTTTATCGCCCCCCGAAACTTGAACGACGCTGTCCTCTGAACCAGGTCCAACTTGAGCCAGACTTCACCTTTAATCTCGTTGCTCAGGTAACGGGAAAACTCAAGCGGAGTGGGAGTCAAATAATTCCTGGTTCTTTGGTGCGCCTCACGTACCAGCTGCGCTACGTCGAGTTGCTGTCGGTTCTCAGCTGCCACTGTGTTTACCTTTCGAGTCCAAGGACCGGCAAACCATCTTGGCAATCTGGATGTCCTGGATCGCGACACCCGTCAGATCCGCCACCGTGATCTGGTCATCATTGATTCGACCGAGTTTCGGATTCTTGATTACGTTGCCCAATTCACGAATTGAGTCTTCTCTGATTATTCCGTCTTTAACCGCATGGAAGCATTCACCATGATCAACACATTGCGCAACACTGTCCGCAACGACTAGATCTGCCTTGCCGAGTAGCGTGGCTTCCAGCTCCTGCTTGCCGTGATCATCCGATCCCATGGCGGTAATGTGCGTTCCCTTACCTACCCTGTCGGCACGAATGAGCGCCGTTCTTGCTGAAGTCGTGGTAACAATAAGATTGCACCCGGAAACGAGTTCATCGATATTACTCGCCGCTCTGAGTTCCAGCCCCCAGTCCCGGATGGCCTTGCTGGACTTGAGATCCTCAATCATTTTCTGCACTTTCTTCGCGTCTCTGCCCCAAATAAAGCAGCTGTGACAGTCAACGACATCCTTCAACAATTCCAGCTGCATGCGCGCCTGCACGCCGGTGCCGACAATACCAATGCGATGAATGGTCTTTGCGGCGAGATGTCTTGCGGCTACCGCTCCTGCCGCCGCAGTTCGCATATCGGTGAGCCAGGCCTTGTCCAGGAGAATGAATTTCAGATGCCCTGTCTGTTGACTAAAGACCAGAATCAAGCCGTCGGCAACCGATTGGCCAAGCTCCGCATTCTTGTAGAAGCCTGACGCCATCTTGAGCACATAAAAGTCGTCGCCCTTTACGAATCCATACTTGATATGCACGTCACCCGGCGGTTCATCGAAATGTAAAAAGCCAACGGGCGGAACGACGACTTTGCCGTCGGAGTAAAGGACGAATCCGTCTTCTATCGCCTGGATCAGTTTCGGGGTATCGATCAGCCGCCTGATCTCTTCCAGTTCGACAACTCTAGGTGTCACAACGTGTCTCTCTTCTAGGCAAGGATTTCAGAATGGCAGTCGGCGATTAAAGAGTAGCTGTTTCTACCGGCCAGCCGTCGTGCCGCCGTCAATTGCGAGAGAAATCCCGGTAATGAACCGCGCCATGTCAGACGCTAGGTAGAGGACGGCGTAGGCGATCTCCTCAGTTGAGGCGATGCGCTTCAACGGCGCGTAGTCGACCATCTTTTGCCAGTACGCATCAGGATCCGGTTTCTTCTTTGCGCTGATACGGATCATGTCGGTATCGACGTAACCTGGGCAAACGCAATTGACCCGCACGTCTGGTGCGATTTCCAATGCCATAGCGCGCGACATGTTGACCACGCCGCCCTTGGTGCCACAGTAAACAGTAATACCTGGCACCCCCATCAAACCGGCATCCGACGCGATATTGACGATATTGCCATTGGACTTTTTTAATTCAGGAATCGCTGCGCGACAGCAGAAAAACAAACCCTTGAGATTTACGTCGGCATGCGCATCCCACATTGTCTCGTCACAAGCCGCAATGGGCCGGCCCGCACCGACGCCGGCATTGTTCACCAGAATGTCGAGGCCCCCGAATGCCGCGATCGCCGTATTTACCACTGACTCGCAACCGGGAACGGTTCCAATGTTGCCAGGCGCTGCAATCGTGCGGTCACGATCGCCCAGCTTCCCTATCGCGCTATCAACCGATTGTTCCGTGCTGCCATTAATCGCGACTCGCGCACCGGCCGCCAGAAAAGTCCTCGCAATCTCGAAGCCGATACCGCGGCTGCTGCCGGTTACGAGGACACGCTTATGCGTGAAGTCCAAGCTATTTCTTCCAGGGCATTCTTGAGATTCGTGCGGCGAGCGGGTGTTTCTTCGCCGACAGTACGACGCTGCGCAAATCGGCTCGATTCCGAAGCAATCTTGTGAGCCCATTCTGTGCGTTGTCGATATGCGCACCCATGAGGTTGGCGGCGCGTTCTGGATCTTTCTCCTTGACGCTGAGAAGTAATGCCTGGTGCTCGCGATGAGCGGCGGCGATTGAAACCGGGTCGGCGACCGAGGAATCCACCCAATCCACCCAAATAAAGCACACTATCTTGTCCATAATTTGCCGGCTTGCCTGGTGTAGCGAAGCGTTGCCGCTTGCCCGGGCAATCAAGTCGTGAATCTGCAAGTCAACTTCAACTGTCTTTACACGGTTGTCTGGATCTTTGGCCAGTTTCTCTAATTCCGACAGGATTCGGTCGATCTCGCGTAAATGCGGAGGCCCGGCGTTTTCGGCAGCCAGTCTGGCCGCGTTGACTTCGAGAATCCTTCGGAACGCATACAGGTCAGACATCTGTTCTGACGTGTACTGGCTCACGTAAAAACCACGCCGGCTGCGCGCCTCAACCAGCCCAATCATCGCTAGACGACCCAGCGCTTCTCGGACAGGTGTCCTGCTGACGCCCAATTGTTCGGCCAAATCTCTGTCCACGAGCTTCTGGCCCGCGCGCAAATCGTTGGAAAGAATCAGATCGCGCAATCGCGAGTAGACGATGCCATTCAGCGTTTTCGCACTAGCAGCCGCCATCACAGTGAAACATCCGTAGTCGTACTATTTAGAATACCATGCTGTATGCCGTCGGTTTTCTTGTCAAGTAATGCAGTGTCGCTGTTGTTGCAGCCAGAAACCTCCTTTGACCGAGGACAGTTGATCGGCAAGGGACAGGAATTTCAAAGGGACTTTTCCATAACGTGGCAGCTGCGCGGACCGTGCCCTGAGCGCGCGCCGGAGGTGAGCGGGAACCTGGGTGCGGTGAGCTGGAGCACCCGCGCGGGGGGAAAGGCGCGGCGTCGAGGGCCGGGTGATCAGACCAGAGTCAGTTCCGGGTCTGATCGAAGGGGTAGCCGGGGTCGGGCGTTGGCGTGGTCGGATCCCAGGGCGGGGACTGATCGAATGCGGGCGAGTCGCGCGCCCGCGGGATGAGCGGCGGCGGGATGGTCGGTTCACCGAGGTGTGCGAGGATCGTGCGGATCGAGCGTGGTTCGGTGAGGAAAGCGATCAGGCGCATCGGGCCCTGGCAGCGTGGGCAGGAGAGCGGCTGGATCGCGTAGATCCGGGCGAGCAGTTCTTCTCGTGTTGCGACCCCGACGTGCTCACGCGCTCGGTGGACGGCGGCCAGAGTTTTGAAAAGCCGGTCCCGATGGCGACATCGCCGACCTTTGGAACGCTCGCCGTCGAGCCGGATGGCATGCTGGAAGCAAGTTGACCTGGCTGGCAGCATGGATTTCGGCGAGGGGCCGAACCCCGGTGGGTTGCTCGGTCAAGGCAACGTGGCGGCGGACCATTCCAACGGAGCACCCGCGGAAACGTGTACGTCCTGACATCGGTGATCCCGATCGCGGGGACGGACCCGATGAACGTCACCTTCACGCGAAGCACCGACAACGGGGGCACGTGGTCTCCGCCCGTGCGCTCCATCGACGTTAGGAAAGACTCCAAGCGACACGTTGGCACTTGATTGGGGAGCCTCGTGCGCCGCCGCTGACGGGGACTACGCCGTCTACGAAGGGACGCTTTCGAGCTTCGCCAGCTACGCTCCGCGGACCTGCTCGACCGGCGGTGCGCTGTCCACCAACCTTACCCGAGCCGCGGGCGCGCAACAGACGTTGCACGCGTGCGGGGGATGAGGCCGCGCTAACGCTGCTGCTCTGAATGGGCTTCGGGAACCTTCGCCGGACCGAACCGACGCGATGAGGGACGGCTGACCCGGCCTATACTCCGCTCTCCCATGTCTTCCCCTTCGTCGCCCGCGACCCTTGCCGAGACACCCTGGCCCGCCGAGGATCTGGAGGACGTCCCCGCGTGCCCGGCCTGCGGCGGGACCTCGCGCCGGAGCTGGCGCCGTGGGCTCGTCGACGACGTCTTCGCTTGCGCTCCCGGCACGTGGAACCTCGCGCGCTGCGAAGGATGCGCCGCGGCGTGGCTCGACCCGAGGCCCACCCGCGGCTCCGTCATGCGTGCCTACGCGCGCTACTACACGCACGCGCCCGCAGCAGAGCCTTACGATCGGCCGCATGGCGTCAAGACGGCGCTGCGCCACGGGTACCTTCGAGCGCGCTGGGGCTACGCGGTTGCGCCCGCCTGGTCGCTCGGACGCTACCTGCTCGGACCGCGGCGACGCGCCGCGCTCGACCTCACGGTGCGCCACCTGGCGCGGCCGGCGGAGACGGCGCGCCTTCTCGACGTCGGCTGCGGTAGCGGAGTTTTTCTCGCGAGGATGCGCGCGCTCGGTTGGGAGGTCCAGGGCCTCGAGCCCGATTCCGCCGCTGCCGCCGCAGCAACCGCGGCGGGGATTGACGTCCTCGTCGGGACGCTCGCCGACGCCGCGTGGCCGGACGCGTCGTTTAGCGCGGTGACGATGTCGAGCGTGATCGAGCACGTGCACGACCCGGGGGTGGCGCTCGCCACGTGCCGGCGCCTGCTCGCGCCCGGCGGCACGCTCCACCTCGTGACGCCCAACGCCGACGCGCTCGGAGCCGAGCGGTTCGGGACGCACTGGCGAGGGCTCGAGGCGCCCCGGCACCTCGTACTCTTTGACCGGCGCTCGCTTGCGCGGCTGCTCGGCGCGCACGGCTTCGAGGAGGTCACGTTCCATCCGCACTTTGCCGGAGAATGGTTCTGGCTCGCGAGCGGCGCAATAGCTGCCGGCATCCCGCCCGGCGCTTTGGGCTCGCTCCCTCGCTCGGCGCGCAATGCGTTGCGCCGCGAGGGACGCGCCGCAAACCGGCGGGTCGCGCGCGAGCCGGAGCGGGCGGAGGAACTGGTCGCGACGGCGCGAAGGCCCGGGGCGGGCGCATGAGCATCTCCCCCCGCGTTTCCGTTCTCGTCGCGGCCTACAACGGCGAGGCATTCGTCGGCGAGGCGCTCGCGTCGCTTGGCGCGCAGACGTTTCGCGACTTCGAGGCCATCGTCGTCGACGACGGCTCGACCGACGGAACGGCCGCGCTCGTTGCCAAGCTTGCGGCGAGGGATGAGCGGTTCCGGCTCATCCGCCAGGCGAATGGGGGCACGCAGGCGGCGCGCAACGCCGCCCTCGCCGGCGCGCGGGGGGCGTGGGTGGCCCTGCTCGACCAGGACGACGTGTGGCTCCCTCAAAAGCTCGAGGTCCAGATCACCCTCGCCGACGCCGACCCTCGGGCGAACCTGCTCTTCACGAACTACCGCGTCTGGGACGGGACGCGCACGCTCGGAACCCGCTACACGCGGCGCGACAAATTCCCCGAGGGCGACGTGGCCGTTGGGCTCGCAAGAAGCTGCCTCTTCCAGGCCTCGACCGTCATGGTGCCGCGCGCGCTGGCCGTCGAGCTCGGAGGATTCGACCCTACGCTGCGCAACGCCGGAGATTGGGACTTGTGGCTGCGCGTCGCGGAGCGCGGGATTCAAGCGCGTGGGTCGTTCGAGCCACTGGTGCTTTACCGTGTGTGGGGCGGAAACGAAAGTCGTAACCACGTGCGCACCGCCGACGAGAGCGTGCGGGTGCTCGAGAAGTCGTTCGGCCGGCCGCAAGCGGCTCCGCTTCGCGCGGCGTGCGCGCGCGCGCTCCCACACGCCCGCGCCCGGCTGGAGCTCGCGCGCGCGGGGGCCCGCCTGGACAATCCCGCGTTCGTGCGCGCGTCGCTTCGCGCGGCCTTTGGGCACGAGCGGACGGTAAAGCGCCTGCTCGAGTGGCTCGCGGTCGCCTGGCCCGTGCCGCTCGGAGGGCGCCGCACCTCCGCGATCGTGCACGCGAAGCTCGCGCGCAAGTTCAGCGCCGCCGCAGCTCCGCGTCCCGAAATGCCCCGTACGTTCGGGAGGCGATGAAACTCCACGCGAGATACCCCCACGCGCGGTAGAACCGCGGCCAGAGGCGCACGGACTCGCGCAGGTGGCGCCGCGCCTCGGGGAGGAGCGTGCGATCGCGCCGGCTGCGTGCCAGGTACTCGCGTCCGATTCGGAGGTGCTGTTTTCCGCGGGTGCGGCGCAGGACGTCGCCGTGCGCCGCGGCGAACGCCGCATGGTCCCGCTCGACGTTGTCGAGGATGCGCAGCCACAGCGTGGCGTCCTTCGCGAGATCGGCGCTGACGTTACCCGGGTGGATCCGCCGCAGCACGAGCGGCTCGGCAAGAATCGCCATCGCGAAGTGGAAACTGTGCCGGATCCACATCTCGGAGTCGACGGCGTAGTTGCGGACGCTCTCGTCGAACAACCCGTGGGTCACGAGCAACGCGCGGCGCGCGATTGGCGGGCGTCCGCTCCCGACGCCCGTATCCCGGCCGATCATGCCCTCGGGGCTGAAAAACAGGCCGGGCGTGCGCTTGCCGTGGACCTTGCCGTCGATGCGCCCGCCGAGATCGATATTGCGCTCCGCGAGGAACACCGCGCCGACCTGCGGATGCGCGTCGAAGAGCTTCAACGCCTCCTCGACGAGGCGCGGCTCCCAGAGGTCGTCCGAATCGAGGAATCCGACGAACTCTCCCGAAGCCGCACGGATCCCCGTGTTGCGCGCTCCCGCAAGCCCCATGTTTTCCTGCCGAATCGCGACGATCTTGCCGGCGTACTTCGCGATAACGTCCTGTGTGCGGTCCTTCGAGCCGTCGTCCACGACGATGACCTCGCACCTCGGGTGGGTTTGCGCGAGCGCGCTGTCGATGGCCTGCGCGACGAGATCCTCGCGGTTGTAGTTCGGGATCACGATGCTGACGAGAGGGGATGTAGGCATGCACTTCTGGGATCTATACCATGAAAGACTCGACATCAGATGTCGCAGGCTACTGGCATGCAGAACGCGATCTCCCGCGTAGCACGGGAGATCGCGGCCTCGGCGAGGATGTCGAGCTGACTTAAGCGGCCGATCGCTGGGTGATCAAGCCCTGCCAAATCGGCTCGAACTCAGCCTTCACCTTGGCGTACGAAGGCCGTCTCAGGGCGCGCTGCCAATACGCAACGATATTCGAGTAGGCGTCGAATGGCATGACGGTCTGCGCGTAATAAAGCGCCGGAATCGCCGCGCAGTCAGCCATCGTGAAGCTTTCGCCGCACACCCATGGCTGTTTTGCGAGCCGCTTGTCGTAGTACCCATAGCTGATACTGACGTACTTGCGTGCCCTTGCGGCCTTGGCATCGTCCTGGGAACGAAACCCCAATTTCTGAAACTGGAGCTCGACGATCGGCTCGTTGAGATAGAGGTCGGCCATGCGGTCCATGAACCGCACGAGCCGCGCTGCATCGCCGCCGCCGACCGGAATCAGGCGTGGCGTGTTCGGGAACTTGTCCTCGAGGTATTCGATGATCGAAGTGGATTCCGGAACGTGCCAGTCCTCGCTCGGTTCGAAATAAGGCACCTTGCCGAATGGATTGATTTCTTCGTAGTACGCGCGACGCTCGGCCGACATCAAATCAACGATTTTCGGCTCGTAGGCGATGCCCTTTTCGTTAAAAGCGATCATCACTTTCTGACTGTACGTCGAGAGTGGGTTGTAATAGAGCTTCATGGTGAGATCCTCAAGCAGTTGTGCGCGAAGGAGAGGTGATTCTACGACATAAAGGGGACGCAACCCTTTACCGGATTGCGCCTAAAAACGTTAAAGGGTTGCGGTAAAGGGTTGCGTCCCCTTTATAGCCCGGGGTACTTCGGCACGACGTTCCACCAGGGCAGGTTCGACTCGCGCAGCACGCTCAGCTCCACCTTGTGGTGGATCATGGTGTCGCCGTCTTCGTCGATTATCTTGAAGCGCAGCAGCGGGTCGCGGCGTCCCCAGTCGATCTCAATCAGGCCGAAGTTGTCGCCGCGGTTCAGCACCGCGATGCGATGGCGGTTGCGCTCCATCATCCGGTATATGTGCTCGGACCAGTTGAGGGAGCTCGCGGTAAGGTCGTAGATCGGGTAGCCCGCCTCGCCATCCATCATCGACAGCTCGGCGAAGTGGCGGTCGCCGCTGATGAAGAGCGCGCCCGTGGTACGCCACATCAGCGTGTACAGCTTCTTGCGCTCCAGTGGGAAGTTGGCCCATTTCTCGCCGCCCGAGTCCTCGTCCACGACCTGGATGCTGGAGCCGATGATGCGCACCTGGGCCGGCACCCGAAGCTGCTCCTCGAACCAGGCCCACTGGCTGGCGCCCAGCAGCGTCGCGTTCGGGTCGTCGTTCGGGAGGTAGCGGCCGCCGTCGACCAGATCGGTCTTGTCCTCCTGGAAGACGAGGGGCGAGCGGTTGAAGCGCGTGTCGAGCAGGATGATCTGGACGCGCTTGCCCGGCGGGCCGAAGACCTCGGCGTGGTAGACACCGTCGCGCTGGCGGCGCGGCGAGTCCTTCGGCACTCCGAAGAAGTCGAGGAAGACCTGCTTCGACGCCTCTTTGTTCGGGTGCTCGGCCCCCGCGTCGTTCTCGCCGTAGTCGTGGTCGTCCCAGGTGGCCAGCACCGGCATCGCCTTCTTGAGCCTCTGATAGCCCGGCTGGGCGCCCAACTTCGCATACGCCGCGCGCAGCTCAACGGGGTCTTTGGTGTCGGCGTAGACATTGTCTCCGAGCAGCACGAACACGTCGGGCTTCGCCCTCTGCACCTGATCCCAGATCGGCTGCACGCCGTCCTGGCCCAGGCACGAGCCGAAGGCGATTCGGCTCACCAGCGCCTCGTCTGCGGACTTCGAATCCGCAGCGAAGAGGCTGGTCGCGACCAGGGCCAGGAGCGGGGCGTAGCGACTCAGGGTCATGGCGCCTCCAGTGGGGACGCGGAGGAGTTTAGCGGAATGGTCTGGCCTGCGGCGACCGCGCGACTGCTATAAAGGGGACGCAACTCTTTACCGGATCACGCCTAGAAACGGTAAAGGGTTGCGTCCCCTTTAGCCCGTCCCCTTTGGGCCCCTTTAGCCCGCCCGCTGGCGGCGCATCAGCAGCAGGAACAG
>CAYYQQ010000105.1:0-10007 GCA_964473595.1 uncultured Steroidobacteraceae bacterium | reverse complement strand
GGGCAGGGTTGACGAATGGGGTGTCGCCAAGTGGTAAGGCAACGGATTTTGATTCCGTCATGCGAAGGTTCGAATCCTTCCACCCCAGCCAGTTGATGCGCGGCGCGCTTTGCACGCCGGCATGAGGGAGACTCGCGTGGACCAGTCAACGATGGCCGTGTTCACCGGCAATGCCAATCCGGTGCTCGCGCAGGACATCGTGCGCCATCTGATGCTGCCGCTGGGCCGCGCCCTCGTCGGCCGATTCAGCGACGGGGAGATACAGGTCGAGATCATGGAGAACGTCCGCGGCAAGGACGTCTACCTGGTGCAATCGACCTGCCCGCCGGCCAACGAGCACCTGATGGAGCTACTGGTCATGGCAGACGCCTGCCGGCGCGCCTCGGCGGGGCGGATCACCGCGGTGATCCCCTACCTCGGTTACGCGCGCCAGGATCGACGCCAGCGCGCGATGCGGGTGCCGATCACGGCCAAGCTGGTGGCCGACATGATCGGCCGCGCCGGGGTGAATCGGGTGTTGACGGTGGATCTGCACGCGGACCAGATCCAGGGCTTTTTCGACGTGCCGGTCGACAATGTTTATGCATCGCCCGTGCTGCTGGGCGAAGTCTGGAAGCAGAAGTACGAGAACATGATTGTGGTGTCGCCGGATGTCGGCGGCGTGGTACGCGCAAGGGCGCTGGCGCGGCGCCTGGACAATGCGGACCTCGCGATTATCGACAAGCGGCGGGCGCGCGCCAATGAGTCGCAGGTGATGAACATCATCGGCGACGTGCGCGGCAGGTCCTGCGTGATGGTCGACGATCTGGTGGACACTGCCGGCACGCTGTGCCAGGCGGCGCAGGCGCTGAAGGACGAAGGTGCAACGCGCGTGACGGCCTACATCACGCATCCGGTGCTGTCGGGATCGGCGGTCGAGCGGATCGCTACCTCGGCGCTCGACGAGCTGGTCGTGACCGACACGATCCCGTTGCGCGCCGACGCAAGTGCCTGCAACCGCATCAGGGTGATGACGGTCGCGGGCCTGCTGGCCGAGACGATGCGGCGGATTCGCGACGAGGAATCCGTCAGTTCGCTGTACGTGGATTAGGAGGGGCCGACCCCTCCGCAAGGCAGCCGCCGGATGGTCCGGCGGCGCCGAAAACGGGACGCCGGTGCCTGGTCGCGGGCCGGCAATCCCCTGAATCTGGAGTGAAATCGACATGAAAACTTCTTTCGAGCTCGTCGCCGAGTTCCGGGAGGACCAGGGCAAGGGTGCGAGCCGCCGCCTGCGTCATCTCGGCAAAGTCCCGGCGATTCTCTATGGCGGGCGGCGCGACGCGCGCACGCTCATGCTGGATCACACGAAGCTTGCGAGGTTGATGGACGACGAGCGCTTTTACTCGACGATCCTGAGCCTGCGCGTGGGTGACCAGACGCAAGCCGCCGTGCTGAAGGACGTGCATCGTCATCCCTACAAGAACCAGATCATGCACGTCGATTTCCAGCGCGTGCTGGAGGACGAAAAGATCAAGATGATCGTACCGCTGCACTTCAAGGGCGGTGCCGAGGCGATCGGCGTCAAGTCACAGGGCGGCGTGCTCTCGCATGTGCGCAATGACATCGAGGTGAGCTGCCTGCCCAAGGATCTGCCGGAGTACATCGAGGCGGATGTTTCGGCACTCGAGATCAACCAGGTCCTTCACCTGTCTGATCTCAAGCTGCCCGCGGGTGTCGAAATCGTGGAACTGCTCGCCGGTCGCGACAAGCCGGTGGCCTCGATCCATGCCCCACGTGTCGAGGAGGAAGAAGTGCCGGTCGTCGACGAAGCAGCGGCAGCCGCTGCGGCTGCTGGTACTGCGGCCGTTCCAGGCGCACCGGGCGCCGCACCGGGCGCCGCACCGGGTGCTGCGCCGGGCGCCGCGCCGGGTGCCGCGCCGGGTGCTGCACCGGCGGGTGCTGCCCCTGCCGGCGATGCCAAGGGTCCGGCCGCCAAGGGCGCCAAGGAAGGCGCGGGCAAGAAGGGCGCCGGCAAGAAGGGCGACGGCAAGAAGTAACGCAGCTTGAAGAGGACGAGTCGATGGCTGGATTGCCCTTGCAGCTGGTTGTCGGGCTCGGCAATCCGGGCCCGGAATACGCGGCTGCGCGACACAATGCGGGTTTCTGGTTCATCGATGAACTGGCGCGCCGGCATGACGGCTGGCTGAAGCCTGAGCATCGGTACAACGGCGAAGCGGGCCGCGTGACGATCGCGGGCGCCGCGCTCTGGCTGCTGAAACCGATGGCCTACATGAATCGCAGCGGCCTTTCGATCCGTTCGTTCTGCGACTACCTGCAGGTGTCGAATGAGCGGGTCCTGGTCGTGCACGATGAGCTGGACCTGCCGCCGGGCATCGCGCGGCTCAAGCAGGGCGGTGGAGCAGGCGGTCACAATGGACTCAAGGACGTGATCAGCCACATGGGCGAGGAATTCTGGCGCCTGCGCATCGGCATCGGGCACCCGGGGAGCCGCGACGACGTGATCAACTACGTGCTCGAACGGCCATCCGCGGTCGATGAGCGGCTGATTCGCGAGGCCATCGAACTCGCGGTTGCCGAATTCCCGCGTCTCGTGACCGAAGGGGCGGAGCTGATGATGAACCGGCTGCACGCCAGGCCACCGGCACAGGAAGCGCCCGGCTGACGCCGGCGCCACGCGCACAGCATGGGTATCCGCTGCGGCATCGTCGGGCTGCCGAACGTCGGCAAGTCGACGCTCTTCAATGCGCTGACCCGCGCAAGGATCGCGGCCGAGAATTACCCCTTCTGCACGATCGATCCCAATGTCGGGATCGTGCCGGTGCCGGATCCTCGACTCGATGCGCTGGCCGCGATCGCGAAGCCGGAGAAAATCCTGCCGACCACGGTCGAGTTCGTGGATATTGCGGGCCTGGTCGCCGGGGCCTCGCAAGGCGAAGGGCTCGGCAACAAGTTCCTGTCGCACATCCGCGAAGTGGATGCGATCGCGCATGTCGTGCGCTGCTTTGACGATGAAGACATCGTCCACGTTCCAGGCCGTGTCGACCCGGCCTCCGACGTCGCGATCATCAACACGGAACTCGCACTCGCGGATCTCGAGACCGTGGACCGCGCGCTCGCGCGGGCCGACAAGCTTGCCAAGGCCATGGACAAGGATGCGATGCGCTGGCGCGATGGGCTGCGGCGCATCCGTGATCGGCTCGACCAGGGCGAACCGGTCCGCGCGCAAAAACTCGACCAGTTCGATCGGGAACGGGTCCGCGAGCTTCAATTGCTGACGGCAAAGCCCGTCATGTACGTCGCAAACGTGGACGAGTCCGGATTTGCGGACAACCCGAAGCTCGACGCGCTCCGCAAGCTTGCCGAGGTCGAGGGCTCGGAGGTCGTGCCGGTCTGTGCAGCGATCGAGGCCGAGATCTCTGAACTGGAGGCGGATGATCGCATCGCGTTCCTGGCAGATCTCGGGCTGGCCGAGCCCGGGCTCAACCGGATCATCCGCGCGAGCTACCGCCTGCTGGGCCTGCTGACTTTCTTCACGGCAGGTCCGAAGGAAGTGCGTGCCTGGACCGTGCGCCGTGGCGCAACTGCCCCGCAATCCGCGGGTGTGATTCATACCGATTTCGAACGCGGTTTCATCCGGGCCGAGACGATCGCATACGACGACTACATTGCAGGCTCAGGTGAGGCCGGCGCGCGCGAAGCCGGCAAGCTCCGGCTCGAGGGCAAGGAGTATGTCCTCCGCGAAGGCGATGTCATGCACTTCCGCTTCAACGTCTGAGCAAATGCCTGCGCCCATCCTCGCCGTCGGCCAGCTGCCCCAGTTTCATGTCGTGGGTTTCTCTGGCCATCGGCAGCTTGCCAGTGCTGACGGTGCGGCCAAGGCGATTCGCGCCGCCCTGGAACTCCTCCAGCGACAGGCTGTGGGCGAATGGATAGCGTTGTCCTCGGTCGCCGGGGGCAGCGACCAGTTATTCGTACAACAGGCGCGGGCGATGGGCCTGTCGTGGCATGCGATCCTGCCGCTGCCGCGCCTGGAATTCGCCCAGGATTTCACGGCCGCCGAATGGACATCTGTGGAGGAGACCCTCGCCACGGCCGACCACCTCAGTGTCATCAACGAGACCGGCGAGCGCGAAGACGCCTACCTTGACTGCGGCATAGAGACGGTGAATGACGCCGATGTAATGCTCGTTGTCTGGGACGGCCAGCCGGCGCGCGGCAAGGGCGGCACCGCCGACGTAGTGGGATATGCGAAGTCGATCGGCAAGCCCGTGATGATCATCGACGCCACTACCCACGAGTTGCGCAAGGAAAACTGGACCAGGCTCGAGCTCGGTGACGCCGCCCTGGCGGAACTGAACAAGCTGCCTGCGGCCCCGAGCGCTTCAGCGGAAAATCCCTTCAAGGCCCCCGATGCCGTTTTTTCTTTCCAGCAGAAGTGTGACTACGCCGCCAGCCACGGGGCGCCACAATTCCGTCGGCTGATTGCCTCGACGGTTGTGTTGCACGTGATCGCGACGCTGATCGCCTCGGCGACGCTGGCCTATGGCTTGCACCTGATCGCGCTGCCCTGGATCGAAGTGCTTTGCATCACCACAGCGCTGGGAGCGGCGCTGGTGCTGCGCCAACACCTGCATTCGCACCACAGCTGGGTGCGCTGCCGGCTCGCCGCGGAATTCTGCCGTTCGGCACTGGTCACCTGGGGCCTGCCCCGGGCCGCGCCGCTGTTGCGGGACCTGGATCTCGCGGGCGTGCGGGGCCTGGCGCGTGCGCTGCACGTTCTGCACAGTCGATTTTCTGCTGCGCGACCCGTGCCAATGGACGAATTCAAGCAAATTTATCTCGAGAAGCGAATCGACGACCAGCTTGCCTACTACCACCGGCAGGTAAACCGCGCGTTGCCGCTGTTCAATCGGCTCAAAGTGGGTTTCTGGGTTGCCACCAGTCTCGCGCTCGGGTTTACCACGTGCTACGCGATTGTCCGCACGCTTGGTCTTGGGGTGCCAGAGTGGACGCAGGAAACGCTGTTCGCTTTTCTGCCGGTCTCCCTGCCGGTGCTGGCGGCGTCGATGATCTCGATCATCTCGATCAACGACCTGCATCGACGCGTGGCACGCTACCGCGAAATGCAGACCTTGCTCGAGGCCAGCCGCGCGCAGGTCGCCTTCTGTCAGACATGGAACAGCCTCGAGCGCATCGTGCTCAGGACCGAACGCGCGCTGCTGCAGGAGGTGATCGAATGGCACACGATCATGAGTTTCAGCGAGTCGCATTGAAGCGCGACCGATGAATCCGCAGTTCAGGTACCGCGCCTTCATCAGCTACAGCCACAGCGACGAAGGCTGGGCCCGGTGGCTGCACCGGAGCCTGGAAACGTACCGCGTGCCGAAGCGCCTGGTCGGGATTGAGACCGCGTTCGGTCCTGTGCCAGAACGATTCGCGCCCGTGTTCCGTGACCGCGACGAACTGGCTACTGCGACCAACCTTGGCGAGACGCTGATCAGGGCACTGGAACAATCGGCTTTCCAGATCGTGATCTGCTCGCCGGCGGCCGCGAAATCGCGCTGGGTCAATGAGGAAATCCTGACCTTCAAGCGTCTGGGCCGTGAGCACCGTATCTTCTGTTTGATCGTCGCCGGCGAACCCGGCGCCTCTGCGGTTTCAGGGACCGCGGAGCTGGAATGTTTTCCGAGCGCGCTGATCCACAAACTGGGCGACGACGGACAGCTGACGACGGAACGCAGCGAGCCGATCGCGGCGGACGCGCGCCCTCGCAAGGATCACAAGCAGGACGTCCTGCTGAAACTGCTTGCCGGGATGCTGGGCATCGGTCTCGATGAGCTGAAGCGGCGGGAGGCCCGTCGCCGCCAGCGGCGCCTGATGGCGCTGGTCTCTGCGTCCCTCGCCGGCATGGTGATCACATCGGTGCTTGCCACGACCGCCTGGATTGCCCGTAACGAGGCCGAGCGCGAACGAGCCCACGCGGAAGCGGAGGCCGAGACAGCGCGGCAGACCACCCGTTTCATCGTCGATCTATTCAAGGTTTCGGATCCCAGCGAGGCGCTGGGAAACCGGATTACCGCGCGCGAGATTCTTGACAAGGGCGCGGCGCGGATCGAAAAGGAGCTGGTCGACCAGCCGGCTATCCAGGCGACATTGATGGACACGATGGGCACGGTTTATACGAGCCTTGGACTGTACGGGGCCGCCATTCCGTTGATGCGACAGTCCCTGGAAAAACGCGAGGCACTGACGGGCGACAAGGATGTCGCAGTTGCACAGAGCCTGAACCATCTGGGCGAAGCGTTGACGCTGAATTCCGACTATGCAGAAGCAGAACAACGCCTGCGGGCCGCGCTCGCTATCCAGCGAAGGCTGCTGGGTAATTCGCATCCCGACGTCGCAAGAACCCTCACGGCGCTGGCCGATGTCATGCAATTTACGGGCGAATATGCCAAGGGCGAGCCACTGATCCAGGAAGCATTGCGCATCAGGCGTTCGCTCTACGGCGAGGTCCACGCCGACATCGCTGACAGCATCAACGATCTGGGTGTCAACTATGGCGAACGCGGCGAGTTCAAGCAGGCCGAGATTTATCTGCGGGAGGCCCTGGCCATGCAGCGCAAGCTGCATGATTCGGTGCATCCGCAGCTGGCAGAAGCCATGAATAATCTGGGCTGGGCATTGATGGGTCTCGACCGGCCCGGCGAGGCGGAGCCCCTGTACCGGGGCGCGCTCGAGATGAAGCGAAAGCTGCTTGGCGACGCTCACCCGGAACTGGCTGCCGGTCTGAACAATCTGGCCTTTGCGCTCGAGACGCGTGGCGACTATAAGGGCGCGGAGGCGGCCTACCGCGAGTCGCTGGCCATGAATCGCAAGCTCCTCGGCGAGCGTCATCCAGAGATCGCCAACAACTTGAGCAACTTGGCCTTTGTCCTCTATGCCCGGGGCGGGCACCGGGCAGGGATCGAAATGCTGCGGGAGTCCCTGGAAATGAACCGGCGGGAGCTCGGTGCTGACCATCCTGACGTCGCCGGAGGCGCGGCGAATCTGGCGTACTGGCTCATCGATGCCGGCGCTTACGCAGAGGCGGGGCAACTGCTGGAGGAAAGCCTCGCCATTCGCCGCAAGGTACTGGGAGACAACCACCCGCAGGTAGCCAGCACGTTGACAGTCAAGGCAAATCTCCTGCTGGCAACGCGGCACTACGACGCAGCGCGTCAGGCGGCAGTGGAGGCGCGGCGAATCCTTGCGATCAGCCTGCCGCAGGAGCATTGGCAGGTTGCCATGGCAATGAATGTCGAGGGCGCGGCACTTACAGGACTGGGTGATTACCAGAAGGCCGAACCCCTGCTGCTCGGGAGCCTCGAGAGGCTCACCGGGTCGCCCATTCCCAATCTCGCGGAAGTCGGCCGGGCCCGCCTCGCCAGGCTCTACACCGCCTGGGGCAAGCCCGAGAGAGCCAGCAAATATAATTAGAACAAATATAATCGGACGATGAGTTGAGTGATTGCCGATCGGCCCGGCGAACGACTGGACGGTGGGCCGAAATGCAGCACGCAGAACGGTGTGCCGTAATAAGTAAAGTACCCGGGGATGAGCACCATGAGTTCTCGAATCAAGAATCGCGCTGTCTTGTTGGCAGTGGCCTTGTTTGTGTCGCTGGGCGCCACCAGCGCCTGGAGCCTGGCCCAGATCACCCGACAGACGCTCGACCGCGTCGACGCCTTCAACTCGACCGCGGTGCTCGAGATGGCGTTCGACGATGTGAACCGCACCAAGGACTTCATCAATCTGGGCATCGTTGGAACGAATTTTTCCACCTGCAAGCTCACTGCAACCGATGGAATATTCTGTCTTGCCGGCAAGATAGTCCGTAACTGGCCGGATCCAGAGGATCCGCTGACGTTTGTCGACCGGCTGAGCTGCAACGACCCGGCTCTCGGACTCGACACGAAAAAAGCCGACACCTGCACAGGAATGACAGTTGACCTGTCGGGCGCCATCTGGCTTGCAGGCAAGAAGGCCAGCACCCACAGCCTGATCAAGGTAATTGCCAAGGCCGCCGCGGCTGCCTGCGAGAGTGGCTGGAAAGTGCTGTCCGGGTCTCTCTATTGCGCAAAGGAGTTCTATGCGGGCAGGCCGCTACTGGTCGACATCGATCCGATCGACGGCGACGTTGGTGCCGCGTTCAAACCCTGCCCAAGCTGCACAGTTCAGTCCGGCGTTCTCGGTCTCGAGGAGCGAAAGACTGCGGTATTTTTTCCGGACAAGCCCCCCGGCACCAGCAGTCCGATCGTGATTGCCAGTGGCCAGGGCTGGAATCTCATTGGCAACGAGCAACTGCTGAGCAGCGCGCTGTTGCAGGTGCCGAACGGCGATTCGCTGGACAACTTCGTGCTGGTGACCACCACCAGCGGCCGCATCCTGGCCAAGAGAACCAACGTGACTGAAACCGCTTTCAAGGTATTCAATATTCCGTTGGAGCGGGTCCAGACTTCCCCGCAGTGCGCTTTTGGTACCCAGCAATACGGTATACGCGCGAGTTCCAAGTCGGGACGGGTCTACGTGACCGACCGTAACTATTGCCAGGTGCTCGCGCTCGTTCCCGACGCATCGCCAATGACAGCGCTGATTAACGATGGCGACGCTCAGGACCTGACCCTCACGACGTCGGACTCGTCGGGTACCTATCCACCCAACGGACCGACGCTTGCGCCGGGCATCAGCATCGATCTGGATAAGGACTGCAGCGTAAACTGCACGCTGCTCACCAACGATGGCGGCGATGTCGCCGCGTCGCTGGTCGCCGTCAGGCTCGCCAATGGCAGCAACTCCGGCGCGACCCTGTTTCAGATCAAGGGGATTCCGGACTGTCGGTACGCCAATGAGCCGAATTTTCCGGTGGCTTTGAGAACGATATGTGGCAGCGCTGCCGGAGTGATAGTCAATCCTGACAACGTGGAATCTCCGGCCGCGCAGCTCTTGAACGTAACGCCGCTGCTGCCGAAGGAAGTGCGATCGCTGTTCGACGTCAGCGGCGTTCCACCCAACGGATTGCCGCCATTGCTGATCTCGCGCCAGTACCGGGCGCAAGCGCGAACCGATTTCGTGTTTGAAGCATTTTTTGCAGTCACCGAAGCGGGTGTTCGCTTCCGTGACACATTTACCGCTGAGTTCGATGTTCCGGTGCTCGAGGGCGCGCCGGAGAGTCTCGGATGCCTGCCGGTTGCGGGAAATCTGCTCGCGTGGGATGTGATGACGACGGTGTCGGAGAAATTCAAGACGATCGACGATCAGTACGTGGACATGTTGACGAATATCGGCTGTAGAAACCCGACGAAGACTTCTGGCAGTCGGCTCTCGCTGCTGCCGTACAACCTGGAGATTGCGCCTGATACCTACGGATCCACGATCCTCAGCACCGTAAAATCAGTCACCACGGGTAACGATGCCGTTTTCGCGAGGCTGGTCCAGTCTCTTTACGACGACCTGGACTATGTGCGCCGTGAACTGGCCTGCCAGCAGGTGGATGCGGGTGGGGGTCCTGCACCGCCGCTCTCGGCCTCGGTTTGCAATACGCTCTCGAGCACCTGGCAGAACGGCAAATTGAAACTCGACAAGTGTGTCAGTGCAGCCTTTCAACCGAAGCAGAGTGCGGGCGATGAGAACTGCCAGTCCTTTGTCAGCCAGCTGACGAATTACCGCGCGTCATTGCCCGCCACGACATCTGCATCGGACGTGGCAAATCGCCTCGGTGAGCTCAAGACGCGGGTCGATGTGATCCGCCACGTCTTCGATACGCGCTTCCTGCCATCGATACCGGCGGCTGGCTTCTGCAGGGAGCGGAATACGAATACCTGCCCACCGTGATTGCTCGAGGCAGGCAATGACGGCTTGACAGCTACCAGCACGCTCCCGACAATCCGCCTCCCCGAGGGTACCTTCCCATCGTGTGGCTAGGTAGCTCAGCTGGTTAGAGCACGGGATTCATAACCCCGGGGTCGAGA
>CAYYQQ010000104.1:0-10021 GCA_964473595.1 uncultured Steroidobacteraceae bacterium | reverse complement strand
CGGCATGTGCGGGGCACTTCAGATCATCGCGGATTCCTGGAGAGCCTGCGCCGGGGGGCGGCATGAGCGATTACAGCCGCGACGAGATGATGACGGTCGCCGCGGCGCGGATGCTGTGGGACGGTTGCGTGTGCTTCGTCGGCATCGGCCTGCCGAGTGCTGCCTGCAATCTTGCGCGGCTGACTCATGCGCCGGGCCTGGTGCTCATATATGAATCGGGCACGATCGGCACGCGACCCACGGTGCTGCCACTTTCCATCGGCGACGGCGAACTCGCGGAGACGGCCGCCTGCGTCGTGCCGCTACCGGACATATTCAGCGATTACTTGCAGGCTGGGCGTGTCGACGTCGGATTCCTCGGCGCGGCGCAGATCGACCGGCTGGGCAATCTCAACAGCACGGTGATCGGTCCCTATTCCAGGCCGCGCACGCGCCTGCCGGGCGCGGGCGGCGCGCCCGAGATCGCCGCGCATGCGCGCCAGGTATTCATCGTCATGAAAGCCTCTCCGCGAAGCTTCGTCGCCGCGCTAGACTTCCAGACCAGCGGCGGGCACTTTGAGGGCCGCGGCAAGAGCGGTGCGCGGGGTGGCGGACCCACCATCGTCGTCACGGATGTCGGCATACTGAAGCCGCAGCCAGGCGGCGAACTTGCGCTGGTGGCGGTTTACCCGGGCATACCGGTCGAGGAAGCGCGCGCGGCCATCGGCTGGAAGCTGGCTGTTGCGCCGCAGGTTGAAACGATTGCGGCGCCGACCATGAAGGAACTTGCAGCATTACGCGAACTCAAGGCCCGCACCGAGGCGGCGCATCGCGAACCAGTGAGACTACCAATATGAATGCATCCATACGAGCCGGAGACAACGTGAGCCACCCACACATCAAGACCGAGCTGCCGGGGCCAAAAGCACGAGCAATGATCGCGCGCGATACGCAGGTCGCATCGCCCTCCTACCCGCGCGACTATCCCTTCGTGATGTCGCACGGCCGCGGCACCGAGGTCTGGGACGTCGACGGCAATCGCTTCCTCGATTTCGCCGCGGGCATCGCGGTCTGCGCCACGGGGCATGCGCATCCCGCCGTCGTCGCTGCGGTGCGCGAGGCGGCAGGCAAGTTCCTGCACATCTCGAGCGATTACTGGCACGAGGGCATGACGGCGCTTTGTGAGCGGCTCGCTGCGCTCGCGCCGATGGGCGAGCCGGTCATGAGTTTCCTGTGCCAGTCCGGCACTGAGTCTGTCGAGGGCGCGCTGAAGCTTGCGCGCTACGTCACCGGGCGGCAACGCATCATCGCTTTCCTCGGCGCATTTCATGGCCGCACGATGGGCTCGCTCGCGCTGACGTCCAGCAAGTACACGCAGCAGGCGGGATTCGCGCCGGTCATGCCGGGCGTCACGCATGTGCCCTACCCGAACACCTATCGGCCGCTGTTCGCCGGTAGCGACCAGGGCAAGGCCGTGCTCGATTACATCCGCATGCTGTTCGAACGCAATCTGCCGGCAACCGAGGTCGCGGCGATCGTCGTCGAGCCGATCCAGGGCGAGGGCGGTTATCTCGTGCCGCCGGACGGATTCCTGGCGGGCCTGCGGCAGATCTGCGACGAGCACGGAATATTCCTGGTGTTCGACGAGGTGCAGTCGGGCGTCGGTCGCAGTGGCCGCATGTTTGCCTGCGAGCATTCGGGTGTGCGGCCCGACATCATGACGCTCGCCAAAGGCCTCGGCTCCGGGCTACCGATCGGCGCCATCGTCGCAAAGCGCAGGATCATGCAGCAGTGGAAAAAGGGCGCGCATGGCAACACTTTCGGCGGCAATCCGCTGTGCTGCGCGGCCGCCAATACGACGCTCGACCTGGTGCGCGACCAGTACGCCGCCAATGCGGCGAAAGTCGGCGCTCATTTCGTGGCACGACTGAAGGAACTCACGAAATCCTATCCCAGCATCGGCGAGGTCCGTGGCCGCGGCCTGATGCTCGGCATCGAGTTGATCAAGCCCGACGGCTCGCCGGCGCGTTCGCTCTGCGACGCGATGCTGCACCGCGGGTACCACAATGGCCTGCTGCTCCTGTCCTGCGGCGTCAGCACACTGCGATTCATGCCTCCACTCTGCGTGACCGAAGCCGAAGTGGACGAGGCCATCGTCATCCTGCGCAAGAGCCTCGACGAGGCGCTGGCAGGAGCTGCTTGAATCACGCCGGTCGCGCGCTGTTCATCGCATCGCTGCTTTGGTGCGCGGCCGCGGCTGGCGCCGGGCGCGAGCCGGTTCTCAAGCAGGTCGACCTGCCGCATAACTATTACTGGCGCGAACTCTACCTGCCACAGCTCACGACGGGGCCCTCGGCGGCGGCCTTCATGCCAGACGGCCAGGCGCTCGTCTACGGCATGGCGGGTTCGCTGTGGTCGCAGCGCATCGGCTCGGATGAGGCGATCGAGATCACCCACGCGAATGCCGCCTACGATTACCAACCAGATGTCGCGCGTGACGGCGGCAGCGTCGTGTTTACACGCTACGACGGCAACACCATGGAAATCTGGCGGTTCGATCTCGCGAGCAAGCGCGAAGAAGCCCTGACCGCCAATGGCGGCGTCAATGTCGAGCCGCGGCTTTCACCCGACGGCAGCATGCTGGTCTGGGTGTCCACCGCCGATACCGGGCATTTCGACCTGATGATCGCGGACATCGGCAAGGATGGGCTCGCCAACATGCGGCCGCTCGTCGCTCCAAGGCAGAGCTCGCTCGACCGCTACTACTACTCGGCCCACGATCATGCGATCAACCCTTCCTGGTCGCCAGACGGGAAACGCGTCTTCTATGTCGGCAATGCGGAGATCGCCTGGGGCAGCGGCACCATTCATTCCGTGTCAATCACCGGATCATCCGGCAGCCACGAAGCTGCGGCTGACGAACCTGCGACCCGGCACCAGGAGGAAACAAGCTGGGCAGCGCGGCCCGAGGTTGCGCCGGATGGACGGCGGATCCTGTACTCGAGCTATCACGGACAGCAGCGGCACCAGCTCTGGCTGACGACCGTCGATGGTGCAGCACCGCTGCCGCTCACCTTCGGGGATTTCGACCGGCGCAATGCGCGCTGGTCGCCGGATGGAACCCGCATCGCCTACATCAGCAACGAGCAAGGCAATACCGCGCTGTTCGTGCAGGAATTCTTCGGTGGCGCGCGCGCGCAGATTGTCGCAAAGACACGGCGATTTCTGGCGCAGATGGCGCGGCTTTCGCTGGACATCCGGGACCACGAGGGCAAACGCATCCCCGCGCGGGTCAGCGCATTTGGCAGCGATCGGCGCTGGCATGCGCCCGCGAATGCCTGGATGCACGGTGATGAGGCATTCGACCGGTCATTGCAGCCCAGCGAGACGCATTACTTTCATTGCGTATCGCCCTGCGAGCTCGAACTGCCGGCCGGCGAGGCGGCGATTACCGTGCAATACGGCTTTCGCCACCTGCCGAAGTCCGAAGTCGTCAACATCGGCCCCGGCGCGCGCCGTGAATTGCTCGTGGAGCTCGCCGGTAACGATCTGCCCGCTTCATTCGGACGTCACGTCAGCGCCGACCTGCATGTGCACATGAATTACGGCGGCCATTACCTCAACACGCCGGCGCGGATGCTCGCCCAGCAGGACGCCGAGGACCTCGACGTCGTCTACAACCTGATCGTCAACAAGGAAGAACGCATCCCGGATGTCGGGTATTTCAGCGCCGCGCCCGATCCCGCGAGCGGCGCGCGCGTGCTGTTTCATGCCCAGGAATATCACACGAGTCTCTGGGGTCATCTCGGCCTGCTGCACCTGTCGGATCACCTGCTGCTGCCGGGCTACACGGCGTATCGCCACACGGCGCTCGCCAGTCCCTGGCCGCACAACGGCGCAATCGCGGACCTCGCGCATGCGCAGGGCGCGCTGGTCGGCTATGTGCATCCGGCCGACGCAGAAATCCTGCCGGAAACGGATCGCTCGCTGAGCTACGAGCTGCCCGCCGATGTCGCGCAGGGCAAGGTGGACTATCTCGAGGTCATGGGGTTTTCCGATCACCGGATAACCGCGGCTATCTGGTATCGGCTGTTGAATCTCGGCTACCGCGTTTCCGCCGGCGCCGGCACCGATGCGATGGCGAATTACGCGTCGCTCCGCGGTCCCGCCGGCGACGTCCGCGTGTTCCTCGAAACTGGCGGCGCAAAGACACCTGACGCGCTCTATTCAGCGCTGAAGGAGGGACGATCCTTCGTCAGCAATAGCCCGCTGCTCGGACTGGAGCTCGCCGGGCTGCGCCCGGGCGGCGTGCTGCGCGAAGCATCGGGGCCAGTGCCTTTCAGGGTGGCGCTGCGCTCGCCCGTTGCGGTCGATCACCTGGAGTTGGTGCACAACGGCAAGGTCATCAAGACATTTGAGCTGACCGGCGCGCGCCGGAATCTCGACGCGAGCGGTGAGGTATCGCTGCCGCGCGGTGGCTGGCTGCTGCTGCGGGCCTGGAACGAGCACGCCGATCCGCTGGTGTTCGATCTCTATCCGTATGCGACGACCGGGCCGATTTATCTCGAACTTCCGGGTGGACCGGAAAGCGCCGGCGAGGATGCGGCGTTCTTCGTCACCTGGATGGATCGCGTGATCGCCGCCGCGAAAGCGAACGGCGATTACAACAATGCCCGGGAGCGCGCTGCCACACTCGAGTATTTCCAGGCTGCGCGTGAAAAGTTCGTCGAAAAGTTGAGGGGTGAGAGCAATCCATGAGACTGATCCCTGGTGCGAGCGCTGGTACGGCCGTTACTTGACCAGCCGCCCGTAGTGCTCAAGGAGCGCGACGAGGTCGGCGTGCGGCAGCGCGATCGCATAGTGGCCCTCCGTGCCCTGCATGTCCTTGGCGGCGACCATCGCGTTCACGATTGCCTCCTCGGTTGCCTGCACGGTCGCTCGGAACAGGTCGTCGAGCTGTGAATTGGACATGAATTCGGCGAGCGACAGGGATGCGCCGCGAAGCGGCGCCGCATTGGCAGTTGAAAACGCAATGAAAATGTCGCCGGAACCATTGTCCGAAGTCGAGCCCATGCGCCCAAGGCCGAGAGCAGCGCGTCTCGCCATGCGCTTCAGTTGATGCGGCAGCACTGGCGCATCGGTTGCGATGACGATGATGATCGAGCCGGATTCGCTCGCCTCTTCGTTGTCCCCGCTGTAGACGCGATGCACGCGCAGCTGCTCGCCGATCGGCACACCCGCGATGCGCAGCCTGTCCCGCAGGCCGTGATTGGCCTGGACCAGTACGCCGACGATGTGCTCGCGGCCATCGATCGCGACGCGACGCGAGGCTGTGCCGATGCCGCACTTGAACTCGTAGCAGATCGTGCCGGTGCCGGCCCCGACGTTGCCCTCCTCGACTGGCCCGGCCGTCGCCTTCTCGAGGGCCTGGTCCACGTCCGCGGCGCGCACGTGGAATCCATTGATGTCGTTCAGGTACCCGTCCCAGGTCTCGCCGACCACGTCGTTCGACCACCAGTAGCCGGTCGGATCCGGATCGCCCTGGCGCACGCGCCAGGCGATGGCCGCATCGTGCACGACGCCGACACTGTGAGTATTGGTCAGGAGCACCGGGCCTTCGAGTTCTCCCGACTCCTCGAGCCAGGTCGTGCCCGTCAGCTCGCCCGCGCCGTTCAGCGCAAACCAGGCGCCGAAGGCGTGGAGATTGAGGCTGTCGCGGCCGCGCGGCAGGATTGCGGTGACGCCGGTGCGCACCTTCTTGCCGCCTTCCAGATCCTCGATGAGCGTCACCTGGCCAACGGTCACGCCGATTACATCGGTGATGGCATTCAGCGGCCCCGGTTCGCCATCAAAGGGCACGCCGAGCTCCCGCGCCCGGGGGCCCGCGGCGCTGACGGCCGTGGCAAAGGTCAATATCAGTGTCAGGATAATTCGCATATTGGGAGGGTCAATGGTTGCCGTTGATTCCGCGGCGACATGCTAACGCAGGATCACTACTATTGCCTGATGGAGATCACGACATGAATAAACGGCGCTCTGCTGCCGCCTGGTCGCTACTCGCTGCCCTGCTCATGACAGCGCCGCTTGCCTCGGCCGAGACGGTGATCGTGCGCGCCGGCCGGCTGCTCGATGTCGAGCAGGGCCGCTATCTCGAGAATCAGGCGATCCGCGTCGAGAACGGCAGGGTCGCCGCCATCGCGCCATACGCGGCGAGCGCCACCGGCGATGCGCGCGTGATCGACTGGTCGGCCTACACGGTGCTGCCAGGGCTCATCGACCTGCACACCCACCTGATCGGCGATATTTCCTCGGCTTCTGTTGCGGCGCCGCTTCTGAATTCCGGGGCGCAGGATGTGCTGCTCGGTGTGGCTCACGCACGCGCAACCCTCGCGGCCGGCTTCACGACCGTGCGCGATGTCGGCGCTTATCGCGCATTCACGGACGTTGCGTTGCGGGACGCAATCCAGGCCGGCGTCGTCGAGGGCCCGCGCATGTTCGTCGCTGGCGCCTACATCACCGTCAGCCAGGGTGGTGGCGAAGTGACCGGCCTTGCACCCGACGTCGTCGTGCCGGCCGACATGCGTCGCGGCGTTGCCAATTCCGTAGACGAGGTACGGCAACGGGTGCGTGAATTGCTCGCTGGTGGCGCGAATTTCATCAAGGTCATCGCGACCGGGGCGGTATTCACGGCTGGTACGACACCCTCCGCCCCCGAATACACCGAGGCAGAGCTGCGCGCCGCGGTCGAAGAAGCGGCGAATACCGGGACTTACGTCGTCGCCCACGCACACAGCGCGGAAGGCATTAAGCGCGCCGTACGCGCCGGTGTCCGCTCGATTGAGCATGGCTCCTACCTCGACGACGAAGGCATTGAGCTGATGGTCCGCCACGGCACCTGGCTGGTCGCGGATGTCTACAATGGCGATTACACCGAAGAAGTCGGAAGCCGCGAGGGCTGGAGCGCGGAAATACTGCGCAAGAATCGCGAGACGACCGACATTCAGCGCCAGGCTTTTACCAAAGCCGTGCGCGCCGGCGTGAAGATCGGCTTCGGCACTGATGTTGGCATCTTTCCGCATGGTGACAATGCGCGGCAGTTCGCCTACATGGTGCGCTACGGGCTCTCCCCGCTCGGCGCGATACGCGCAGCGACCATCGATGCAGCACGCTGTCTCGGTCAGGAACGCGACCTCGGTTCGGTTGCGGCCGGAAAGTTTGCCGACATGATCGCGGTTAGCGGCGATCCGCTCGCCGACGTCGAGACGCTCCGCAGAGTCGCGGGTGTCATCAAGGAAGGTCGATTAATCACGGCGAGTCGTCCATGAATACGCGCCAACTGGGTTTCTGGATGTGCACGGCGCTCGTGGTCGGCAACATGATCGGCATGGGCATCTTCGTGTTGCCCGCGTCGCTTGCGCCCCATGGCTTCAACGCCTTCATCGGCTGGGCCGTGACGGTCTTCGGCTGCGCTCTGCTCGCGGTCGTCTTCGTGACGCTGGTGCGGCGCATGCCGGAAGCCGACGGCCCGTTCGGCTATATCCGCGCGACACTCGGCGAGGGCGTGGCATTCGCCGCGTTGTGGTGCTACTGGATTTCCATCTGGGTCTCCAATGCGGCGCTCGCGGTCGGCGCTGCGGGCTACCTGACGAGCGTCGTCCCGCCGTTGGCGCAGGTCCCGTCCGCCTTCACTGCTGCGGGCCTCGTGTGGCTTTTTGTCCTGATCAATTCGTACGGCGCCCGCACGGGCGGCCGGGTGCAGGTGCTGACCGCGGCGCTGAAACTAGTGCCGCTCGCGCTCGTTATCCTGCTTGGGCTGTGGATGCTGGTCGCGGAACCCGCGTCCTACCTCGAAAACATCCCGACACAACCCATCAACCTCCAGTCCACGATGGCGGCTTCCACCATCGCGCTGTTTGCGATGCTGGGCCTTGAATCCGCGACGGTGCCTGCCGGCCGGGTACTGAATCCGGAGAAGACGATTCCGCGCGCAACAATTGTCGGCACGCTGCTGACGGCCGCGATTTATGTCGCCGTCACGGCCGTCGCGACGCTGCTGGTACCACAAGAAACGCTTGCGGCATCGAACGCGCCTTTCGTTGACGTACTCGACCGGCTGCTCGGCGCCGGTAATGGCCGCTGGCTGGCACTCTTCGTCGTCATCAGCGGGCTTGGCTGCCTGAATGGCTGGACCCTGTTGGGCGCCGAACTCACTCGCACGCTGGCCGCACGGCAACTGCTGCCGCCCATGTTCGCGACCAGCAATCGTCATGGCGCACCGGCGGCTGCCTTGTTGCTGGTCGGCGTGCTCGCCAGTGGCGTTGCGCTGATGAGCTATGGGGAGACGCTGGTCAAGGGCTTCACCTTCCTCAGCATCATCACCACCGCGGCAAACCTGCCGCTTTACCTGTGCTGTTCCCTAGGTCTGATCTGGTTGTGGCGGCGCGAGCCCGGCAAAGTGCCGCGCCTGGCCTGGTTATTTGGTGCCGGCGGCACGGCATTCTCGGTATTCGCCTTCATCGGCGTCGGAACCGAGCCGTTCCTGTGGGCGCTTGCGCTGGCCGCCGCCGGCGTGCCCGTCTATTTCTGGATGCGCTGGCGGCACCCGGCCACCACCATTGCCGGAGCCGCACCCCGGCCATGACCGGCGACCCAAATCCCGCCGGCGAACCGGTCGGCACTCTCGCAATCGCGCTCGCGCATACGGAGCGCCTGCTCGCCTCCGAGCCGGCGCTCGCGGCAGAACAAGCGACGGAGATTCTGAAATCGGTGCCCGGCCATCCGGCCGCACAACTGCTACTCGGCGCCGCGCGCCGGCGAATGGGCGATCTTACGGGCGCGCTCGCGGTGTTGGAGCCGCTGGCAAGCTCCCAACCCGGCGCATTCGCCGCTCATTACGAACTGGGCCTTGCGCTTGGCGCTGCGCGACGCGGCGACGAGGCCGTCGCAGCGCTCCGGCGCACGGTCGAACTCAAGCCGGACCTCGGCGACGCCTGGCGCACGCTCGCGGATCACCTCGGTGCGCTGGGCGATTCCGAAGGAGCAGATGCGGCCTATGCGCGGCACCTGAAGTTTGCCTCGCGCGATCCACGACTGCTCGAGGCCGGCGCGGCGCTCGTCGAAAACCGGATCGCACAGGCAGAGGTGCTCCTGCGCGCGCACCTGAAACAGCATCCGACTGATGTCGCCGCGATCCGCATGCTGGCCGAGGTCGCAGCAAGACTCGGGCGCTTCGGCGACTCTGAAGTTCTTCTCGCGCGCTGCCTGGAACTCGCGCCGAGCTTCACGGCCGCGCGACACAACTACGCGACGATCTTGAACAGGCAAGGTAAGGGCGCCCAGGCGCTCGCCGAGATCGAGCGGGTGCTGACCCAGGAGCCCGACAACCCAAGCTATCGCAATCTCATGGCGGCGATCCTCGGGCGCATCGGCGAATACGGTCGCGCAATCGAAACCTACGAAGGCGTGCTTGCTGAATACCCGAAGCATCCGAATGCCTGGATGAGTTACGGTCACGCGCTCAAGTCCGCCGGGCGGCATGAGGACTCGATCGCGGCTTACCGCCGCTCGATCGGGCTGCGGCCGGGTTTCGGTGAGTCGTGGTGGAGCCTGGCAAATCTCAAGACTTTCCGGTTCGAGCCCGCGGAACTTGCCGCCATGCAGACCCAACTCGCGCGTACCGATCTGACCCCGGCGGACTGTTATCACTTCCATTTCGCGATCGGGAAAGCGCTCGAAGATCAGGGCTTCTGGGCAGATGCTTTCTCGCACTATGAGCAAGGCAATCGGCTGCGCCGGTCCGAGGTCCATTACGACGCGGACAAGAACGCAAGTCATGTGACGCGCTCCAAGGCATTGTTTTCAAGAACTTTCTTCGCGGAGCGTGCCGGATTTGGGGCGGCCGCGCCTGACCCGATTTTCATCGTCGGCCTGCCACGCGCCGGCTCCACCCTGCTTGAGCAGATCCTGTCCAGCCATTCGGCAGTCGAAGGCACCATGGAGCTGCCGGATGTCATCGCGATCGCGCGCGTGCTCGGCGAACGGA
>CAYYQQ010000103.1:1972-10056 GCA_964473595.1 uncultured Steroidobacteraceae bacterium | reverse complement strand
TGCTTGAAGCCAGAAGTTTGCGCAAGCAGGTTACCAGCCCGGAGGGAATGCTGACGATCCTCGATGACGTCAGCCTCCAGGTCAGCGCCGGCGAATCCGTCGCCGTGGTCGGCGCCTCGGGCGCCGGAAAGTCAACGCTGCTGGCGCTGCTTGCAGGCCTCGATGAGCCGAGCCATGGCGCGGTCTGGCTCGAAGGCATCGAGCTCTCGGCACTTGACGAAGACGGCCGCGCGGCGGCGCGCGCGCGGCACGTCGGCTTTGTATTCCAGTCCTTTCACCTGCTCCCGTCGCTGACCGCGCTGGAGAACGTGATGCTGCCGCTCGAGCTTGCCGGCCGCCCGGACGCGAGAGCCACCGCGCGCGAGGTACTGCGCCAGGTCGGGCTCGAGAGCCGCCTCGGCCATTACCCGCGGCAGCTCTCGGGTGGCGAGCAGCAGCGCGTGGCCATTGCGCGTGCCTTCGTGACGCGGCCCTCCGTGCTTTTTGCCGACGAGCCCACCGGCAATCTCGACACCGCAACCGGCGCGCGCGTGATGCAGCTCCTGTTTGACCTCAATGCCGCCTCTGGCACGACGCTCGTGCTGGTCACGCACGATCGCGAGATCGCGGCGCGCTGCGGCCGCATCATTGAGCTCGACGCGGGCAGGCTCGTACTTTGAGCGGGCACTGACATGCGCGCACTCCGCTTTGCGATGCTCGGGCTCCTGCGCGACTGGCGCTCGGGTGAGCTGGCCGTGCTACTGGCGGCGCTCCTGGTTGCGGTCACGGCGCTGACCGGCGTTGGCTTCTTCACCGATCGCATCGGCCAGGCGGTTGAACTGCGAGCGGCAGAAGTGCTCGCGGCGGATCTTCGTCTGGAGTCCGGGCAGCCCCTCGATGCGGAGTACCTGAGGCTCGCGGGCGAGCGGGGCATCGTGACCGCGACGACGGTTTCATTCCCGAGCATCGTATTCTTCGGCGAGGACTCCGCGCTGACGTCGCTGCGGGCTTCCGGCCCCGGTTATCCGCTGCGCGGGCGGCTCAAGATCTCGGATGCGCCGTTCCAGCCCGCCCGCGAGACAACGGCTCTCCCCGCGCACGGCGAGGCCTGGCTCGATTCGCGGCTGCTGGCGCGCCTCGGTGCCCGGGTCGGCGATCGGGTCAACGTCGGCGCCACGACCTTCGCCGTGACCCAGGTGCTGGATTACCGGCCGGACCAGGGCTCCACATTCGTGGACCTGGCGCCGTCGCTGCTGATCGGTCTTGCGAATCTCGAGGCCACGAAGTTACTCGGCCCCGGCAGTCGTGTGACTTACTCGCTGCTGTTCGCGGGTGAGCCCTCGGCGATTCGTGACTTCAAGATTGTACTTGCGGAGCGCCGCAAGCCGGGCGAACGACTCGTGGATATCGCCGAAGCGAGCCCGCAGATCCGCTCATCAACCGAACGCGCGGGACGCTTCCTCAATCTTTCGGCGCTGATCACGGTGCTGCTCGCCGCGGTCGCGGTCGCCATGGCGGCGCGCCGCTACACGCAGCGTCATCTGGACAATGTTGCGGTCATGAAATGCCTGGGGGCACCGCAGTCGCTGGTGCTGCAGGTCACGGTGATCGAGCTGGGCCTGCTCGCGCTCATCGCCGCCGCCGTGGGCAGCGCGCTCGGGTTCCTGGCGCAGGGAATCCTGGCGTGGCTGGTGGGCGATATTGTGCGTGCGGAACTGCCGCCACCAACCGCCGCGCCCGCGATCATGGGCGCGGTCACGGCGCTTGCGATCCTGGTCGGATTCGCGCTGCCGCCGATGTTGCAACTGAAGCGCGTACCGCCGGCGCGCGTGCTGCGCCGCAATCTCGAGCCGCCGCCACTGCGCTACTCGGTGTCCAATGGGCTGGCGCTCGCGGCGCTGCTCGGCGTGCTGTACTGGCTGGTGCGCGACGGCTGGCTGGTCGTCTACGTCGCCGCCGGCGTCGGCGGGACGCTCGCCGTGCTGTTTGCCGCGGGCTGGCTGCTGGTGCGCCTGGCCGGGCGCATGCGCGGCGCGGTGGGCGTCGCCTGGCGCTATGGACTGGCCAATCTCGCGCGCCGTGGCCGCGAGAGCATCGTGCAGGTGGTCGCCTTCGGCCTGGGGCTGATGGTGCTGTTGCTGCTCGCGGTGGTGCGCAATGACCTGCTGGAGGACTGGCGTGCGAGCCTCCCGGAGGACACGCCGAATTACTTCATGGTCAACATCCCGGCGACCGAGACCGGGGCATTCGCAGAGTTCATCGGCGAGCGCGGCCTGCCACGCCCGAATCTGTTCCCGATGATTCGCGCGCGCCTGACCGGGATCAACGGTCGGCCGGTGGATGAGCTGGCGCTGGAAACGGATCGCGGGCACGCCTTTGCCGAGCGCGAGCAGAATCTGTCCTGGGCCGAAAAACTGCAGCGGGACAACCGCATCGTCGCGGGCCGCTGGTGGACCGGGGCGGACCGCAGCCGCCGGCTTGTCTCGGTCACGACCGAATACCAGGAAGAACTTGGGCTCAAACTTGGCGACACGCTGAGCTTCGACATTGCCGGCGAAGCGCTCGACGCGGAAATCGCGAGCTTCCGCGAGGTGCAGTGGGACAGCTTTCAGCCAAATTTCTTCCTGGTTTTCTCACCCGGCACCTTGGATGGGATGGTCGGCACCTGGCTCACCAGCATCCGATTGAAGCCGGAGCAGTGGCCGCTGCTGGCGGATCTCGTGCACCGCTTCCCATCGGTGTCTATCTTCGACATCGACTCGATCCTCGCCCAGATCCGCGACATCATGGATCGCGCCTCGCTCGCCGTGCAGTACGTGTTCCTGTTTACGCTGGCCGCCGGCATCACGGTGCTGCTCGCCGCAATCCAGGCGACGCGCGACGAGCGCCGTTATGAGAGCGCGATGCTGCGCACGCTGGGCGCGAGCCGTCGCGTGGTGCTCGCCGGCGTCGCTTCGGAGTTCACGGCGCTGGGAATGCTGTCGGGCACGCTCGCGGCACTCGGTGCGACGCTTGCGGGTTGGCTGTTGGCGACACAACTGTTCGAGCTGGAATACACGCTCGATCCCTGGGTCTGGCTGATCGGGCTCGCCTCAGGCGCGATCATCGTCGGCGGCGCCGGCACTTTCGCCGCGCGCAATGTCATCAACCATCCACCGATCAATATCTTGCGGCAGGGATAAGCGCAGTCGGGCGTGGGCACTCCGTTCGCCGAAAATCGTGGCTGCATTATGACAAGCCCGCCCTTGTTATGGAAAGACGGCGGGTGGACAATTGCAGCGTTAAGTAAAAGAGCTTGTGGCCTGTGCTCGCTTCAGGAGCGCGGGCCTCGCACCAACAAAGAGGGGATCAGCGATGCGAACATCAAGACAGATACGAAATGGCGCGCCTTTCTGTGCCCTGGCCGGTGCGCTGGCGATGCTGGCCTGTGTCGCCTCATCCAATGCGGTGGCCGCAGTGCCCAGTCCGAAGGCAAAATTCTCGACGGCGGTGGCATTCGACGTTTCACGCCCATTGCGTGAGCTGTCGGCCGCGGCGTCAACCGTCCCGCAATCGTCTGCTGCCGCGGATGGCGAACCCTACGACGTGCGGCCGGAGCGCGATGTCGTTGCGCCGGTAGCGGACAACGGGTTCACCGGCGATGCTGCCCGCAGCGGCAGCACGGCAGCACGGTCGGCGCTGACAGCCTTGACCATCAACTCGCCGCTCGCAAACTTCGAGGGAATCAGCAACCAGGACAACTTCGACATATTCGGCGGTCGGGTGAATCCACCGGATCCGGTCGGTGATGTCGGCCCGAACCACTACGTCGAGATGGCTAACCTCGCCTACGCGGTCTACGACAAGCAGGGAAACTCGCCGGTCGGACCGGTCGACACCGGGACGCTATGGGCGGGCTTCGCCATCGACGACTGTACCGATCCGTCGGGCGACCCGGTCGTCCTGTACGACCAGCTCGTGGATCGCTGGATCCTGACCCAGTTCACGACACGCGCCTTCGATGATCCGTCCCTGCCCTTCTACAACTGCGTCGCCATCTCGCAGACGGGAGATCCGACCGGCGCGTACTACCGTTACGCTTTCATTACGCAGCCGGATACGGTGGCTGGTGGCTACTTCTTCCCCGACTATCCGAAGTATGGTGTTTGGACGGATTCCTACATCATGACGACGCGCGACTTCGGTACAGTCTCCGAATACGGCATCAGCGTGTACGCGCTGGAAAAAAACAAGATGATCGCGGGCAACCCGAATGCTCGTGCGGTGCAGTTCTTCCTAGACTCGAATGTCGTGCCATTGAGTTTGATCGGCGATGGCCTGCTGCCGGCGGACATTGACGGACAGCGCAGGCCGCAGGACGGTATTGCCGCGCCGATCGTTGGCACGATGGATAATGGCAGAGGTTACGGCGCGGCCGTTGACGCAATCAACATTTTCGGCTTGAAGGTGCTCTGGAACTCAAAGCCTGCCGCGTCTCTCACAGGACCGGTGCAGCTCTCGGTGGCAGGGTTCGACTCGGTGTTCCCGTGCGGCGTCGTCCGCAGCACGACGCATAAAGTTTCTGCAGATTCCCGAGATTGTCTGCCTCAACCGGGGATCACCGATGGAAGCCGGTATCTCGACATCCTGTCGTACCGGCAGCGCCCCACCCATCGATTGGCCTACCGGAACTTCGGCACGTACGAGGCGATGGTGACTAACCAGTCGGTTGAGGCGGCGCCCGGCGTTGCCGGCGTGCGCTGGTATGAGATCCGCCGCACAAACGGCGTGTACTCGGTCTATCAGCAGGGGACCTTTGCCCCGAGTGACGGCGTGCATCGCTGGATGGGTAGTGCTGCCATGGACCGGAAGGGCAACATCGCGCTCGGCTACAACGTGGTGAATGGCGTCGATGTCTATCCGGGTATCCGTTACACGGGCCGGTTGAGCAGCGACCCGCTGGGTACCATGAATCTCGGCGAAGGGACGATCATCAATGGCTCCGGCGTGCAGAAGACGATTAACTCGCGCTGGGGAGACTACTCGTCGCTGAATGTCGACCCGGTCGATGACTGCACATTCTGGTACGTCAACGAGTACTACGAAATTAGTGGAGTTATCGGGGTGAACACCGTCCCTTGGCAGACCCGCATCGCCAGCTTCAAGCTGCCGGGCTGCTAGGTATGGCTTGATTGATCTTCCCGTGAGCGGCACCCGGCCTGGATGGCCGGGTGCCGCTGGCACTGAACGCAAATCTCCTGCTACCGCCCCATGAGCTGAAACTGCGCCTCCGCCACGGGTTGCAGCTCGCCGCGCCAGTTGTGCCCTTCGATGCGGATCCGGTACATGCCGTTCGGCAGCAATGTTGAGTTCAGCGAAATCCGCAGGTCGCCATTGGAGTCGCGCAGCAGGCGTTCCGCGTGCAGGAGTGCCGTGCCGTCCTCGCGCAGCAGGCTGAACCGGAACTGCTCATAACGGTCGGTCGAAACCGCGATCAGCAGGTCGATCCGCTGCGGCAGCCCGGCGACGTTGATGCGGGCGATGCGCGCGGCACGCGGGTCGATGCGCAGCGTCCGGGTCGAGGAGGGTGGCCGCAGGAACCCCACGGCCGCCTGCGCCTCCATCATCTCCATCCGGTCCAGCGTGATATTCCAGCGCCAGGCGGTCCAGCCCAGCGCCAGGGCCAGCACCAGGATCAGGGCCGCAGCGCCCGCCAGGACCTGCGGTTTCTGGTACTTCGCCATCCATTCCGGAAATTCCACATTCATTGACCCGACTCCGTGGCTCGCTGCGTTTATTCTAGGCGTCCAGAGACCCAGGAGTGCCTGACATGAGCTTGCTTTCCGCCCGTATCCACCTGTTGCTGGCAGGCCTCCTGTTGGCCGCATCCGCGATGGCAGCCGATCCCCAGACGGCGCTGACCGTCTACAGCTCGGCGGAACCTGGCGGCATCCCGGCCGAGTGGTACCGCCCGCTGCCCGGCATGGGCACGCCGCAGGCGAGCGCGTTGCCGGGTTTTGCACTGGTGCGCGTGGACCGGGACCTGGAGCTGGTGCGCGGTCGCGGCACGCTGAAATTCACCGACGTGGCCGCGTTGATCGATCCGACCACCGTGCAATTCCGCTCGCTGACCGATCCCACCGGAACCAAGGTGCTGGAGCAGAATTTCCAGTTCGACCTGGTCAGCACCGAGAAGCTCCTGTCGCGTTACGTGGACCGCAAGCTCAGCGTGGAGAGCGAGCAAGGTGACGGCGTCAAGGTCCTCGAAGGGACGTTGCTCTCCGCTTACGACGGCCTGGTGCTGCGCGGAGACGACGGGCAGATCCATGCGCTCCGCACCTGGAACAGCATGACTTTCGGCGAGCTGCCGGGCGGCTTGATCACGCGGCCCACGCTCGAATGGGATGTGCTGGCCGCGAAAGGCGGCAATCACCGCGCGCGCGTTTCCTACCAGACCGGTGGCATCACCTGGTGGGCCGACTACAACCTGATCTTCACGGAAGGCGCCGATGCCAATTCGGGCTTTGTGGACGTGGGCGCCTGGGTGAGCCTGCTGAACCAGTCCGGCGCGAGCTACCAGGACGCGAAGCTCAAGCTGATCGCGGGCGACGTCAATCGCGTGCAACCCGACCAGAAGGCGTTTCGCATGCGCACGCTGGAAATGGCGGCCGTGGCGGACGCTGCGCCCGCAGGCTTCGAGGAGAAGTCTTTCTTCGAATATCACCTCTATACGCTCGGCCGGCCCGCGACGCTCCCCAACAACTCGACCAAGCAGATCGAGCTTTTTGATGCGGCGACTCGCGTGCCGGCAAAGAAGCAACTCGTCTATTACGGCGCCGAGGGTTACGGCTTCTATGGCTCGCTGATGCTGGACCGCGAATTCGGTCCGACCTCAAACACGAAAGTGGACGTGTGGCTCACACTCAAGAATGACAAGGCCTCGGGTCTTGGCATGCCGCTGCCGGCGGGCCGCATCCGTGTCTCGCAGCAGGACAAGGCGGATGGCAGCCTGGAATTCATCGGCGAGGACAAGATCGATCACACGCCCAGGGACGAGGACGTGCGGGTCAAGCTCGGCACGGCCTTCGACGTGGTCGGCGAGCGGCGCCAGACGGATTTTTCACTGAATTCGAAAGGCCGCGTCATGGAGGAGTCCTTCGAGATCAAGGTCCGCAACCACAAGGACCAGGCGGTCGATGTGGTGGTGCGCGAGAATCTCTATCGCTGGAGTCAGTGGGCGCTCATCGCACAGTCCAAACCGTTCGACAAGAAAGACGCGCGCACCATCGAGTTCCCGGTGCGAATCGCGGCGGACGGTGAAGCGATCGTCACTTACCGGGTAAGTTACACCTGGTGAGCGTCGAGGGTCAGTGGAGTGCCGACCGCGAGTACCTCGCCGATGCCTTTGGCCACGACGCAATACTGTCCGAAGGTCACTCCGCGCAGCTGGCGGTCGTGGCGATAAGTCTTCAGCGTGCGCAGCGGCTCCTGCCGCGGGTCGCGTGAACCGTCGTGCTGGTCGGTCGTCGTGATGACACAACGCGCGCAATGCTTGACGCCGCGCAGCACGACGCTGCCTGCGCGAAACTCGGCGAATGCGTCCTCGGCCTGTGGCGCGACACCCTCGACGACGACATTTGGCCGGAAGCGATTCATCGGCACCGGTGCCGGCAGCCGCCGGTTGAGTTCCGCGAGGGATTCACGGGAGAGCAGCAGCAATGGGTAGGCATCCGCGAAGTTGAGCGGCGGCGGCTCGGGCTCGACGCTTTTCGGATTGGCGAGGCGTGGCACGCGCTCATCGATGCGCACGAGCCGGAGCCGATCGCCGAGCGTGCGTGACAACCAAGCGGCGGCATCATCGCCGGCGTCAATGCCGCTGCATGTGTCTTTCCATACCTGCACGCGATGCACCGGGCCGTCGGCCTGCGGATCGACCTCGAAGACCGGGTGGCCATCGGCCGACAGCCTGAGCGCGCCGTCGACGATCCCGGTCGTGACGGTCGCAAGTCGCGGGTTCGTGGCCTGCGTCACGAAGCGGTCCTTGTCATCCAGGATCATCCAGCGCCGGTCCCATTCGAGCCCGGTCGGCGTCAAGCGTGCTTTGGCCAGGTCAATGCCGCGGCAGG
>CAYYQQ010000103.1:0-1962 GCA_964473595.1 uncultured Steroidobacteraceae bacterium | reverse complement strand
GACTTGACCGGATAGATGTGCAGGCTCGCGATGCTTGCCATCGGCCCAGCTTAGCGCGAGTCGAGCACGCGAAAGCGCGGAGTGCGGCGGAACAGCGTTGCGAATGCCTCAAATACGCGTGTCGCGGCCTCGGTCGCGGGTCCGATGTAGCGATGCGTGTCGGCATGCACCTGGCGCGCGTGATCGGGGCCATGGAGGCCCTCGAGTTCCTCGCGCCAGGCGGGCACCGACAGCCATCGCTGAATCAGGTCGCGGTCGACCTCCGGGTGAAACTGCAGCCCGTAGGCATTGGTGCCATGCCGGAACGCCTGATTGGCGCAGGTCGCCGTGCTCGCCAGGTGCACGGCATCGGGCGGCATGGCGAAAGTGCAGGAATGCCACTGGAACACGTGCTGGCCGTGCGTGACATGGCGCAGCAGCGCATCGTCGCCCGCCGTTGGCGAAGCCTGTAGCAGATACCAGCCGATTTCCTGCACCGGCGCGGCGTGTACGCGGGCGCCGAGTGCCGAGGCCAGCAGTTGCGCGCCCAGGCAGATGCCGAGGATCGGCATTTCGCGCGCCAGCGCTTCCTTCAGGACCTCGATTTCGGTTGCCAGGTGCGGGAAGGCGTCAGCCTGGTTCACATTCATCGAGCCGCCGAGCACCACCAGGCCGTCATAGCGGCGCGGATCCGGGTCGGAATCGGGGTCACGCTCGAAATTGACGTAGCGCAGCCGGAATCCCGCGTCACGCAGGAAAGGATCGAGCGTGCCCGCCGTTTCGGCGGCGACATGCTGGAACACGAGCAGCCGCGGCATTTCAGCGGCTGGCCTTCAGCGTGAAGTCGAAACTGCCGTAGTGCAGGTAATTGGCCCAGTCGGCGCATGGCAGGGCACGAACGGCGGAGCGCGCGGCATTGAGCGCCGTGCCGATCGAGGCGCCCTTCGCAAGCCCGCAATAAAGCGGTGTCGCAAAAGCCGTGGCGCCCGCATCCGATACCGGCCACCAGGTGCCGATGAAGTTCGCGACACCACCGCGCAGGAATGCCTCCGCGAATCCGACGCTGCGATCCAGTTGCCGGAGCGGGTTGAAAGCGCTGCGCAGCCGCCCGGATTCGCAGGCGTTGAAGAACACGAGTGCCGGCACGGAGTCCAGCGCCGCCAGATCGGCGCCCGACAACACACGCCCGCCTGCGCACAGGATGCCGCTCGATGCGGGCGCGGCGGTATCAAAGAATGCGTGGCCGGCAAAGTGGATCGCGTCGTAGTCGCCGGAACGGAATTCGGCCAGCAACCGCGCGCGCGTCGCTTCGCCGCCGCGGATCGCCGTGATGCCGGCGCCGGGCAGGCGCGCCAGCATCTGCGCGACGCGCTCGCCTTCCTGGACCGCGCCCGGCAGGTCGCCGGTCGGATTGATGACCAGCAATACGTTGAGATCGCGCTCGCGGCGGCGCTGCTCACGCCACTTGGCGACCGACATGCCCTCGGCCGCATAGCGGCGGCTCAGCCCGGATTCAGCGGCTGGCGCCCAGCCATCGATGCAGAGCGCCTCCCAGGGCCAGCGCGCACTCGCGCTGTCGTGCACGACCACGAGCGGGGCCTCTTTCACCGAGGGTAGCGCGGCGACGATTTCCCCGGGCAGCAATAATTCCGCCAGCCGTTCGCCGAAATTCGCCAGTTCCGCGACCGACATGCCGGGCGCGAGCTGCGCGCACTCGCGCTCGAGCGCGCGCAGGTCGAGCCGCCGGGTGGCCGTGAGCGCGGTCGCTTTCGGTGCGGTACCGAGCAGCGCCGCGCGCATCTGGCCGGCGGATTCCTGCACGAAAAGCCACGCGAGCGGGGTCGCCGTCGGCTTGATGGCATGGCCCGGCTTGCGTCCTGCCTTGCGTGCAGGCTGCAGGCGCAGCAGCGGCGCCGCGGGATGTATGCGCAGCAGGTCTTCCGCGACCTGGCGCGCCGCGGAGAGCCTGCGGGCGCTGCGCGA
>CAYYQQ010000102.1:0-10147 GCA_964473595.1 uncultured Steroidobacteraceae bacterium | reverse complement strand
CTCGAGCGCCTGAAAGCTGACCTCAAGTCACTCGAGGAAGGCACCCGCCGGCTCAGGGAAAAAGCACCGCCAGCCAGTGGCACAACCGACGTGCGCATCGCGGACCCGCAGCAGCTCGTGACGCTCCGCATCGCGGGGAAGCGGGTGCTGGTCCTGGTTGACGCCTCGGCGAGCATGCTCGATGAGACCATCGTCAATATTATCCGCCTTCGCAACATGCCTCCAGAGCGCCGGATCAGCTCGGCCAAGTGGCAACAGGCAATCAGCACCGTCGAATGGGTGGCCGCGCGCCTGCCGCAATCGACGCAGTTCCAGGTCTATGCCTTCGACACCGCCGCGCGGCCGCTGCTCGATGGCAGCGATGGCCGCTGGCTGAATATGAAGGACTCGGGACAGATCGCGCTCGCGCTGAAGGCGCTGCGGAACACGGCGCCGACCGGTGGCACCAGCTTGCGGAACGCCTTCGCCGTAATCGGCAAGCTGTCACCTGCGCCGGACAACGTGATCCTCATCACTGATGGCCTGCCGACCCAGGGCGACAAACCGCCGCTGATCCGCCGGCTGGTGACGGCAGAGGAGCGCGAGGACCTGATGAAGGCCGCCGTGAAGTCGCTGCCGCCATCGCCGCCGCCGATCAGCATCGTTCTGTTGCCGATGGAGGGCGATCCTTCCGCACCGATCTATTTCTGGCGCCTGGCGCGGTCCACGGGGGGCGGATTCCTGAGTCCAGCCAAGGACTGGCCATGATGCGCCGGCAGCGTCGCGAGACGGAGGTCTTCAGCCTGGCGTTCCTCGACTGCATCTGCTGCGGCTTCGGGGCGATCATCCTGTTGCTGGTGCTGAGTGAATTTGGAGCGCCGATGCAGCTTGAGCAGACGAAGGCGGACCTTGATGGCCAGATTGCAAAGTTGCAGCAGGAACTGCACGAACTGCGCGGTACCTCGGCCGTATTTGAACGCGAGTTGCGGGGCCGGATCGAGCAGCTTTCAGAGGAGCAGAAGCGCGTCGCGCGGCTGCGTGGCGACCTGTCGGCGATCGAAGGCAAGCACAAGGCGAGCATTTACGAGGAAGAATCCACCAAGAAAATTTCCGAGACGCTCGCGGCGGCGCGTCTCGCGCTGATCGAGGAGGTGCGCACCCGGGAGGTATCCAGCCACCAGCGCATCTACGACGAGCCGATTGCGGGCATTCCGATCGACAGCGAATGGGTGATCTTCATCGTTGACACCTCGGGCTCAATGCAGTCGCAGAACTGGCGCCACGCGGAACAGAAGCTCAGCGAAGTCCTGAACATCTACCCGAAACTCAAGGGCATCCAGGTCATGGATGACGAGGGCGGATACATGTTTTCGGAGTACCGCGGCAAGTGGATCCCGGATTCGCCGGCGCGGCGCAAGGTGATACTGAAACTGTTCCGCGGCTGGCAGGCGTTTTCGAACTCGAGTCCGGTGGAAGGGATCATCGCGGCGATCCGGACATACTGGACCCGCGACCACGCAATCAGCCTGTATGTGTTCGGCGACGAATTCACGGGGCCGTCGATCCAGGAAGTCGTCGATACGATCGACCGCATCAATCGCACCGCCGGCACCGGCGAGCGCATGGTGCGCATCCACGCGCTCGGATTTCCGATTCCGAACGAATATCCCCAGCATACGAGCATGCGTTATGCGACCCTGATGCGCATACTGGCGGCGAGAAACGGCGGAGTGTTCGTCGGTCTGCCGGAAGGCGAATCCAACGCGCGACGGAGCGTTCCATGAAGTTTTCCACACTGCGACCCTGTCTCGCCGCCCTGGTCGTCCTGCTGCTGTCGGGCTGCACGGCGACCAAGCTCTCGACGCAGGCCCAGCTGCCGCCGCCATTGGTCGACAAGTTGCCGGCGCGGATCGGCGTCTACTACTCGAAGGAATTCCGCGAGTACGTGTACAAGGAAACGCGCAGCAAGATCGACTACGAGATCACGCTGGGCCCCGCCCACGTGCAGAATCTGGACTGGCTGTTGAAGGCGATGTTTGCGGAAGTCGTTCCAGTCGAGGACCCGATGCATGTTGCCGAGCTGCAACCGCCACTCGTGATGGTCCTGGAGCCGCGCTTCGAGGAATATTCTTTCCTGACGCCCAAGGATGTCGCGGGTGAGGCGTTCATCGTGACGATCCGCTATCTGCTGACTGTCTATGACGGCAGCGGCGGGCGCGTGGACGCCTTCACATTCACGGGATATGGCCGGGAAAAAGCGCATGCCCTCGGCGGCAAGGAACCACTGCAGATTGCGACCCAGCGCGCCATGCGCGATGCCGGTGCCAAGGTCGCGGTCGAGTTTACTGACCAGGAATCCGTGCGCCTGCTGCTGCGAAATCCCAGGGAGTTGTTGGCGCCACCGCCTGCTACGGTAGCGCCGCCTACGGACGTGGCGCCGCCCACCGCCGCACCCGTTGAATCAGCACCCGCTGCTGTCGTGCCGCCAGCTACGATGGTGCCGCCTCCAACTGGTGATACGCCAGCCGAGCCGCCACCTTCAACCGGTGGTTGACGACGTTTCAGCCTTGCGCTGTTCGTACCACTTGCTGGTGAACTGAACCCCTTCCGTCGCGACCGGCTTGCCGTTCTCGAAACGCGGGCTGTACACGGCGTGCTCTATCGCGCGAAGGGACTGCGCCAGCTGGCCGTCCGGCATGTCGGTGGTCACGACGGTAACGTTCTGCGTGTCGCCCGTTTCGCTGACGGCAAAGTTGAAAACCGTCTGGTGTATGACGACTTCGCCTGTGACGGCTCCGATGCCGCGCGTTGACGCCAGCGGGGGCCGGTAGAAGATCATCCGCGGGGCGAGCAGCGGATTGCCAATGCCTGAATCGATTTCCGCCGCATAGATGGTCGAGGCTTCGGCGTAATAGGGAATGGCCGTGCTCGCCCTGGACATGGCCTGGTACCAGTCACCCAATTCAGTCAGCGTCTCGGCCAATAGCGGTCGCGGCGGATCGGAGGAGGCGCGCAGCAACTCCAGTGCCTGCTCGACGGACTTGAGTCCGTCGCGGTCCACGCCCAGTACGGGCACCCACGGGTCACGGGTTGTGTGGCCAGGCACCTCGCCGGTGGCTTGACCACGATCCTGAGACTGGCCTTCGAGTGTTGCCGGTTCCAGCATGTACTGCATCCGGTGCGTGCGACTGATGGCGATCAGGCTCTTGACCGTGAGCGGATTGAAGCCACCGCTCTCTTTCATGCTGATATTAAGCACGCGCAGGTAAAGGCCGCGCGCCGCTGCAAATTCCTTGAGGGATTCATAGAAGGACGCGAGCTTCATCGCGGCCGGCAGCGTGCGAGGATCGTCGAACCCGTAGTTTTGTTCCGCGATCCGCAGCGCATAGAAATAATCGCGCTGGACACCACCGTAGTCGCCGAGCACAAAGCGGCTGCCCGCGGCCTTCTCGATCATCGGCAGCTGCGCCAGGTTGAACAGGCCTTCCGAGCGGCGGCTGACTGCGAGCGCGCGGTCTAAATGCATCACCGCCAGCGCGTGCTGATCGAGCGCTGCGTAGACCGCCCCGAGGCCCGCAAGCGGAGCGATCATTCGTCTCGACGAGATGCCCTGGCTTTCCTCCAGGAGCGCGAGCGATTTCTGGTAGCTCGCTTCCGCTGCCTCGTAGTTGCTGAGCTGGTATTGCGTTGCGCCGAGATTGTTGTAGGCGATTGGGAGCTCGGTATCGCGGTCGCGGTCAATTTCGGACAATTCCACGACACGCTGCGCGAGCGGCAATGCCTCCTCGAACCGCGCCATCTCGAACATCGCCTTGAACTGGTCGTAGGCCTCCATGCGCTGGTCGATTGCCTGCGGCGCCGTGGCCGCCGCTGGCACCGGTTCATCGGCCATGGCGGCTGCGGCGAACGTCGCTGCGCATAACAGCAGGGTGACCAGTACCGGGGGCATGCTGACAAAGATAGACCATGCCAGCCCGATGGTGTTCCCGCTCGGTCGCAGCCTGGCGTTCATCGGAGAGCCCCATCGCGTTCGAACACGGCGATCAGGCCGCCGGCCGCGATCGCAAGCAGCGGATCCGTGACATCCGCAGTATGGCCGGGCAGCCAGGTTTGCAGCAGTTCGACCGAAAAAACGATTCCGGCCCCCAGCATCGTGGCTGGGACAACCGAAAGTCCGCTGCGTGCCAACAGCCAGACCAGGGCGCCATAGCTGTAGCAGCGCAGGAACATGTCCGGCAGGTTGGTCGCGCGGTAGTGGGTCAGGGATTCGCCGAATGGCACCAGGGCGAAGCGGTCCTGGGCCAGCTGGAAATCGAAGGGTGAAAGACCCTGGATCGCGATCAGCACGATCAGCGCGGCCGCAAGCAGGCTTGCAGCGCGCTCGACAGGCAGGCGTAGCAGGAGGCCGGCGAGTGCGAGCGCAATTGCCATGCCCGCGAGTTCCGCGGGCTCGAGCAGCATGCCGGTGAACAGGACCCGCCCTGCCAGCACCACCAGCATCGCGATCGTCACCACTCTGCGTGCCCGTCCCGCCGCAATGCGCTCGGCAGCGAGCGCGAGCACCAGCCAGGCGAGCGCATGCGGAAGGATCGCAGCCGGGCTCCACCAGCCGCCTTCGACGAGCGGCGCGAATGCTGCGGCCCATTTTCCGGGATCGAATACCGGCGCAAAGGGCGCAAGTCGGTAGCCTGCCCAGGAGAGAAGGAGCGCAGTGGCAACCGGATGCCGAAGAACGCCGGATAGCGCCGAAGCGCGCAGCCGGTGATGTGTCGAAGCGATTGCGAGTGCGATGAACGCGCCGGCGGCCGCGCCGATCGAGTTGCAGGCAACGTCGGTCAGGCTCGCGACACGCCGCGTTTCGTAGAGCTGGGCGAGTTCGATGGTGAATGACAGAAGCGCGCCGATCACGGTCGCCGCGACGACGGCCAGCAGGCCGCCGAGCCGGGTGGCGAGCAGCCATGCAAGGCTTGCGCCGAGCGGCAGGTACAGCAGCACATTGGCTGCGAGATCGCTGCGCGTCGTGCGCGCAAACGAAAGACGCTGCAACAGATCGAGCGGACCGGCACCGTCCAGCGCCGCGAATCGGAACGGATAAAGCGAACCGTAGGCGATCAGGAACGCAATGACGGCGAGCAGCCAGGCCGCGGTTCTGGTATTTGAATCCGCCACGGGCCGAGTTTAGCGGCCCGGAGAGGAGGGCGCTGCCACCTTGAAAAGACCGGCCGCGCGGTATAGCGCCTCGACTTCAGGGGCACGCAGGCGGCGGTACTTGCCGATCGGCAGTCCGCCGAGTTGCAGCGGCCCCAGCGCGATGCGCTCGAGCCTTCGCACCCTGGCGCCGACGCGGGCAAACAGGCGGCGGATTTCGCGATTCTGGCCCTCGCGCAGGGTCACCGAGACGAGCGACAAGTCGCCCCGACTGCGGTCCTTTTTCTGATTCAACACGCGCAGGCGTTCGGGCCGCGCGCGCTTCGCGCCGCCTGCGGGATCATTCACATCGGCGAGATAGAGGCCTTTCGAGAGCCGCGCCAATGCCTCTGAAGTGAGCTGCCCCTGCACTGTGACGCGATACTCTTTTGCGACACCATGGCGCGGATGCGCCAGGCGGTGTGCCAGTTCGCCGTCGTTGGTGAGCAGCACGAGTCCGGTTGAATCCGCGTCGAGCCTGCCGACCGGATAGACACGCTCACCGGAGGACAGCGCCGGCTGGACCAGGGCCACGACATTCGGCCGGCCGCCGGGGTCGCTCGCTGTGGAAATGACGCCGCGCGGCTTGTTCAGCATCAGGTACACACGATTGCGTTCCCGGATGGCGCTGCGGTGGCGCGAATCGATGACAACGCCGTCGAGCTCGACGAGATCGCGGCCACCGACGACCAGGCATGGGAGTGACGTCACACGGCGGCCATTGACGCGCACGCGGCCCGCGCGGATCGCGAGTTCGCAGTCGCGACGCGAGGCGACACCCGCATCGGCCATCACCTTTTGCAGGCGTTCGCCGTCCACGGGTGGTAGCGCAGCGGAGTGCGGTCGATTGGGAAAGCGCGGATCGTTCAAGGCCCACTCGGGAAGTCACAAGCCATTGATAATAAAGAAACTCATGGAACTTGGCACGCAAGTGAGGCCGGCCCGGCCGCCGCCGATCCGTCCGACCCCGAGGCACCCCAGTCTGCCGGGGCCGGCAGGCCCGCCGATGGCCGGTACCGACGGCTGCAGTCTTGCGAGTTCGCACTGAACCACGACTGAATGGATATCGTTTTGAGACGGAAAAAAGCCCGGCGCCTTCGGGCCGCCGGGCCTTTGAAACGGAAATACGCTTCGATCTAGCCGAGTTTCTCGCCAGGCTTCAGCACCCAGACCTTGCACCATCCCTGGGCCTTGACGAGCTTGCCGGAGAAGATGGTGCAGGGACCATCGGCGGCGCCCGCCTTGCCCGTGTACTGAATGCAGTTTTTGCACATCTGCCCCGGCTTGTAGGTCGGGTTGGTACCTGCGACCACCTTGCTCGCGTCGCTGACATAGGAGAGCGACTTTGCCATTGCATCGGTCTCGGACAGCGGTTCCGCGGCGCTCGCGCTGCGTGCAATCAGCGTCGCCGCGGGCACCGTGGCGAGACCCACGAGTGCGCCCTGTAGCAATTGGCGCCTGGAAAACTTCTCATCGATCATCGTGAAAGCTCCTGCATTGGGGGATTTGGGGTGCCGCCCTGAATTTCTTCGCTATTGTCTCAAGTCCTGCCTGCGCGCGCGAGCCATTGCCCCAAATGGGAATGATTCGTAACAGTGTGCGGCGGGCCTTGTTAGACTTTCGCCGGGCCTGTAGCTCAGTGGTTAGAGCAGGGGACTCATCTTTTTGGGAAAGGTGCCTCGGCCCCGAAAGGGGTCGAGTGGACGGGATGAATTCAGGGAAACCTTCCAGCGCCATGGGCGGCTGATGGCGATCCTGAGCCAAGCCGGCGGTGCACCGCCGGAAGGTGCAGAGACTACCTGAGGGCTTCAGTGCCCTTGATGACAGGCAAGAGCGTCCCGCACCCTCACGGCGAGCGAGCGCCGCGGGTGAAGAGATAGTCCGCGCCCGCCGGAAACGGCGGGGCCACGTGAATCCCTTGGTCCTGGGTTCGAATCCCAGCGGGCCCAGTTTCCTCCGAAGTTCGCTGACATGCGGCGACCGCGCGCGCTCGTCTTCAGGATGCAGTTTTCGATGGAGCAAGCACGATGAGCACGGTCCAAGCCGCGATCACGCGCACCGATGACGTGGCCTTCATGGGGCATCCCCGGGGACTTTTCTACCTTGCCTTCACCGAAGCCTGGGAACGATTTTCCTATTATGGAATGACGGCGCTGCTCGCTCTCTACATGGTGAACCAGCTGCTGCTGCCGGGGCATGTCGAGCAGATCGCCGGATTCGCGGGATTCCGCGCCGCCGTGGAATCGCTCGTCGGCCCGCTGTCCACGCAGGCGCTCGCATCGCAGATTTTCGGTCTGTACTCGGGATTTGTTTACTTCACGCCGCTGCTCGGCGGCATGATTGCCGATCGCTGGATCGGACAGCGCAGTGCGGTAGTAATTGGTGCGCTGTCGATGAGTGCCGGTCACATCGCGATGACATTCGACCAGTCATTCCTGCTGGCCCTCTCGCTGCTCGTCATCGGTTCCGGCTTCCTGAAAGGAAATATCTCGGCTCAGGTGGGCGCGCTTTATCCGCGCGAGGATGAGGCGCGACGTTCCCACGGTTTCGTCATCTTCAGCACGGCGATCAACATCGGGGCGATCGCGGGTCCCTTGCTCTGCGGCCTGCTCGCGCAGGTCTATGGCTGGCACTACGGCTTCGGCATCGCCGCGATCTTCATGCTCATCGGCCTCGCAACCTATCTCTACGGATACCGCTACCTGCCGGCGCGCGTGGAGCGGCGCAAGTTCGAGGGCACTCGGCTGACCGCCGCCGAGCGGCGCATCGTCTACGCGCTAATTTCGATAATGATCGTCACGATCTTCCAGTCGACGGCTTACTATCAGATCTTCAACGTGAACCCGGTCTGGATCCAGCAGCATGTCGCGCTCGATGTCGGTGGTTTCCGGATCCCGGTTCCCTGGTACCAGTCGATCAACTCGATCTTCAGCGTCCTGGGCGTGCCGCTGCTGTTCTGGATCTGGCGGCTACAGGCATCGCGGCGTGGCGAGCCGCAGGATCTTGCAAAGATCGGCACCGGAGCCTGGATCGCCGCAGCGAGCAACCTGATTCTTGTGGGGGCGATTTCTGCTTCCGGCGGCGCGCCGGTTCACCCGATCTGGCCATTCCTTTATAGCGCCGGGTTGGGAATCTCCTTCCTCTACTACTGGCCCACGCTTCTGGCACTGGTCTCGCGCGCAGCGCCGGCCAAGGTGAACGCCACCCTGATGGGGCTGGTCTTCATGAGCCTGTTCGTCTCGAACAACCTGATCGGCTGGATCGGCGGCTTCTACGAAAAGATGAGCCCGGCCGGGTTCTGGGCGATGCACGCCGCCATCGGCGCCGGCGGTGGCCTGCTGGTCCTGTTGTTCGGGCGCCGCCTCAGCCGGGTGCTCCAACCGGGATGATTTTCGCGTGGAATGACCCACCCGGGGGGCGGCATTCCCGCAGGGCATGCGACAACCCTGCATCGTGTTGCCTAGCCGCAACACCAGTGAGGACTTGCGAGAAAATCGCGTTTCGGTGAAACTGTTAAATAACAACACGTCCGGGGATGCCGGGCTTAATGGGGGGAAAGAGCATGAACAGCATTCTTCGGCCGCGTCCGGTATCTCTGGTGGCAGCAGCGGTAGCGCTCGTGATCAGCGGCGTAGCCGTCGCACAGACCGATCTGGTCGAAGTTGTGGTGACCGGTACGCGCAGAGAGGGCGTGTCACCCGCCGATTCGTTTTCACCGTTGGATGTGGTCAACGGAGCCACAATCAGTCAGCAGGCGGCGTTTGACCTGACCGATTCGTTGACCAAAGTCAGCCCCTCGCTCAACACGCAGCGCTACCCGATTGCCGACGGAACGGCATTCATCCGCCCGGTCAGTCTGCGCAATCTTTCACCCGACCAGACCCTGGTGCTGGTTAATGGATCCCGCCAACACCGTTCCGCGCTGGTCAATCTGCAGTTGGCGCCCCTCGGAACCGTCAATCAAGGATCCCAGGGTGTGGACTGGTCGGTATTTCCTGCCGCCGCCATTGAGCGCGTGGAAGTCCTGCGCGACGGCGCTTCCGCGCAATACGGATCGGATGCCATTGCCGGCGTCGTCAACGTCATCCTGAAGGATGCCAGCGAGGGTGGCTCGCTGTCGGCACAGTACGGTGAGTATTCCGAGAGCGACGGCGAACGCTTGTCTGTCAGCGGCAACATCGGACTTCCATTATCGGACGCGGGATTCGTGAACCTCACAGGCGAATACTCGAGCTCGCAAATCACCTCGCGAGGCGAAGCCCGAGGAGACATCGCGCCGATTGCGGCAATCGTGGGCTCGGACGTGATACCTGCGCACGGGCTCGGGGTGCGTTGGGGTGACCCCGATGTCGAGGCAACGAAGTTCTTCGTCAATGCCGGATATTCGATCAGTGATCGGCTCGAGTTGTACGGCAACGCCAATTACATGGACAACAAGACCATTAACGGCTTCTTATATCGCCGGCCGGTCATAAGTCCGCAACAACCCTGCGGGCTATCCGCACGCGAAACGTTGCAGATCGATGTGCCCTCGGTCGATTGCACCGGTGACGGTGGAGACCCGAATTACGGGGACGGTCTGCCGGATGCCGCACTGCAATCGCTGGTCGACAGCATCGTTGCTGGCGGAGGGGATCCGGCCGACTATCTGACGGCCGATGCTGGCAGCGCCAGCGGGTACGTGCTGCGCAACCCGATCCACAGCATGTTCCCTGGCGGATACAACCCGAATTTAGGTGCGGATATCACCGATCTCGGCTTCGCGGTCGGCCTGCGCGGTGACCTGACGGACACCCTGAGTTGGGATGCGCGCGTGCGTTATGGCGAGAGCAAGGTCGACTACAGGCTCGAGGGAAGCATTAATCCGAGTCTGGGGCGCCTTTCCCCGACGTCTTTCCGGCCGGGCAAGCTGACGCAGGAGGAGAGCTGACCTGCTGGCATTCCTCGGTCCATTGCTGGCTTAGGAAATGGCCGGCTCCAG
>CAYYQQ010000101.1:0-10171 GCA_964473595.1 uncultured Steroidobacteraceae bacterium | reverse complement strand
TTGATGGCGCTGCGCTCGGCGTATTGCTGGGCCTGACGGTCGCGCGAGTTGATGTCGGGCAGGTAGAGCCGTCTGCCAAAAATCGTTTCGACGTAACCCTGCGAGCGCGCGAGCGCGCGGGTGCGTTCCATGTACTCGCGTACGCCGGGATAGCGCCCGAAGTAGCGTCCGACGTATTCCTGCGCCGCGGGGCGCTCGATACCGAGCTGGCGCGCGAGGCCGAATGCCGACATGCCGTAGATCAGCCCGAAATTGATGGCCTTGGCGGCGCGGCGCTGATCCGCGGTGACGGCGGCGGGTTCGACAGCGAACACTTCGGCGGCAGTCGCGCGATGAATGTCGCCTTCCGCCGCGAAGGCACTTCTCAGGCTTTCGTCGCCTGACAGGTGCGCCATGATCCGCAGCTCGATCTGTGAATAGTCGGCGGCCAGCAGCACGTGGCCCTTGGGTGCGATGAAGGCCTGGCGGATGCGCCGGCCCTCGGGCGTGCGGATCGGGATGTTCTGGAGATTCGGGTCGCTGGACGACAGCCGGCCCGTCACCGCGACCGCCTGATGATACGAGGTGTGGACACGGCCGGTCTTCTCGTCGATTTGCTCCGGCAGCTTCTCAGTGTAGGTCGAGCGCAGCTTTGCGAGGCCGCGGTACTCGAGGATGATCCTCGGCAGCAGGTATTTATCCGCGAGTTCCTCGAGCACGTCTTCGGCCGTCGAAGGCTGGCCGGTGCGGGTCTTGCGCATCGTAGGCAGGCCGAGCTTGTTGAACAGGATTTCCTGCAGCTGCTTTGGCGAGTCGAGATTGAATGGCTGGCCCGCGGACTTGTGCGCATCAGCTTCCAGCTCGACGAGTCGCTTCGCCAGCTCGCCGCTCTGGATACGCAATAGCTCGCGATCGACCAGCGCGCCGCGATGCTCCATGTCGAGCAGCACGGGAACGAGCGGTTGTTCGATTTCTTCGTATAGGTTCAGCAGCGGCGGCAGCTTCGCGAGTTCCCCGTGGAGCACGCGGTGCAGCTGCAGCGTCACGTCCGCGTCCTCGGCCGCGTATTCAGATGCCTGCTCGAGCGCCACCTGATTGAACGTGATCTGCTTTGCGCCCTTGCCGGCGACGTCCTCGTATTTGATCGTGTCGATACCCAGGTAATGCATGGCGCAGGAATCCATGTCGTGGCGCGTCGCGGTCGAGTTCAGCACGTAGGACTCCAGCATCGAGTCGTAACGCATGCCTGCCAACGTGATGCCGTGATTCAGGAGGACGTGAGCGTCGTACTTCAAGTGATGGCCTACCTTCGGCCGGCCGGCGTCCTCGAGCAGCGGCTTCAGCTTGGCGAGGGTCTTCTTTCGATCCAACTGGTCCGGTGCGCCGGGGTAGTCATGCGCAAGGGGCAGGTAGGCTGCATGACCCGGCTCGACGCAGAATGAGACGCCGACAATCTCGGCCTGCATGTAATCGAGGCTCGTGGTCTCGGTGTCGAAGGCGAAGAGCCCGGCTTTCTCGAGCGCCTTCAGCCATGACGCCAGCTGCTTCTCGGTCGCGATCGTTTCGTAGTGGCGCGGCGGCGCCGGCGGCCGGGACCCCGGCTCGCTCGCGCCGCCGGAACTTACGCGCTCGCTCGCCGGGTCCCGGCCCGCCGCCGCCTGCGGCACGGGGCCGGTCAATTGGCGCAGCAATGAATTGAGTTCAAGACGCTTATAGAGAGGCGTCAGCGCCTCGATGTCGGGCGGCTTGCGTGCGAGGTCCGAGGGCTCGAGGTCGAGCGGCACATCGCGGCGAATGGTCGCGAGCCGTTTTGAGAGTTCGAGCGTCGCCAGATTCTCGCGCAGGCTCTCGCCGACCTTGCCCTGGATCTCTCCAGCGTGCGCGATGATCGCATCGAGGGTGCTGTACTCGTTGAGCCATTTTGCAGCCGTCTTGGGCCCGACTTTCGGCACGCCGGGGATGTTGTCCGAGCTGTCGCCGACGAGCGCGAGGTAATCCACGATCTGTTCGGGAAACACGTCGAACTTCGCCTTGACCCCCGCGCGATCGAGCCGCGTCTCGAACATCGTGTTGACGAGCGTGATCTTGTCGTTGACGAGCTGCGCCATGTCCTTGTCGCCGGTCGAAATGATGACCGAGAGGCCTGCGCGCGCGGCGCGCTCGGCCAGCGTGCCGATGACGTCGTCCGCCTCGACGCCCGCGATACGCAGCATCGGCAATCCGAGCGCCGGAATGGCCTCGATCAGCGGCGCAATCTGGGCGCGCAGTTCATCCGGCATCGGCGGGCGATGCGCCTTGTATTCCTCGAACAGGTCATCGCGAAACGTCCGGCCCGGCGCATCGAAGACGACGGCGATCAGGTCGGGATCATGTTCCTTGAAGATCCGGTTCAACATGTTGAGGACGCCGAGCACGGCGCCCGTCGGTTCACCGGATGAACTGGATAGCGGCGGCAGCGCATAGAAAGCGCGATACAGATAGGACGAGCCGTCCACCAGCCAGAGCTTGTCGGACTTCGCCATGACTCAGCGACCCTGCGACTGGTCGGCTTTCTTTTCCTTGTCGTCCGGCTCCGGTGCGGGCACAGGCTCTGGAGCGGGTGTCGCAGGGGACCTGATCTCGACCGGCGTCTCGACGCCGGCGTCGGGCAGGTACAGCGCGCCGGTCTGTCCGCAACCCGCCAGTGCGGCGAGCACGGCCGGCGTCAATCGCAGCAGGAATCGGGTCACGCGCATCGCGGCAGTATAGGCCAGCCTCAACGCGGCTGGCGTTCGATGACCGCGAGGGTCAGGCGTGAAACGCAGACCAGGCGCTTCTGGTCGTCGACGATCTCGATCCCCCAGACCTGGCTGCGTCGGCCCAGATGGATCGGCCGCGCGCTGCCGTGGACATGACCCTCACGCGCCGGGCGCAGGTGATTCGCGTTGATTTCCTGCCCGACGACCAGGTAACGCGCCAGGTCCACGACCATGGAGCCGCCGACACTGCCGAGCGTTTCTGCGAGTGCCACCGAGGCGCCGCCGTGCAGGATGCCGTGCGGCTGCATCGTGCGCTTGTCCACCGGCATCCGGGCCTCCAGGTGATCCGGACCGATGCGGACAAACTCGATGCCCAAGTGCACGTCCATCGTGTCGCGCTGCAGTGACCGGACCTCATCGATGCTGAACTGCTGGAACCAGATACTCATGGTCGCTGATCCTCGTTTCGGTTAGTGTACCTGCCGCGCGGCCCGCGCCAGAAGTTGTCATGACGGAAAATTTTGCCGTTCCTGCCGCTCCCCGGCCGGCCGTCGAGGTCGCTGGCAGCACGTTGCTCTTTCCGGTACGACGGATCTTCTGTGTTGGCCGCAATTATGCCGAGCACGCGCGCGAAATGGGCATGGGTGGCGAGCGAGCGCTGCCATTCTTCTTCACAAAGCCTGCCGACGCCGTCATGCCGAATGGCAGCGACGTGCCTTATCCGTCGCATACGACGAACCTGCACCATGAGATCGAACTGGTCGTCGCGCTCAGCGGCGGCGGCCGCGATGTCCGGGTCGATGCCGCGCTTTCGCTCGTATTCGGCTACGCCGTCGGCAACGACCTGACACGCCGCGACTTGCAGGCTGCCGCACGGGATCAGGGGAGGCCCTGGGATGTCGCGAAAGGATTTGATCACTCTGCGCCGATCACGCCGATCGTGCCGGTGGCGAAGGCGGGCCACGCGGCCGCGGGCCGGATCTGGCTCGAGGTCAATGGCAGGCCGCGCCAGCAGGGCGATCTATCGGACATGATCTGGAAAGTGCCCGAAGTGATCGCCGAGCTCTCGACCTGGTTTGAGCTGTTGCCCGGAGACCTGATCTTCACCGGTACGCCCGCCGGCGTCGGGCCGCTGGTGCCGGGCGATCGTGTGCGCGGGGGCGTGGATGGCATCGGCGTGCTGGAACATGGGATCGTGACGCAATGAAACTCTTCACGTATTTTCGCAGCTCCGCCGCCTACCGCGTGCGCATCGCGCTCAACTACAAGGGCATCCCGCATGGCACCGTGCCCGTGCACCTTGTGCGCGACGGCGGCCAGCAGCACAGCGAGTCCTACCGCGAACTGAACCCGCAGGGCTTCGTGCCGGCGCTCGCCGATGACGGCCAGGTGTTCGGCCAGTCGCTGGCGATCATCGAGTACCTGGAGGAGACCAATCCCGATCCGCCGCTGCTGCCGCCTGATTTTGCCGGCCGCGCCGTGGTGCGCTCGATGGCGCTCGGGATTGCCTGCGACATCCATCCGCTCAACAACCTGCGCGTGACCAACTACCTGCGCGGGCCGCTGGGTCAGGGCGACGAAGCGGTTGCCGAATGGATCCGGCACTGGATCGGGGAGGGCTTCAGGGCACTGGAGGAACTGGCGCGCCGACATGGTGACGGCCAGCACTATCTGTACGGCAACGGTGTCACGCTCGCCGATGTCTGCCTGGTTCCCCAGATGTACAACGCGCGGCGCTACTATTGCGATGTGACGCCATACCCGGCATTGGTCGCGATCGACGCCCACCTGACGTCGCTGCCGGCTTTCGCCGCGGCGCGGCCTGAAGTACAACCGGACGCAGAATGACCGATACGCGCGACCGCAAGCCCGACGACCCGATGGCCGGGATTCACTGGAATCTCGACCGCTCGCTGAGCTATGGGCAATACCTGCAGCTGGACAAGGTGCTGGACGCGCAGAAGCCGCTCTCCGGGCAGCACGACGAGATGTTGTTCATCGTGATCCACCAGGCGAGCGAGCTGTGGCTCAAGCTTTGCCTGCACGAACTCGACGCGACCCGCGCGCAAATACGCGCCGACGACCTCGAGCCCGCCTTCAAGATGCTGTCGCGCGTCGCGCGCGCGCAGACCCAGATGATCCAGTCCTGGGACGTGCTCGGCACGATGACACCGGCCGATTACATGCGTTTTCGCGATTCGCTCGGCCAGAGTTCCGGCTTCCAGTCCTGGCAGTACCGCCTGCTGGAATTCATGCTGGGCAACAAGGACGCGCGGCTGATCGAGGTGCATGCCTCGGATCCGCCCAATTACGCATTGCTGGGCCGCGAACTCGCGACACCCTCGCTCTATGACGAAACACTGAAATTGCTGGCGCGGCGCGGATTTGCGATCCCGCGCGAATGCCTCGAACGCGACTGGACGAAGTCCTACGAAGCGCACCCGAAAGTCGAGGCCGCCTGGCTCGCGATCTACCGCGATTCCAATGCGCATTGGGATCTTTATGAACTCGCCGAAAAACTGGTGGACCTTGAGTACCGCCTGCAGCAATGGCGCTTCGCGCACCTGAAGACTGTCGAGCGCATCATCGGCTTCAAGCGCGGCACTGGTGGCTCGGCCGGCGTCGGCTATCTGGAGCACGTGCTGAAGCGCGGATTTTTTCCCGAGCTGATCAGCTTGCGGACTTCGATCTAGGAGTGCGATCCATGGTTGCAGCACTGGTGTTGATCAAGGCAGACACGGACAAGGTAGGCAGCCTCGCGCAGGCGCTGACCAGCATCGAAGGCGTGCAGGAGGTCTTCTCCGTCGCCGGGCGCTGGGATCTGGTCGCGATCGTGCGGGTGAAGAACAACGAGGATCTGGCGACAGTCGTCACCGACCGGATCCGGAAACTGCCGGACATCGCGGGCTCGGAAACGATGATCGCGTTTCGGACTTATTCGAAGCGGGAGCTGGAAGCGGGGTTTTCGTTGGGCGCAGACGAGTAGGTATCGGGCTCGTCTTGCGGGCGGGCGGGGCTGGCTCGTTCGCTCAGCCGATCTTTATTCGCTCACTCGCCACCCCGCCCACCCGCCTGACGCGTCAGCAGCCGCGTGCCATCGAGTGCGGTTCGCCTGCGCGACTGGCGCGGGCCGGACGGGGCCAGTGAGCGAGCGAATAAAGATCGGCTGAGCGAGCGAACTGGGCCCCGGCAGGCCCAAGCCCGATCACGCCACGCGAACAGGAATCTTCAGCGCCCTGATCTTCTCGCCCCAGATGGCAGGGCCGGTCTGGTGAACGGATTCCCCGCGTGAGTCGACTGCGACCGTGACCGGCATGTCTTTCACGTCGAACTCGTAGATCGCCTCCATGCCGAGGTCTTCGAACGCGATCACGCGCGCGGAGCGGATAGCCTTCGACACGAGATAGGCCGCGCCGCCGATGGCAATGAGATACGCGGCTCCATGTTTTTTGATTGATTCGATCGCGACGGGTCCACGCTCGGCCTTGCCGATCATCGCGAGCAGCCCGGTTTTCTCCAGCAGGAGATCCGTGAACTTGTCCATGCGTGTCGCGGTTGTCGGACCCGCGGGGCCCACGGCTTCGTTACGCACCGCATCCACCGGGCCGACGTAATAGATCGCGCGATTCTTCAGGTCCACGCCGGCCGGCAGGGATTTTCCGGCGTTCAGCAGTTCGGCAAGACGCTTGTGGGCGGCATCGCGGCCGGTCAGCATCTTTCCGGAGAGAAGCAGCGTCTGGCCCGGCTTCCATTGCTTCACTTCGTCATGGGTCAACGCGTCGAGATTCACGGGCCGCGCATCGGCGGCGGGTTTCCAGTGCACCTTCGGCCAGGACTCGAGCGGCGGTGGATCGAGCGCGACGGGCCCACTGCCGTCGAGGACGAAGTGTGCGTGGCGTGTTGCGGCGCAGTTCGGAATCATCGCGACGGGCTTCGAGGCGGCGTGCGTCGGGAAAGTGAGGATCTTGATATCGAGCACGGTGGTCAGACCACCCAAGCCTTGCGCGCCGATGCCGAGTGCGTTGACCTTCTCGTAGAGTTCAATGCGCAATTCCTCGAGTTTGTTCGCAGGCCCGCGCTCGAGGAGCTCGTGCATGTCGATCGGCTCCATCAGAGCCTCTTTCGCCATCACCATCGCCTTATCCGCGGTGCCGCCGACGCCGATGCCGAGCATGCCGGGTGGGCACCAGCCCGCGCCCATCTTCGGCACGGTCGCGAGCACCCAGTCCACGATGGAGTCGGACGGATTCAGCATCGCGAACATGGCCTTGTTTTCGGAGCCGCCACCCTTGGCGGCGACCGTTACCTCGACGGTATTACCCGGCACGAGCTCGACATGGATGACGGCCGGCGTGTTGTCACCGGTGTTTTTCCGCGCGAACAGGGGATCCGCGACGATGGAGGGGCGCAGCTTGTTGTCAGGGTCCGCGTAGCCGCGGCGCACGCCCTCGTCCACCATCTGCTGCAAGCTGCGGTTCGTGTCCCAGCGCACGCCCATGCCGGCCTTCACGAACACATTGACGATGCCGGTGTCCTGGCAGATCGGGCGGCGGCCTTCGGCGCACATGTGCGAATTCGTCAGGATCTGCGCGATGGCGTCCTTCGCCGCAGGCGACTGCTCGCGCTCGTAGGCGCGACCGAGGTGCTCGATGTAATCGGCCGGATGGTAGTAGGAAATGAACTGCAGGGCGTCTGCGACGCTCTGCACGAAGTCGGCTTCACGGATCACGGGGCCTGCCATCGCCCCGGTATCTTAGCGCAGGAAAGCGGCCCCGCGCGTCAGGAAGGTGTAATCACCCTCGATCGCCATGAAGCTGATCAGGATCAGCAGGCACAGCGGCGGGATGAGGATCGCAAACTTGAGCGCGAGCCTTTCCCAGGCCATGTGCATGAAGATCGCGACGATGAAGCCGGCCTTCAGCAGCATGAACGTGATGATCAGCGACCAGCGCAGCAGGCCATGGAAGTGGAAGTAGTCCACCAGGTAGGAGAACGTGCTGAGCACGAACAGCAGCGCCCAGATCCACAGGTAGATCTTGAGAGGGTGTTGTTGGCCTTCAGCTTGCGACATGGTGCCTCACCAGAGATAGAAGAAAGCGAAGATGAATACCCAGACCAGGTCGACGAAGTGCCAGTAAAGGCCCGCGATCTCGACCGTCTCGTAACTGCCGCGCTTGTCGTAAAAGCCGGTGTGCACGCGCCTTGCGATGGTCAGAAGATAGATCACGCCGGCCGACACGTGCAGGCCGTGGAAACCCGTGATCATGAAGAAAGCGGATCCGAACTGAGGCGCTCCCCAGGGATTGCCCCAGGGACGCACACCTTCCAGGATCAGCTTGGTCCATTCGAAGGCCTGCATGCTGACGAAGGTCGCGCCGAGCAAGGCGGTCGCGACCATCAGCAGCACGGTGTAGCGCTTGTTGCGCCGATAGCCATAGTTGACCGCGAGCGCCATGGTGCCGCTGCTGGTGATCAGCACGAAGGTCATGATCGCGATCAGGATCAGCGGGATGTCCTGGCCGCCGATGTTCAGCGAGAAGACTTCGCTCGGATGCGGCCACGGCACGGTCGTGGATATCCGGACGTTCATGTAGGACGTCAGGAAGCAGGTAAATATGAAGGTGTCGGATAGCAGGAAGATCCACATCATGGCCTTGCCCCACGGCACCGAGAACGCCTGCTTGTCCGAGGCGAAATCTTCGGTGACTTGCCGCAATGGAGGCAGGGCGGCGGCTTGGGAATCATGGGCCATTGGCAGAGCTTCCCCTCACAAGTACAACAGGACGCCGAACACGACCAGCCAGACCAGCAACAGGAAATGCCAGTAGACCGAGCAAAGTTGCAGGCTCAGGCGAAGGTCGACCAATTCCGCACCGGCCGCGAATTTCGAAACGGTGCGCCCCAGCACCCACAGGCCGCCGATCAGATGCAGGCCGTGGACCGCTGACAGCACATAGAAGAACGCGATGGCAGGGCTGCCCGATATGAAGTAGACGGACGGCCCGACTTGCTGCCATGCCACTAGCTGGCCTGCCAGAAACGCGAGCGACAGAACGCCGCCCACGACGAGCGCTGAGTGCGCGCCGCTTCGCGTTCCGTGGTCGGCTGCCCAGCGCGCGCGCTGCATCGCAATGCTCGCTGCAACCAGTACCAGCGAGTTGACCCAGAGAATATTGGGGATCGTGATGTGGCACCACGCACCGACATGCATGCGCATCGCATAGGCCGAGATGAACAGGCTGAACAGCGAAGTGACAACGGCCATGAAGATCCACAGGCCGATGCGCTCGGGCGCGGTGTGGATCGCGCCGACGTCGCCTTTTTCGTCCTGGCTCTCCCAGGGCTTCGCAGTCAGGCGGCTGGCGATCAGGAACCAGGCGATGACGCCACAGGCCAGCGCCGTGAATATGACGGTGTTGCTCACCGATGCTTACCGTGGTCCCTGCCGGCCCCGAGCTTTGGATCCACCGGCTCGTTCTGCGGGATGAAATCCTCTTTCGCACCCGGGACGCTGTAGTCGTAGGCCCAGCGGTGCACCACGGGGAGCTTCGGACCCCAGTTGCCGTGCTTTGGCGGTGTGTCGGGCGTCTGCCATTCAAGTGTCGTCGCGCGCCAGGGATTCGGAGGCGCCTTCTCGCCTTTCCGCAGGCTCATGATCATGTTGAACAGGAACACGAGCTGAGCGGCTGCCACAATCAGCGCCGAGATCGTTATTGCGGCGTTGATCGAGTGCACGGAGTCCGGAAGGAAGTCCGTGCTGCCGAGTGCGTAGTAGCGGCGCGGCACGCCCAGGATTCCCAGGTAATGCATCGGCAGGTAGATCGCATAGGTGCCGAGGAATGTCATCCAGAAATGCACCATGCCGAGCTTCTGATTCCACATGCGGCCCGTGATCTTCGGGAACCAGTGATAGATCGCGCCGAACACCACCAGGATCGGCGAGACGCCCATGACCATGTGGAAGTGCGCGACGACGAAATAGGTGTCGGACAGCGGCAGGTCCACCGTCACATTGCCGAGGAACAGGCCGGTCAGGCCGCCGTGGATGAATGTGAAGATGAACCCGATCGCAAACATCATTGGTACGGTCAGGTGGATGTCACCTTTCCACAGCGTCAGCACCCAGTTGTAGACCTTGATTGCCGTGGGAATCGCGATGATCAGCGTCGTGGTTGCAAAGAAGAACCCGAAGTACGGATTCATGCCGCTGACATACATGTGGTGCGCCCACACGACGAAGCTGAGGCCGCCGATCGCGATGATCGCCCAGACCATCATGCGATAGCCGAAGATATTCTTGCGTGCATGCGTCGACAGCAGGTCGGAGACGATGCCGAAGGCGGGCAGCGCGACGATGTAGACCTCGGGATGGCCGAAGAACCAGAACAGATGCTGGAAAAGCAGCGGGCTGCCGCCATTGTGGCCGAGCTTTTCGCCGAGCGACATGACGGCCG
>CAYYQQ010000100.1:0-10262 GCA_964473595.1 uncultured Steroidobacteraceae bacterium | reverse complement strand
CGGCGCGTCAGGTAACCCGAGTTCGCGGTCTTCAGCGCGGTGTCGGCCAGGCCCTTGCGCGCGCCGTGCGTCGAAATGAAATACTGCAGCACGTTCAAGCCTTCGCGGAAGTTGGCGGTGATCGGCGTCTCGATGATCGAGCCGTCCGGCTTCGCCATCAGGCCGCGCATGCCGGCCAGCTGGCGGATCTGCGCCGCCGAGCCGCGCGCGCCAGAGTCGGCCATCATGAAGATCGAGTTGAACGAGCCCTGCTGGACCTTCTTGCCCTTCAGGTCGGTTCCTTCTTCGAAGCGCAACTGGTCCATCATCGCCTTGCCGATCTGGTCATTGGTGCGCGACCAGATATCGACGACCTTGTTGTAGCGTTCGCCATTGGTCACGAGACCGGACTCGTACTGGTCCTGTATCTCCTTGACCTCGCGCTCCGCTGCGCCGAGGATCTTGGCCTTCTGCGGCGGGACCATCATGTCGTCCACGCCGATCGACACGGCCCCGCGGGTCGCATACGTGAAGCCGGTGTACATCAGGCGGTCAGCGAAAATCACCGTCTCCTTGAGACCAAGCGCGCGATAGCAGGAGTTGATCACCGCCGAGACGCGCTTCTTGCTCATGTCCTGGTTGACCAGGTCGAATGGCAGGCCTTTTGGCAGCAGTTCGGAAAGCAGCGCGCGGCCGATCGTTGTACGCACCAGCCTGCGCTGCTCCACCAGCTCACCATCCGCATTCTTGACGTGCTCGACGATCCGCACGCGAATCCACGCGTGCAGCTCGGCGCAGCGTGTCTCGTGAGCGCGGTGCACCTCGCGGACGTCGCTGAACGTCATGCCCTCGCCGCGCGCACCGGCGCGCTCGCGGGTCATGTAATAGAGACCGAGCACGACGTCCTGCGACGGCACAATGATCGGGTCGCCATTGGCCGGCGACAGGATGTTGTTCGAGGACAGCATCAGCGCACGCGCCTCGAGCTGGGCCTCCAGCGACAATGGCACGTGCACCGCCATCTGGTCGCCGTCGAAGTCGGCGTTGAATGCGGTGCAGACCAGCGGGTGCAACTGGATCGCCTTGCCCTCAATCAGCACCGGCTCGAAGGCCTGGATGCCGAGGCGGTGCAGTGTCGGCGCGCGGTTCAGCAGCACCGGATGCTCACGGATGACTTCCTCGAGGATGTCCCACACTTCCGGGCCTTCGCGCTCAACCAGGCGCTTGGCGGCCTTGATCGTGGTCGCGAGGCCGCGCAGCTGCAACTTGTGGAATATGAACGGCTTGAAAAGCTCGAGCGCCATCTTCTTCGGCAGGCCGCACTGGTGCAGGCGCAGCGTCGGGCCGACCACGATGACCGAGCGGCCGGAGTAATCAACGCGCTTGCCCAGCAGATTCTGGCGGAAGCGTCCCTGCTTGCCCTTGATCATGTCGGCCAGCGATTTCAACGGGCGCTTGTTGGTGCCCGTGATCGCGCGGCCGCGGCGCCCGTTGTCAAGCAGCGCATCGACCGATTCCTGCAGCATGCGCTTTTCGTTGCGCACGATGATGTCCGGCGCATTCAACTCGAGCAGCCGGCGCAGCCGGTTGTTGCGGTTGATCACGCGGCGATACAAGTCGTTCAGGTCGGAGGTCGCGAAGCGACCGCCATCCAGCGGCACCAGCGGCCGCAGGTCGGGTGGCAGCACCGGCAGCACGGTCAGCACCATCCACTGCGGGTTGTTGCCAGACTCGACGAATGACTCGAGCAGCTTGAGCCGCTTCGTGAGGCGCTTGATCTTGGTCTCGGATGTCGTGCCCTCGATCTCGGCGCGCACCTTCGCGGTCTCGGTCGCGAGCTCGATCGTCTTCAACAGCTCAAGGATCGCCTCGGCGCCCATACGCGCGTCAAATTCATCGCCGTACTGTTCAAGCGCCTCGAGATACATCTCGTTGGTCATCAGCTGACCGCGCTCGAGCGGCGTCATGCCCGGATCGACGACCACGAAGGCCTCGAAGTAAAGCACGCGCTCGAGATCCCTGAGGGTCATGTCGACCATCAGGCCAATGCGTGACGGCAGCGACTTCAGGAACCAGATGTGCGCGACCGGGCTCGCGAGCTCGATGTGGCCCATACGCTCGCGCCGGACCTTTGACTGGGTGACTTCGACGCCGCACTTCTCGCAGACCACGCCGCGATGCTTCAGGCGCTTGTACTTGCCGCACAAGCACTCGTAGTCCTTGACCGGCCCGAAGATCTTCGCGCAGAAGAGCCCGTCGCGCTCCGGCTTGAAGGTCCGGTAGTTGATGGTCTCAGGCTTGCGGACTTCTCCGTAAGACCAGGACCGGATCATCTCGGGCGACGTCAGCGCAATCCGGATCGAGTCGAAATTCTCGACCGGCACCTGCGGCTTGAAAAATTTGAGAAAGTCCTTCATCGGATCACCCTTCCTGCTCGAGCTCGATGTTGATGCTCAGTGACCGGATTTCCTTGACCAGCACGTTGAACGATTCCGGCATTCCGGCGTCCATCGCGTGGTTGCCGTCCACGATGTTCTTGTACATCTTGGTGCGGCCATTCACGTCATCCGACTTGACGGTCAGCATTTCCTGCAGCGTGTAGGCCGCGCCGTAGGCTTCCAGTGCCCAGACTTCCATTTCGCCGAAGCGCTGGCCTCCAAACTGCGCCTTGCCGCCCAGCGGCTGCTGGGTCACGAGGCTGTACGGCCCGGTCGAGCGCGCATGCATCTTGTCGTCCACGAGGTGGTTCAGCTTCAGCATGTACATGTAGCCGACCGTCACCTGCCGGTCGAAGGCTTCGCCCGTGCGGCCGTCAGTCAGCATCGTCTGGCCGGAGGTCGGCAGGTCCGCCATTTCGAGCAGTTGCTTGATCTCGGCCTCGCTCGCGCCGTCGAACACCGGTGTCGCCATCGGCACACCATCGGTCAGGTTGCGTGCAAGCTCGAGTATCTCAGCGTCGGAAAACGAAGCGATGTCCTCCTTCTGACCGCCAGTCGTGTTGTACACACGATCGAGGAACTTGCGCAGTTCGACGATTGCGTTCTGCGACTCGATCATCCGGCCGATCTTGTCACCCAGGCCCTTGGCGGCCCAGCCCAGGTGGGTCTCAAGGACCTGCCCGATGTTCATGCGTGACGGGACACCCAGCGGATTCAACACGATATCCACCGGCGAGCCGTCCACGAGGTAAGGCATGTCCTCGACCGGGACAATTGTCGAGACGACGCCCTTGTTGCCGTGCCGACCGGCCATCTTGTCGCCAGGCTGGATGCGGCGCTTCACGGCCAGATAGACCTTGACCATCTTCAGCACGCCCGGCGCGAGGTCGTCGCCGGCTGTGATCTTGGTCTTCTTGCCCTCGAAGCGGCGCTCGAATTCCTTGTGCTGATCGGCCAGGCGGCGACGCGCGGCTTCGAGCGCTTCGCTCGCCGTCTCGTCGCGCAACCGAATTTCAAACCATTCTTCGCGCGGCAAGTCGTCGAGGTACTCCACGCTGATCGCGGCTCCCGCTTTCAGCTTGCGCGGGCCGCCGCTGGCGGTCTTGTCCGCAAGCTCGGCGCGCAAGCGCGCGAACAGGTCGTCCTCGAGAATGCGGCGCTGATCATTCAGGTCCTTACGAACCTTCTCGATCTCGGATTTCTGGATCGAGAGCGCCCGTGAATCCCTCTCGACGCCGTCGCGCGTGAACACCCGTACGTCGATGACGGTGCCATCCATGCCAGGTGGCACGCGCAGCGAGGTGTCCTTCACATCGGAGGCCTTCTCGCCAAAGATCGCGCGCAGCAGCTTTTCTTCCGGTGTCAGCTGCGTCTCGCCCTTTGGTGTGACCTTGCCGACCAGGATATCGCCTGCCTTGACCTCGGCGCCGATGAACACGATACCGGCCTCGTCGAGTTTTGCGAGCGCCGAATCGCCGACATTCGGAATGTCCGCCGTGATCTCCTCGGGGCCGAGCTTCGTGTCACGCGCCACGCAGGTCAGTTCCTCGATGTGGATCGTCGTGAAGCGGTCCTCCTCGACGACGCGCTCCGAGATCAGGATCGAATCCTCGAAGTTGTAGCCATTCCACGGCATGAACGCGACCAGCATGTTCTGGCCGAGCGCCAGCTCACCGAGATGGGTCGAAGGCCCGTCAGCCAGCACGTCGGTCCTGGCGATCGTGTCGCCGACCCGGACCAGCGGCCTCTGATTAATGCAGGTGTTCTGGTTCGAACGCGTGTACTTGGTCAGGTTATAGATGTCGACGCCAGGCTCACCCGCGGTGACCTCCGCCTCGTTGACGCGCACCACGATTCGCGACGCGTCGACCGAATCGACCGCGCCGCCGCGGCGTGCGATAACCGCGACGCCCGAGTCGATCGCGACGGTCCGCTCGATGCCGGTGCCTACCAGCGGTGTCGAGGAGCGCAGCGTCGGCACGGCCTGGCGCTGCATGTTTGAGCCCATCAGCGCGCGGTTCGCGTCGTCGTGCTCCAGGAACGGGATCAGCGCGGCCGCAACCGACACGATCTGGCGCGGCGACACGTCCATGTACTCGATGCGTTCCGCAGGCATCAGCGTGAACTCGTTCTGGTATCGACACGAGACCAGGTCGCCCTCGAGCCGGCCCTTGGCGTCAAGTGGCGCATTGGCCTGCGCAATGACGAATTCGCTTTCCTCGATGGCCGACAGGTAGTCGACTTCACCGGTCACGCGCCGCTCGCGCACACGCCGATACGGCGTCTCGAGGAAGCCGTACTTGTTGGTGCGCGCGTAGACGGCCAGCGAGTTGATCAGGCCGATATTTGGCCCCTCAGGCGTCTCGATCGGGCAGACGCGGCCGTAATGAGTCGGGTGCACGTCGCGGACTTCGAACCCGGCCCGCTCACGCTTCAGACCGCCCTCGCCGAGCGCCGAGACACGCCGCTTGTGCGTGATCTCGGACAGCGGGTTGTTCTGGTCCATGAACTGCGACAACTGCGAGGATCCGAAGAACTCCTTGACCGCCGCGGCCACCGGCTTCGCGTTGATCATGTCCTGCGGGTTGATGTCCTCGTTTTCGGCCAGTGTCAGGCGCTCCTTGACCGCGCGCTCGACCCTGACCAGCCCGATGCGGAATGCGACTTCCGCCATCTCGCCGACACAGCGCACACGGCGGTTTCCCAGGTGGTCGATGTCGTCCACCTTGCCGTCGCCATTTTTGATTGCGATCAGCGTGCGCAGCACGTCGACCACGTCCGACATCGCCGCACCGTACTTCCCGAGCAGGTTGCGCGCGACATCGTCCTTGCGCTGGTCCGCGATCGTGCCGAAGTAGCGGCCGTCAAAGAGAATGCCCGGCTCTTCGAGCCAGCGCTCGGCCTCGGGGCCGGCGAGATTCGACGGAAACTCGCGGTTGACGCGGCGGTTGAACTTCATGCGACCGACCGCTGACAGGTCGTAGCGCTCGGAATTGAAGAAAAGGTTGTGGAACAGGTTCTCGGCCGCGTCCTTGGTCGGCGGCTCACCCGGACGCATCATCCGGTAGATTTCGATCAGTGCCTCGAGGCGTGTCGTGGTCACGTCGATGCGCAGCGTGTCGGAGACATACGGACCACGGTCCAGGTCATTGACGTACAGAGTGCCGATCTCGGTCACGCCCGCTTTCATGAAGCGCTCGATCAGCGCGGCGTTCAGCAAGTCATTCGCCGTGGCGAGCACCTCGCCGGTCTCCTTGTCCACGACGTCATGACCCAGGATCCTGCCCTCGAGGTACTCGAGCGGCACGCCGAGGCGCTTGACGCCGGCTTCTTCGAGCTGGCGCACGTGGCGCGCCGTGATCCGGCGGCCCTCCTCGACGACCACCTTGCCACCCGCGCTGATCTCGAACATCGCGGTCTCGCCGCGCAGGCGTTCCGGCACCAGCTCGAGCTCGAGCCCCTTCTTGGTCAGGTGCACGATATTCTTGTCGAAGAACAGATCCAGGATCTCGGGATTCGAGTAGCCGAGGGCGCGCAACAGGATCGTGACCGGCAGCTTGCGGCGGCGGTCGATGCGCGCGAACACGCAGTCCTTCGCGTCAAATTCAAAATCAAGCCAGGAGCCGCGATACGGAATCACACGCGCCTGGAACAGCAGCTTGCCGGAGGAATGGGTCTTGCCCTTGTCGTGATCGAAGAACACGCCCGGGCTGCGGTGCAGCTGGGAGGCGATAACGCGTTCGGTGCCATTGACGATGAACGTGCCGTTCTCCGTCATCAGCGGCAGCTCACCGAGATAGACTTCCTGCTCGATCGCGCGCTTGACGCGCGATGCGCCAGGCGATTCCTTGTCCATCACACGAAGCCGCAACCGCACCCGCATTGGTGCCGCATAGGTCAGGCCGCGCAGCTGGCATTCCTTGACGTCGAATACCGGCTCGCCGAGGTAGTAATAGACGTACTCCAGCGTCGCATGGCCCGAGTAGCTCTTGATCGGAAATACGCTCTGGTACGCGGCGTGCAGACCGGCCCGCTTCAGGTGCCGGTCGATGATGGCCCGTTCCTGTTCCTCCGAAAGCAGCCTGCCGCCGGCGACCTGCCCGCCTGAGTGCGAACTGAGTTCCGCGTGCAGCGCCCGGGACTCGTCCAGCTGCAGGAACTGCGCGTAGGACTCGGTCTGGATCGCGAGCAGCGGCGGCACCTCCAGAATTCCCTGGCGCTTGCCAAAGTTCTTCCGGATGCGCTTCTTTTCGGTGAACGTATAGGCCATCGGGGTCACCCTATTCATGAATGAGCAAAACCGGCGCACCGGCCAGCACCGCGCGGCCTGCACCCTTCAGGGGGCAGGCTGCGGTGCGCCGGCGGCGCGGACTGCGGGGCCGTTTGCCCTCGCATGGAGATCGTTACTTGACCTCGACCGTTGCGCCAACGTCCTCGAGCTGCTTCTTGATCTTCTCGGAGTCCGCCTTCGACACGGCTTCCTTGACCAACGAAGGTGCGCCCTCAACGAGGTCCTTCGCCTCCTTGAGGCCGAGCCCGGTGATCTCGCGGATCACCTTGATGACGGTGACCTTCTTTTCAGCCGGGTAGGCCTTCAGCGTCACCGTGAACTCGGTCTGCTCCTCGGCAGCCGGGGCCGCGGCGGCGGCGGCGGCGGCCGCGACCGGCGCGGCAGCGGTGACGCCGAACTTCTCTTCCATCATCTTCACGAGGTCGACGACTTCCATGATCGTCATGTTCGAAATCGACTCGAGAATCTGTTCCTTGCTAGCAGCCATTGCCATCTCTCCAGAAAAAAGTTTTTGAATCCGAATCAGTCAGCGGTGCCCGGTGTCACGCGGCCTTGGTGGCCTTGACCGCGGCCACGGTGCGAACCAGCTTCGCGTGCGGCTCGGCCAGCGTACGCACCAGCTTCGAGATCGGCGCCTTCAGCACGCCGAGCATCATCGCGAGGGCCTGGGCCTTGGTCGGCAGACTCGCGACCCGGTCGAGATCGGTGGCAGGAAATACCCGCCCCCCGAGCGAAACCATGGTCGGGACCAGTTTGTCGTGCGTCTTCGCGAATTCCTTGACGACGCGGGCGGCGGCGCCCGGGTCTTCCCTGGAAAACGCGAGGATCAGTGGTCCCTTGAGACTGCCCGCGATGCACTCGTACGGCGTTCCGGCAACCGCCTTGCGGGCCAGCGTGTTCTTGACGACGCGCAGGTAGACGCCTGACTGGCGCGCTTTCGCGCGCAGCCCGTTGATCTGCGTCACCGTCAAGCCACGATATTCCGCTGCGACCACCGAATGCGCGACACGCGCAACGGCCTGCACCTCGGTCACCATCGCCTGCTTGTCTTCAAGCCTGAGTGCCATTTCATCCTCCTGGCAGAAGATCCATCCACAGGCGCGCATCGCCACGCGCCCACCCTTGTGCCGGCCGCTTTCGACCGGCTGATGGCAACCTTCACCAGTAAACACTGACTCGGGTTCCACCATCTGCGCAGGCGCCCATTAAGAGGCCATCGCCCCGCCTGCGGTCTTCGATGGTCCGGCGGCCACTGGGCCTCCGTCCCACGGTCCCGGGCTCGTGCCCGGTCCCGAAAAACTTTCTCCTCAAATTCCCAGCGTCGCGCGGTCCACGACAACGCCGGGGCCCATCGTCGACGACACCGTCACGCGCTGCACGTAGATGCCTTTCGAGGTCGACGGTTTGTGCTTCTGCAGATCGGCGAGCAACGCCAGCAGGTTTTCCCGGAGCGCGGCCGGCTGGAAGCTGGCCTTGCCGATCGTGCAATGAATAATGCCGCCCTTGTCGCAGCGATAACGCACCTGGCCCGCCTTCGCGTTCCTGACCGCACCCGCGACATCCGGCGTCACCGTGCCCACTTTCGGATTCGGCATCAGGCCGCGCGGTCCCAGGATCTGGCCGAGCTGGCCGACGACGCGCATCGCATCCGGACTCGCGACGACGACGTCGAAATCGATCTGCCCCGCCTTGATCTTCTCGGCCAGATCCTCCAGACCGACGATATCGGCGCCGGCCTCACGGGCCGCATCAACATTCTTGCCTTGCGTGAAGACCGCGACCCGGACTTTCTTGCCCGTGCCATGCGGCATCACTGTCGAGCCACGCACCTGCTGATCCGACTTTGCGGGATCGATGCCGAGATTGATCGCGACATCCACGGCCTCGTCGAATTTCGCGTTGGCAAATTCCTTGACGAGCGCCACGGCCTGGTCCACCGGGTACTGCTGGCCGGACTTCAACCGCTCGCTCCAGGGCTTCTGGCGCTTGAATACGGTAGCCATGTCAGACGCCCTCCACATCGACGCCCATGCTGCGGGCTGAGCCTGCGATGGTCCGCACCGCCGCATCCAGATCGGCTGCGGTCAGGTCGGGCATCTTTACCCTCGCAATCTCTTCGAGCTGCTTGCGCGTGATCTTGCCGACCTTCTTGGTGTTCGGCGTGCCAGAGCCCTTCTCGATGCCGATCGCCTTGCGAACGAGCACCGCGGCCGGCGGTGTCTTCAACACGAAGGTGAAGCTGCGGTCGCTGTACACCGTGATAATCACGGGGATCGGCAGGCCCTTCTCTTCCTTCTGCGTCGCGGCGTTGAACTGCTTGCAGAATTCCATGATGTTGACGCCCTGCTGTCCGAGCGCGGGTCCCACCGGCGGGCTTGGGTTGGCCCCGCCTGCCGGAATCTGCAACTTGATATAGCCCTGTACTTTCTTTGCCATCGTTCCTCACTCCCGGGTGCAAGCGCCTTGCGGCTCCCCGGTTCAGACCTTTTCCACCTGCCCGAAATCCAGTTCGACCGGTGTCGACCGGCCAAGAATCTGCACTGCGACCTGCAGGCGGCTCTTCTCGTAATTGGCGGATTCGACCACGCCAGTGAAATCGTTGAACGGGCCATCGACCACGCGCACCAGTTCGCCCGGCTCGAACAGCACCTTGGGCTTCGGCTTCTCGACGCCCTCTTCGACGCGGCGCAGGATCGCGTTCGCTTCCTTCTCGGTGATCGGCGCCGGCTTCTCCGGCGTGCCACCGATGAATCCGAGGACCTTCGGCGTCTCCTTGACCAGATGCCAGGCTTCGTCATCCATCTCCATCTGCACCAGCACGTAGCCCGGGAAGAACTTACGCTCGCTGCGGCGTTTCTGGCCAGCGCGCATCTCGACGACTTCCTCGGTTGGCACCAACACATCGCCGAACTTCTGCTCGAGCCCGTGCAGCTTGACGCGCTCCTTCAGGCTGCTCGCGACCTTGTGCTCGAAATTCGAGTAGGCATGCACGACGTACCAGTTCAGCGCCACGTCAGCCTCCCTGCCCGGTCACGTGCCTGGCGCCCCAGGCAAGCATCATGTCCACCAGCCAGAAGAAAACGCCGAGCGCCAGTACGAACACGAATACGACCAGCGTCGTGCGCCAGGTTTCCTGGCGCGTCGGCCAGACCATCTTGCGCAGCTCGACGCGCGAGGCCTGTACGTAATCCCAAAGTTCGCGGCCCGGCAGCGACCAGTAGAGCAGCACCACGCCCGCAGCCAGGCCAGCCAGCACCGCGAGAACCCTGATGACCGCCGGCTGCTCGCCGAACCAGTAATAGATGACGATGCCGCCGACCAACGCGGCCGCGGCCAGCACCAATTTGAAGGCATCGACAAATCCGACGCCGGCATTGCCTGTTTGTTCGTTCATCTGTTCCCGCGACGGGTGGCAGGGCAGGAGGGAATCGAACCCCCAACCTGCGGTTTTGGAGACCGCCGCTCTGCCAATTGAGCTACTGCCCTTCCGTTGCCTTGCTTACTTCAGTACTTTTGACACGACACCGGCGCCGACGGTGCGGCCGCCCTCGCGA
>CAYYQQ010000099.1:0-10358 GCA_964473595.1 uncultured Steroidobacteraceae bacterium | reverse complement strand
CGGTCGCGTCAATGTCAAGGCGACGACTGCGGAGGGTCTCGGCGCGCTCGGCCGCAGTGAGGGCATCGCAGCCCATGCGGTGGTGCTGCTGCTGGCAGGCGACAGTGCCTGACGACACCCGGCTGCAGGCCTGGCGTCAACTCGCTCTCGATCCTCCTTGTGCGCACGGCCCTCCGCCGGCAGCGGGCCTGATACGAACCGATCCCGAGGATTTCCTGGTCGAGGAACGGCTTGGCTTCGAGGCGGATGGCGGCAGCGGCCATTACCTGCTGCTGGTCGAGAAGCGCGATGCCAATACGCTGTACGTCGCGAGATGCCTCGCCAGGATCGCAGGGGTTGCGCCGGGTGACATCGGCTTTGCGGGGCTCAAGGACCGGCGCGCCGTCGCGCGGCAGTGGTTCTCCATGCCTGCTCGGAATGTCCGACCGTCGGCCGCGGGGCTGGAAGGTGACGGATTCCGAGTGCTCGAAGTCCATCCACACTCCCGCAAGCTGCGTCGTGGCGCGCTTGCCGCCAACCGCTTTCGTTTGCGGGTCCGCGAGCTCAAGGGCGATCTATCCGCGCTGGACGAGCGGCTGCAGACGATCGCCGGGTACGGCGTGCCGAACTATTTCGGACCGCAACGATTCGGTCACGGCGCAGCAAACCTGCTGCGGGTGAGCGACTGGATCGAATCGGAAAAGTTGCCACGCGATCGCACGGCCCGCGGCTTCCTGCTGTCGGCCGCACGTTCGCTGGCATTCAACGCGGTGCTCGGTCGCCGCGTCGCCGATGGTTGCTGGGACCGCCTGTTGCCGGGTGAAATCGCGAGTCTCGCCGGAAGTTCGTCGGTGTTCCGCGTTTCAGAGGTCGACGAAGAGCTCGCGCGCCGCTGCCGTGAAGGCGACATTCATCCCAGTGGCCCTCTGTGCGGAGAGGGCGGCATGCAACCCGCGGGCGAGTCCGCATCCCGTGAGCAATGCGTGCTCGAGATGCTGGCGCCAGTGCCGGAGCGCCTGGCCGGAGTCGTCGCAGCCGAACGGCGCGCACTCGTCTTGCGGCCGTCGGACCTGACCTGGAATGCGAGCGAGCACGAACTCGAACTCAGTTTTGAGTTGCGGCGCGGCTCATTCGCTACCAGCCTGCTGCGCGAGGCCGTCTGTGCGACGGTGCCCGAAGCGGAAACCGATTGACGCGCCTAAGGATAGAGCAGCACGTACAAGGCGCCGGTGCCGCCGTCTGGCCGCCGCGCCGAACAGAAGGCACAAACCGCATCATGCTGGCGCAGCCAGCGATTGACCGCGGCCTTGAGCACCGGTCCGCGATCACCGGAACCGCGTCCCTTGCCGTGCACGATGCGCACACAACGCAGGCGGTGCCGGCTCGCATCGGCCAGGAACCCGAGGATCGCCAGGCGCGCTTCGGCCCGGGTTATGCCGTGCAGATCCAGCTCTTCGCGACACGCGTACTGGCCGCGCCGCAGGCGGCGCATTGCCGCCTCGGAAACTCCGCTACGCCGGTAGCTCAGTTCCTCACCGGTCTCGACTTCGAGATCGGCGGCATCGAATTCGAGCGATTCGGCGAGCACCCGCGCCTCATCCGCGCGACGCAGCGCGGCGCGTGCCGGCACCCTGGGCCGCGGCGGCGCAGGTCGGGACTGCCGGAGCGGCCGCACGTCGCGCACCGCGGCGCGAAACAGCTTCCGTTCGTCTTCGTCGTTCATGCCAATGCCCGCCGTGCGCTGGCGAGACCGTCGCCGCTTTCCAGTATAGTGCGGCCCGGTCGCCGGTCGCGCGATGGGGATGGACAGGCGAGGCCGTGAAGATCCTGCTTTCGAATGACGACGGTTATCGGGCCGAGGGCCTGCGCTGCCTGAAGGAGGCGCTTGCGGAGGTCGCGCCGCTGACGCTGGTCGCCCCGGATCGCAATCGCAGCGGGGCCAGCCATTCGCTGACCCTCGACGTGCCATTGCGCGTGCAGCAAGCCGAGCCCGACACCTGGTACGTCATCAACGGCACCCCGACCGACTGCGTGCACCTGGCGATCACCGGCCTGTTTGAGCATGAATTCGACATGGTGGTGTCCGGCGTGAATGACGGCGCCAATCTCGGCGACGACGTCCTCTATTCCGGCACGGTAGCGGCCGCCATCGAGGGGCGCTTTCTCGGCCTGCCGACCATCGCCATGTCGCTGGTGCCCGCGGCTGGTAATTGCACGCACTTCCCGACGGCGGCGCGGATTGCGCGCGAGCTGGTGCTGCGCCTGCTCGCCAAGCCGCTGCATCGCTCCATGATCCTCAATGTCAATGTGCCTGATCTGCCCTACGAGGAATTGCGGGGCTTCGAGGTTACGCGCCTCGGCAACCGGCATCGCGCGGAGGCAGCGGTGAGCAGCCGTGATCCGCGCGGCCGCCAGATCTACTGGGTCGGCGCCGCGGGATCCGGACAGGATGCAGGTCCCGGCACGGATTTCCATGCGGTAGCCAATGGATTCGTCTCGGTCACGCCACTGCAGGTTGATCTGACACGCCACGCCGCACTCGATAGTCTGCGCGACTGGTTGCGGGAACCAGAAGCATGAGTGGGGAGCGCGAAGAGCCGACGCGCAGCGGAATTGGAATGACCTCGGCGCGCACCCGCGAGCGCCTGATCCAGCGCCTGGTCGAGCAGGGAATCCGCGATCCGCGCGTGCTTGACCGCATCCGCAATGTGCCGCGGCACCTGTTCGTGGACGAAGCGCTGGCAAGTCGCGCCTACGAGGACACGGCCCTGCCGATCGGCCATGGCCAGACCATTTCGCAGCCCTATGTCGTCGCGCGCATGACCGAAGCCGTGACGATCGGCGGGGTCCCGGAAAAGGTGCTCGAAATCGGCACCGGCTGCGGCTACCAGACCGCCGTGCTGGCACCGCTGGTAGGGCGGCTATATAGCATCGAGCGCATCGAAGGATTGCTGGAGCGGGCCAAGGAGAGCCTGAAGGCGCTTGGCATCCGCAATGTGCGCTTCAAGCACGCTGACGGCAATGAAGGCTGGCCATCGCAAGCGCCATTCGATGCGATCCTGGTCGCCGCTGCACCGCATGCGGTGCCGCAGAAGCTACTGGACCAGCTTGGCGAGGGCGGCCGGTTGGTCGCGCCGATCGGGCCAGAGGGCCGCCAGGAATTGCTGCGCCTGACGCGGCGCGGTGACCAGTACCTGCGCGAACGGCTGGGTTTTGTCAGCTTCGTGCCATTGCTGGGCGGTCTTTCCTGAGGTGAAGGGAGGGGTCAGGGCCGCAGGCGTCGCGCTCGCCCGTTCCCTCGTACTGATGGCGGCGATTACGCTCGTGGCTTGTGCCGGCTCGGGGAAGAAGCCCGACATCCCGGATCGACATGTCGTCCGTGCCGGCGAGACCCTGTGTTCCATCTCGATGCGCTACGGCCTCGACTATCACGATGTCGCGCCCGAAGCCTTCAGGGATGTATTCATGGCGGTCCCGAAAGCCCCACCGGGATCAAACCCCGCCAAAGGGTGCGTCGTGATCCAGCCTCAGACGATCAGCGCGACCGCGACTTCGCGATATTCGGCGAGCAGCAGGTTGTAGGTGCGGCAGGCGGCGCCGGTGTCCATCACTTCCAGGCCAATGCCACGCGATGCGAATGCGGCGAAGAGTTCGGGCGGCGGCATTTGCTGCTTCGGCCCGGTGCCGAGGATCACGACTTCGGGCGAAAGTTCGAGCAGACGCCCGAAATCGTCAATCGCAAGCTGCTCGACGGGGGCGGGCTGCCACTCCGAAATCACCGCGTCGCGCGTTGCAATCAGGCTCGCGTGAAAGACGCGATCGCGCATGCGGATTTCGCCCGCTGCATAGGCGATGATCGCGTTCGAGACATTTCCTTCTTCGCGGCTGATCTGCATCGCTGGGCCCGGTCCAAATATAGCCAATCTCTGCGATGCGCGCCGTTATCATGACCGGCGATGAAGCCCCAAGCCGGAGAACGCGGCGTGCCACCCGTGATCAGACGACGGGCGCCCGGGGTCGTCGAGGCATTGCCGGAATCGCTCAACCCCGTGCTGCGGCGCGTCTATGCCGCGCGTGGTATCGGCGACGCCGACCAGCTGGCGCTCGAGCTCAAGCAGCTGTTGCCCGTGTCTACGCTGGACGGCATCGGGCCCGCCACCGAATTGCTTGCGGATCACCTGCTGCGCGACTCGCGCATCCTGGTGGTGGGCGATTTCGATGCGGACGGGGCCACCAGCACCGCGCTCGTGCTGCGGCAGTTGCGCCGCCTCGGCCATGCCAATGTGGACTTCCGCGTGCCCAATCGCATGCGGCACGGGTATGGACTGACCCCGGTTCTGGTCGAAGCCCTGGCCGGCGAGCGGGCCGATCTGCTGATCACCGTGGACAATGGTGTTGCGGCATTCGCCGGCATCGACGCAGCGCAGGCCCTCGGCATGCAGGTGCTCGTCACTGATCACCACCTGCCGGGGCCGACGCTGCCAGCCTGTGCGGCAATGGTGAACCCGAATGTGGCGGGCGCCGGATTCGGCAGCCGGGCACTGGCCGGAGTGGGGGTCGCTTTCTACCTGATGGCGTCGCTGACGCGGGAACTCGAAAGCCGGCGCGGGTGCAAGTTGCCAGCGGTTGCCGATTTCCTGGATCTGGTCGCACTTGGAACGGTAGCTGACCTTGTGCCGCTCGACCGCAACAACCGCATCCTGGTGCAGGCAGGCCTGAAGCGACTGCGCGCCAGATCGGCCGCGCCCGGACTCATGGCGCTGGCACGGGTCGCGGGTTGCCGCCTGGAAGAAGTGTCGGCGCGTCATCTGGGCCACCAGATCGCACCGCGGCTCAACGCCGCAGGCCGCATCGACGACATGGGGGTCGGCATCCGGTGCCTGCTGACCGATGACTGGGCCGAGGCGCTTAGTCTCGCGCAGGAGCTTGACCGCCTGAATCGCGAACGCCGCGAAATGGAATTGCGCATGCGGGATGAAGCCGCTACCGCTGTGCGGCGGCTGCAGCTGCAGGAAGGCAGTCTGCCGGCCGGCGTCACGCTCTACGATCGCGGCTGGCACGCCGGCATCGTGGGTCTGGTGGCGACCCGCATGAAAGACCGCGTGCATCGCCCGGTTGTCGCGTTTGCGCCGGCGGGGGGTGGCGAGTTGCGCGGTTCGGCGCGCTCGGTCGCGGGCGTGCATGTCCGCGACGTGCTCGAGGCGATCGACACGCGACACCCGGGACTGATCGACCGCTTTGGCGGGCATGCGATGGCTGCGGGACTGACCCTGCGCGAAGAGCATCTGCAGAAGTTCACGGATGCCTTTGGCGAAGAAGTTGGCCGGCACCTGACGCGCGACCAGATGCTGGGCGTGCTCGAAACCGATGGCGAACTCACGGCCGGAGAGTTGTCGCTCGAGACGGCGCTTGCACTCGACGCAGGCGGACCCTGGGGCCAGTCCTTCCCGGAACCGATGTTCGACGGCGAATTCATCGTCGTGGAATCGCGCGTGCTCGCCGATCGCCACCTCAAGCTCTGGCTGCGTCCGCAGCCGGCGTCACAACCCGTGGAAGCAATTGCATTCGGCCATTTCGATGTGGACGGCTCGCAGCGGCCGCCGACTGGCTCACGAATCCGGCTCGCCTATCGCTTGCAGTCCACCAGCTACGGTGGCACCGCGCGGGCCGAAATGCTGGTGGAATACGTGCAAACCTGCGAATGACCGTCTGTTAAGATCCGGCCCGCATGGAAACCGCCGCAACCCGCCGCTCGATCGACGACCTTCGGCAGCGCCTCGACGCGCTGAGGGGGTACCTTTGAGTACGATCGCAAGCGCGAGCGACTCGAAGAGCTCGATCGCGAACTCGGCAATGCCGCGATCTGGAGCAAGCCGGAGCGGGCACAGGAATTCGGCCGTGAGCGCGCCAGACTGGCGTCCACGATCGGCGAACTCGACCAGATTGGGCGCGGCCTGACCGAGACCGCCGAGCTATTGGGGCTGGTCGAGACCGAGCGCGACGACGCCGGCTTTGTGGAGGTTGATCGCGACACCCGCCAGCTCGAGCAGCGTGTCAGGCAGCTCGAACTGATGCGCATGTTCCCCGGTGAGATGGACCCTCGTGGCGCATTTCTGGACATTCAGGCAGGGGCGGGCGGCACCGAAGCCCAGGACTGGGCGCAGATGCTGTTGCGCATGTATCTGCGCTGGGCCGACGGGCGCGGATTCCATCCCGAGGTGATCGATCAGAGCCCCGGGGAGGTCGCTGGCATCAAGAGCGCTTCGATCCAGGTTGACGGACCCTATGCCTATGGCTGGCTGCGGACAGAAACCGGCGTGCATCGGCTGGTGCGGAAATCGCCGTTCGACTCGGGCAACCGGCGCCACACATCTTTCGCATCGGTATTCGTATCGCCGGTCATTGACGATGAAATCAACATCGACGTCAATCCAGCCGACATCGAGACGGATACCTACCGCGCAAGCGGTGCGGGCGGCCAGCACGTCAACAAGACGGATTCGGCCGTGCGCCTGCGGCATCTTCCGAGCGGCATCGTGGTGACCTGCCAGATGGAGCGCAGCCAGCACAAGAACCGCTCGACTGCCATGAAGATGCTGAAAGCCAAGCTTTACGAACTCGAAGTCAACAAGCGCAACGCGGCGGCCCGCGTGCTGGAGGACCAGAAGACTGACGTCGGCTGGGGGCACCAGATCAGGTCCTATGTGCTCGACCAGTCGCGGATCAAGGACCTGCGCACCGGACACGAAACCGGCAATACGACCGCGGTGCTCGACGGCAACCTCGATCCGTTCATGGAAGCGAGCCTCAAGCAGGGGCTGTAGGAATCTTGGAGCGGCGATGGAAGAGAAACACGCAGCGGACGAGAATGCACTGATCGCGGAACGGCGCGGGAAACTCGCGCGGCTGCGCGAGTCAGGCAGCGCATTTCCAAATGACTTCCGGCGCGATGCACTGTCGCATGACCTGCATGCGACCTACGGTGACCGGAGCGACGAGTGGCTGGCCACCAACCCGGTGCGCGTGCACGTCGCCGGCCGGCTGATGTTCAAGCGCGTCATGGGCAGGGCTTCGTTTGCAAAGCTGCAGGACGGCAGCGGGCAGATCCAGCTCTATCTCCAGGCCGAAGCACTTGCTGCTTCGTACGAGGCGTTCAAGGGCTGGGACGTCGGCGACATCGTCGGCGCGCTGGGTGTGTTGATGCGGACCCGTGCGGGAGAACTTTCGGTCCGCGTCGAATCCGTCCGCTTGCTGGTCAAATCACTGCGCCCGCTGCCGGACAAGTGGCATGGCCTTGCGGACACCGAAACGCGCTACCGGCAGCGCTATGTGGACCTGATCGTCAACGAAACTGCGCGCGGCACATTCAGGACGCGCACCCACATTGTGCGATTCCTGCGTAATTTTCTGGACGCGCTCGACTACCTCGAAGTTGAGACACCGATGATGCAGCCGATTCCAGGCGGCGCGATCGCGCGACCATTCGTGACGCATCACAACGCATTGGGCCAGGACATGTACCTGCGCATCGCGCCGGAGCTTTACCTCAAGCGGCTGCTCGTGGGCGGATTCGAGCGCGTGTACGAGATCAACCGCAATTTCCGCAATGAAGGTCTTTCGACGCAGCACAACCCCGAGTTCACGATGCTGGAGTTGTACCAGGCCTATGCGGATTGCGAGGATTTCATGGGACTCGTCGAGCGCATGATGCAGGGACTTGCCGAGGCGATGGCAGGATCACGCGACATCCTCTATCAGGGCAGGCTGCTGAAATTCGGCGCTCCATTCGCCAGGCTCTCCGTCGAGCAGGCAATCCTTGCGGGGAATCCGGCGTTCGATGGCGCCAGAATGCGCGACCTTGCCTACCTCCGCGAGGCCTGCGCGAGGCACGACATCACGCCCGGCAAGGACGACGGTGCCGGCAAGCTGCAGATCGACCTGTTCGACAAGACCTGTGAAAAGTGCCTTGAGCAGCCGACCTTCGTGCATTCGTATCCGGCGGAAGTATCGCCACTGGCGCGCCGCCGTGACGCCGATCCGTTCGTGACTGATCGCTTCGAGTTCTTCGTGGATGGGCGCGAACTTGCCAATGGTTTTTCCGAATTGAACGACCCGGAGGACCAGGCCGAGCGTTTCCGCGCGCAGGCCGCCCGCAAGCAAGCGGGCGATGAGGAAGCGATGTTCTACGACGCCGACTACATCCGCGCGCTGGAGTACGGAATGCCGCCGGCTGCCGGACTCGGCGTCGGGATTGACCGGCTGGTGATGTTGCTGACGGACTCGCCGAGCATCCGGGATGTGCTGTTGTTCCCGCAGCTTCGGCAACAGCCGGAGAGCGACTAGCTGCGGTATTCGGGGCGCTCACGCGCGCCGATGATCCGCCTGCCTCTCATGGCTCGAGCGTGGTCGCGGCTGCCGGGATGGCATAGGGCAAGTCGGCCGGCACCAGTTCCGAGCCACCGGGCCTGGCCCCCAGCAGCTCGCTGCAGAAGCGCAGCTCCGTGACCGCGAGCAATTCCGCGCCGCGCGGCCCATTGCAGGCTGCGACGACCTGGCCGGCCTGCGACTCGACGCTGTAGAGCGGCTGCCCGGGCGAGAAGGAGGCGCCGGCAGGTCCCGCATAGCGGAGCATGCGGCGCTTGAGGTGGCCCAGGTGCTGGGTACGCGCGACGATTTCCTGGCCGATGTAGCAGCCTTTCGTGAAACTGACGGCCGACAACAGGTCGAGATTCAGCATTTGCGGAATCCAGTTGCCGGCGGTCTCCGGGTAGATGGTCGGTTCACCGTCCTCGATGCAGGCACGGTCCCAATCGCCAGATGACGCCCGACCCGCGTCGCCCATCACCATCTGCAGCGCTGCCTGCGAACCGGCCAGCAACAGCCTGCGTGCGCCGGCCACCATGATTGTGAGGCCTGCGGGCGTGGCCTCTGCCGGCGACCATGATCCACCGGGCGCTGGGTCCAGCATTCCCGCGACGGCGAGCGTGCGGCTTGAATCCTCGATTGAAACCTCGGCACGCAGGACATGTTTCTCCAGGCGTGCGATCAGCGGCGCTGCCAGCGATTGTCGAACGACAATCAACACCGTGTCGCCGCGGGATGCGAGCCGCAGGATTTCGAGCACCCTGCCTTCGCGATTGCAGGCGGCGGCCAGCAGCCCCGGGTGGCGCTCAAGCCCGAGCAGGTCGTTGGTCAATTGACCTTGCAGAAAGGATCGCGCGTCGCGCCCCGAGACGGCGACCACGGAGAATGCCGGCAGCAGAGTGCAACGTGTTTTCGGCATCGCCGACATCGTAACGCAGTGCATCTCGCTGAAGACGCGACAAATGGCCTTGGGCAGTGGAATCACGATCTGGCAGAATAGACAGCGATGCAAGCCCCTGCGCCCGTGCCCCCGGCAACCACGCCGGCCAGCGATCCAGAAGCCTCGCCGGGGGCCGCTGCGATTGCGCCGCGGGAGCTTGGAGGGCCGCCAGGACCGGAGCCGACACGCTACGGCGACTGGGAGAAAGCCGGCCGTTGCATCGATTTCTGAAGGTGCCTTACTTGTCGAGCCACGAACGGCCGTTGTCCCCGCACTTGCAGGTGTACCGCCTGGCGCTCGGGACGGTTTTGTCGGGCATGCACCGCATCTCGGGTCTCGCGCTATCCGCCGGCAGCCTGCTGTTGGTTGTATGGCTCGTCGCAGCAGCGTGCGGCCCGCAAGCGTACGCGACGGCAACCCGCTACTTCGCGAGTGTGCCGGTACGGCTCGTGCTGGTCGCTGCGCTAGTCGCCTTCTGGTACCACCTGTTCAACGGGCTGCGGCACATGGCCTGGGATGCAGGTCTCGGTTTCGGGAAAGCGGCGACCAGGAAGAGCGGCTTGACCGTTGCCGTGCTCGCTGCCCTGGCTTCGATATCGACGCTGGCGCTGGCCTGGCGCTTCTTTGTGGTGCCGTCATGAGCGGGCAAGCTCCGCACGACGCGGCGATCGCTCCGCCTGATGCGCATGCGACGATCCACTGGCGCAACCAGCGCATCAGCGCAATCGCCCTGGTGCCGCTGGGAATCTGGTTCCTTTACACGCTGCTGAGGCTGCCGACGCTCGACTACACAACGGTGACGACGCGGTTCGCCGAGCCGCTGCAGGCGCTCTTGCTGCTGCTATTCGCCTGGAGCGCGCTGTGGCATTCGGCACTCGGCGTGCAGGTCGTGGTCGACGACTATGTTGGCGGTCGCTTGCACAGCCCGACGGCGCGACTCCTGCAGGTATCACATTGGGCGGCGGCCATCGCGGTCGCCTGGTCGATCTGGATGATTGCCCAGGGCGGCGCATGAAGGCCTACGAACTGATCGAGCACCAGTTCGACGTCATTGTGGTCGGTGCCGGCGGCGCCG
>CAYYQQ010000098.1:0-10367 GCA_964473595.1 uncultured Steroidobacteraceae bacterium | reverse complement strand
CTGATGTACAAGCTGGTCTGGTGGGCGATGGGGCACTCATCGCAGCAGATCAACGTGTCCGCGCATGTCGCGATCTGGTACGCGATCGCCGCAATGCTGTTCGGCGCCAAGCCGTTGTCGGAAAAGGTCAGCCGCGGCGCGTTCCTGCTGTACATCCTGTTCCTGCAGCTGGCGAGCGCCCATCACCTGCTGGTCGAGCCCGGCCTGAGCTCGGAGTGGAAGGTGTTCAACACCAGCTACGCCATGTACCTGGCGGTGCTCGGCAGCATGATCCACGGGCTCAGCGTCCCGGGCTGCATCGAAGCAGCGCAACGCGCGCGTGGCTTCAACAGCGGCATCTTCCAGTGGCTGCGCAAGGCGCCCTGGGGCAATCCGGCCTTTTCCGGCATGTTCCTGTCGCTGGTGATGTTCGGATTCCTCGGCGGCATCTCCGGTGTTGTCATGGGAACGGAACAGATCAACATCATCATTCACAACACGCTCTACGTGCCCGGCCATTTCCACGGCACGGTCGTCGCAGGCACGACGCTGACGTTCATGGCGATGACCTATCTGCTGATCCCGCTGATCTTCCAGCGCGAAGTGGCGTTCCCAGGACTTGCAAGATGGCAGCCGTATGTCTTCGGACTGGGCGTCGCCGGTATTTCGCTGTTCATGATGGGTGCCGGAACGCTGGGCGTTGCCCGGCGGCACTGGGACATCACCTTTACGACCGCCCCGTTTGATTTCAACTATCCGCCAACGGCGCTGCTGCTGATGGCACTCAATGGCATGTCGGCGATCGCCGCCGCAGTCGGCGGCCTGATGTTCATCGTGATCGTCGTGACCTCGGTATTCTTCGGCAAGCCGGTGCGCGACAAGATCATCCTGGCGGCACCTTCCGGGCAGCCGATTTCTGGCGCGGTCGCCTCCTATGGCAGCGCAGGAACGATGCGCATCCCGGGCACGCTGGTGCTCGTCGGCGTGTTCTTCGTCGCCTTCGTGCTGTACTACTTCGTCAACTGGAAGTACCTCTCCGAAATCTGGCCAATGCGATAGAGTGCATCGTGAGGTGCGCTGCAACAGTCGCCGCGGCGATGCTGGTCGCAATGGCGGCGTTCGCTTCGACACCGGATCCCGAAGCACCGGCCTTTGACGCAAAGATCGCGCTGCAGGCCAGCCAGGCCGCGATAGGGTGGAAACTTCCCGACCTTGCGTTCAGGGATCAGCAAGGGAAGCTTCGCAGGCTCGCGGAGTTTCGCGGCCGCCCGTTGATCATCAGCCCGGTCTACACCAGCTGCTTCGGCGTCTGCCCGACGACCACGACCTGGCTGAAGCGGGTCGCGGAGATGGCCCGCGTTGTGCTGGGGCCCGGATCGTTCAGCGTGTTGACAATCGGCTTCGATACCGCAAATGACACGCCGGAACGCATGCGCGAATTCGCAGCCGCGCGCGGGCCATTTCCGCCGGACTGGGTATTCGGTTCCGGAGATGCGGCGACCATCCGGACGCTGCTGGCGGCGCTCGGCTTCACCTATGCGCCAACGTCGCGTGGCTTCGATCACATGATCCAGGCGACGATCGTGGATGGCGACGGAATCGTGTTCCGCCAGGTGTACGGACAGGAATTCGAGCCGCGGCAGCTGGTCGACCCGTTGAAGCGCCTGGCGCTCGGCCAGCGGGCGCGCGAGGATACACTGGAGGCCATGATCGAGGGTGTGCGCCTGTTCTGCACGGTCTTCGACCCGAAGACTGGCCGCTACCGGTTCGACTGGTCGATCGTGCTGAGCGCCATCATCGGCGTCATGTGTTTCACGGGTGTCGCCATGTTTCTCTGGCGCAGCTGGCGCCGGACATCGTGACGGCGAATCCGCGGCAATGGCTGCGCGCGGTCTTCGGCGCGCTCGAAGCGCTGTGCTCCCGCGTGTTCACGCCGGCCTGGAATCCGCTGCTGCAGCTCGGGGCGCTCGGCTGGTTCTTCTTCTGGGTGGTCGTGGTAAGCGGCATCTACCTGTATGTGTTTTTTGATACAGGCATCACGCGCGCCTACGATACGGTCGAGACACTGACACATGCGCAGCCCTGGGCCGGCGGCGTGATGCGCAGCCTGCATCGCTATGCTTCCGACGGCCTGGTGCTCATCGCGCTCGTGCACCTGCTGCGCGAGTTCGCGCTCGACCAGATGCGCGGCAAGCGCTGGTTCGCCTGGATCACCGGCCTGCCGTCGCTGATGTTCATCTACGTGAGCGGCATCACCGGTTACTGGCTGGTCTGGGACGTGATGGCGCAGTACCTCGCGGTGACGACTGCAGAGCTCCTCGACGTGCTGCCGCTGTTTGGCGAGCCGATTTCGCGCAATTTTGTCAATGAATTGTCGCTGTCGGGCCGCTTCTTCACGCTGATGTCATTCATTCACATTGCCGCGCCGCTGCTGCTGCTGTTATTCATGTGGATCCACATCCATCGGCACACGGCCGCGCGGATCCAGCCAGCGCGCGGGCTCGGGTTGCTGGTGCTGGGTTCGCTGCTGGTGCTCTCGATCGCACTGCCCGCGGTAAGCCAGGCGCGCGCGGACCTCGATGTCGTGCCGGCGACAATCGGGCTCGACTGGTTCTACCTGCCCGCGTATCCGCTTGTTCAGCAGTGGGGCGGGGTGACAGTCTGGCAAGTTCTCGGCGGAATGCTGCTGCTGCTCGGGCTGATGCCGTGGCTGCCGCGCAAGCGCAGTCCACCAGTGGCGCAGGTGAGCCTGCTGAACTGCAATGGCTGCGGCAGATGCGTGGCCGATTGCCCATTTGGAGCGCTGTCCCTCGAGGCGCGCAGCGATTGGCAGACCTACTCGGCCGAGGCCGTCGTGAATGCCGATCGTTGCCTCAGTTGCGGTCTTTGCGTCGGCGCCTGCCCGACGGCGACGCCATTCCGCAGCGCCAACGTCTTCTCGGCCGGCATCGAATTGCCGCAGTTGCCGCTGGTGGCCTTGCGGGAGCAACTGAAGAAATCCTGCGCCAACCTCACCGGCTCGGACCGGCTCGTGGTCTTTGCCTGCGAGCACGCAGGCGCGATGGGCTCGGACCTGCGCCGCAACTCCGCGGTCGCGCAAATGCCCTGCATCGGCATGCTGCCGCCCTCATTCATCGACTTCGTGTTCTCGCGCCACCTGGCCGACGGAGTCGTGATCGCGGGCTGCGGGGCGAATGCCTGTTATCAGCGCTTCGGCCAGCGCTGGACCGAGGAGCGCATTGCAGGGCAGCGCGACCCATGGCTGCGCGCCCGGGTGCCGCGTGAACGCATCGCGCTTTCATGGGCCGCTGACCTGCGTGCGTTTCGCAACGGGCTGGCGTCGCTGCCGCCGTTGCGGCTCAGCAAGCCGGATACCAGCAAGCCCGGCTTGTTGCCGGCCGGCCCGCGCTGGCCCGTGGCCGTCCGCGCCGCCGGCATCGCGCTCCTGCTCGGTGTCCTTGCCGGTGTCACCGCAGTATTTGCCACCGGGCCCGCCTGGCGTCAGCTCGACCCGAACGAGGCCGTCCTGCGATTGTCCATCCGGCATGCGACTGCGACCAGGATCGAGTGCAAGCCGCTGACGCCGCAACAGTTGACAGACCTGAAACCCAACATGCGCCGTCCGGTTGACTGTCCGCGTGAGCGTTGGCCGGTGTACGTGGAACTCGAGCGCGAAGGCAAGCTGCTCTATCGCGGCACACACCTGCCGTCGGGCCTGTGGAATGATGGTGCTGCCACAGTCTTCCGGACCTTCCGGATTCCCGCGGGCCGGCAGTCAATCGTCGTGCGCATGCGCGACAGCGGCCGCGCGAGCGGCTTCGATCAAGTGCGCTCAGGCACAATCGACCTGCAACCCGGGCAGAATTTCGTGATCGAGTTTCATTCGGGGGAAGGGTTTGTCTGGCGTTGACGAGGTCCGGAACGGGGAGGACATGCCGTGAGCCTGATCGCCTGGCGTGAAGAATTCACGATCGGCCTGCCCGACGTGGATCATGAGCATCGCGAATTGATCGCAATGATCAATGCGCTGCATGAATCCCTCGGGCCGGCTGCCGATGTTGAACGGATCATCGCAGCACTCGGCGAGATTCAAGCGCGCATCGCGGCGCACTTTGCGCTCGAGGAACGCGAAATGCGCAGGCTGAATTACATCTCCGTCACCGAGCACAAGGACGACCACGAGCGATTGCTGGACGACATCATGGACATCATGGATGCCGTCGAATCGCCGGCCGATTACGACCCCGAGGCGTTCGGCCGGCGCCTGTCCAAGTGGTTCACCGATCATTTCCGCACCCACGACGCGCGCCTGCACCGCTGGCTGGTGGGCCAGCACTGAGGCGTTGGGATCCGCTATCGCCGAATCCGAGCAGTCCCTGCTGTGCCGAGGCGCCCGGCGAACTCTGGCCCCCGGAGACCGCCGGACAGCGATGCGGTCATAATGGCGCCCAAGACGCTCGCTTGAGGTAGGCCAGATGCACTTCCAACTGACCGACGAGCAGCGCGCGCTGTGCGGGGGCCGGCTCTTCGCTGCCGAGCCGAAGCGGACTTTTTATGGGTGCGGTCGATGACCAAGACCTGCTGGGCACTGGTTGCCGTCAAGCGGCGGACGGAGTGCAAGGGCCGCCTCGCAGGCAGGCTTGCCGCCGAGGAGCGCCTGTCGCTCGTGCGTCTCATGCTCGAACGCGTGCTCGCGGCGCTCAGGGCGGCGCGGACAATCGATCGCATCGCCATCGTCAGTCCCGAGCGGGATACGGTGCCGCCCGATATTTCCTTGCTCGAGGACTCCGGTCACGGCCTCAACGCAGCGCTGGACGCCGCGCGGCAGATGCTCGTCGACCAGGGAGCGAGCGAGCTCGTTATCCTGCCGGCCGATCTGCCGGTGGTCACGGCCGCAGAGATCGACACGCTCGTCGAGAGCGGGCGGCGCACGGGCTTTGCGCTGGCGACCGACGTGGCGGGCACGAGCACCAATGCCCTGTACCTCGCGGCTCCCGCAGCCTTTCGGTTTCATTTCGGTCCCGGCAGCCGCCGCTACCATATCGAGGAGGCCATGCGTCTTGGGCTGAAGCCGGGACTCGTGCGGGCGCGCGGCCTGGAGTTTGACCTCGACGTGGTGGAGGATCTGGTTCGCCTGCGGGAGTTCGCAGATTCACGCTATGCGTCCCTGCCACTGTTTTCTGATGGAGGCCCATGGCTGCCACAGACACGACTCGGTTGATCGAAGACGCGGCCAACGGCTGCGCGCCGGATTGCGCCGCGGCGTTCGATCTCGTCGACGCGCCGCTCGAGCCGCTCATGCGCGCCGCCGAGGCCCTCACGGTTGCAGGTTTCGGGCGGACGGTCACCTATTCGCGGAAGGTCTTCATCCCGCTCACGCAGTTGTGCCGCGACGTCTGTCACTACTGCACGTTTGCCAAGGCGCCGCGTCAGTTGGCGAGCCCATACCTGTCGCCGGAGACCGTGCTAGACATCGCACGCGCCGGCCAGGCTGCGGGCTGCAAGGAAGCGCTGTTCACGCTGGGCGACCAGCCGGAACTGCGCTACTCGATGGCCCGGCGTGCGCTTGATGCGCGGGGCCTGGCGACGACCCTCGATTACCTGCAGCAGATGGCGGGCCTCGTGCTGCGCGAGACCGGGTTGCTGCCGCATCTCAACCCGGGAGTCATGGACCGCGCAGAACTCGAGCGGCTCCGGCCCGTGTCGGCATCGATGGGCATCATGCTCGAAACGGCCGCCGAACGGCTGTCGCGGCGGGGCGGGCCGCACTTCGGCTCGCCGGACAAGTGGCCGGCCCGCCGGCTCGAAACGCTGCAGCAGGCCGGCGAACTCGCGATCCCCTTCACGAGCGGTCTGTTGATCGGTATCGGCGAGACGCGCCGTGAGCGGATCGAAGCACTCCTCTGCCTCAGGGAGCTGCACGATGAGTTCGGCCACCTGCAGGAACTGATCATCCAGAACTTCCGCGCCAAGCCCGGCACGCGAATGAAAGATGCGCCTGAGCCCGCGCTCGAGGAGCAACAGTGGACCGTCGCAGTCACGCGGCTCCTGTTCGGCAACAGCCTGTCGGTGCAGGCGCCGCCCAACTTGCGCTCGGGCGAACTTGAACCCCTCATTCGGGCGGGCGTCAATGATTGGGGTGGCGTGTCGCCGGTGACGCCCGACCACGTCAACCCGGAGGCGCCCTGGCCGCAGCTCGTGGACCTGGAGCGGCAGACAGCTGCAGCCGACCGGCAGCTCGTCGAGCGCCTGGCACTCGGCCCCAGCTATGCCCGTGCGCCGGCTCGCTGGGTCGACGCCGCGCTCGTTCCCAGGATCCTCCATCTGACCGACAGCCGGGGCCTCGCGCGTCCGGATGCCTGGCATGCGGGGACCGCGACCGCGCTGCCACCTTCAGTTGCAAGATGGCTCCCGTTGCGGCGCCGTCCTGTGGCCGCCTCGAAGGCGATTGCGGCGCTGCTCGCGGCCGCACAAGCCGGGGAAGAACTGACGGAAGCCGCGATCACCACGCTCTTCGCCACGGACGGTACCGATCTTCGGGCGGTTCTCGACGCGGCCGATCGGCTGCGAGCGGCGGTCGTGGGCGACAGCGTTACCTACGTCGTCAACCGCAACATCAACTACACGAACATCTGCACCTATCACTGCGGCTTTTGCGCGTTCTCGAAAGGCCGCAGCTCGCGCGGCCTGCGCGGCCCTGCCTATGACCTCGACCTCGAAGAGATTGCTCACCGCACCGTCGAGGCCGCGCAGGCGGGCGCCACGGAGGTGTGCCTGCAGGGCGGCATTCACCCGAGTTATACCGGCGACACCTATCTCGGCATCGTTGCTGCCGTGAAGGCAGCGGTGCCCCGGATGCATGTCCATGCGTTCTCTCCGCTGGAGATCCGTCACGGCGCCCAGACCCTCGGCCTGACGCTCGCGGATTACCTGACCCGTCTCCGGCAGGCAGGCCTCTCGACCTTGCCCGGCACCGCTGCAGAGATCCTCGATGACGAGATGCGCGCAATCCTTTGTCCCGACAAGTTGAACACCGACGAGTGGCTCGACGTGATGCGAACAGCGCATGGCGTTGGCCTCAGATCGACTGCCACCATCATGTTCGGGCACGTCGATCAACCGGTGTATTGGGCCAGGCACCTGCTGCGGATCCGCAAGCTGCAGGCCGAGACCCGGGGTTTTACCGAGTTCGTGCCGCTGCCGTTCGTGCACATGGAAGCGCCGCTCTGGCGCAAGGGCCGCGCGCGCTCGGGTCCGACCCTGCGCGAGGCCGTGCTCATGCACGCGGTGGCGCGACTTGCACTGCACCCGCTCGTCTCCAACATCCAGACGTCCTGGGTGAAAATGGGGCCGGAGGGCGCGGCGTTGTGCCTCGAGGCTGGTGCCAATGACTTCGGCGGAACATTGATGAACGAATCCATTACCCGTGCCGCCGGCGGTGTCCACGGGCAAGTTCTCGATGCAGCGGCGATCGAAAGTCTCGCGCGCCGCATCGGCCGCCCGGCGGTGCAGCGCACCACTCTTTATAAGCGCCTGCCGCAAGAGATGAGAACGGAGCGGCGCGCACTGATTGCGGGAGCAGGACATTGCTGAAACTTGGCTACAAGGCGTCAGCCGAGCAGTTCGGGCCGAATGAACTCCTGAGATTCGCGGTGCTCGCGGAGCAGCAGGGATTCGACTCGGTCTTCATCAGTGACCACTTCCAGCCGTGGCGCCACACGGGCGGGCACGCGCCTTTCGCGTTTGCCTGGATGGGCGCGCTCGGGGCCCGCACCTCCCGCATTGCCATTGGCACGAGCGTGCTCACCCCGAGTTTCCGCTATCACCCCTCAATCGTGGCCCAGGCGTTCGGCACGCTCTCAGCGATGTTTCCGGGTCGCATGATCCTGGGGGTGGGCACGGGCGAGTCGCTCAACGAGGTGCCGGCCACCGGCATGAAGTGGCCCGAGCCGAGGGAACGACTCGCGCGGCTGCGCGAGGCGGTCAAACTGATTCGCCTGCTGTGGTCGGAAGAGCGCGTTACGTTCGAGGGCGAGTTCTACAGGACGCAGAAGGCAACAATTTACGACCGGTCCGACGACATGCCGCCGATCTACATCGCAGGCGCCGGGCCGATGATCTCGAAATACGCCGGGCAAGTGGCCGACGGCTTCATCTGCACCAGCGGTAAGCCGCCGGAACTCTACCGCGACACATTGCTACCCAACGTCGCAGCCGGCCTGCAGGCAGCGGGCCGATCAGCAGACGCCATCGACCGGATGATCGAGATGAAGGTGTCCTTCGACCTCGATCCGCGGCGCGCGCTGGAGGACACGCGGTTCTGGGCAGCGCTTGCGCTGTCGGCTGAGGAGAAAATGTCGGTTGAGGATCCGCTGGAGATGGAACGCCTTGCCGATGCGCTACCGGTCGAGCGTGCGGCGAAGCGCTGGATCGTCTCTGCCGATCCCGAAGAACACGTCAAGAGGATCCGGCCGTATGTTGAACTGGGATTCCGCCATCTCGTCTTTCACGCCCCTGGACCGGATCAGGAGAGCTTCATTCGCCTGTACGCCGAACACGTATTACCGAGATTGCGCGAAGAGTTCAGTTGAGCTTTCGGCGCCGATGAAACCTTGATGACGGCCAGTCTGCAACTGATCGCCGTGCCGGACATCCCACGGGTGAAGCCCGGCGATGACCTGGTCGGACTGATCATCGCGGGCATGACAGCCGCTGGCCTCGTGCTGCAGGACCACGACGTCGTGGTCATCGCGCAGAAAATCGTGTCGAAGGCGGAAGGCCGGTTCGTGGACCTTGCAACCGTCGTGCCTTCGCCACGAGCCGAGACCCTCGCGCGCGAGGTACAGAAAGACGCGCGCCTGGTCGAACTCATCCTGTCCGAGTCGCGGCGGGTCGTGCGCTCGGGCAAGGACGTGCTCATCGTCGAACATCGCCTTGGTCTCGTCATGGCGAATGCCGGCGTGGACCAGTCGAACGTGGCCGAGCCGGGCGACCGGCAACTCGTACTGATGCTGCCGCAAGACCCGGATGCCAGCGCCGCGCGGCTTCAGAAAGAGCTGGAGCACAGATCCGGCTGCGAGGTCGGGGTCGTCATCAACGACAGTTTTGGGCGGCCCTGGCGGTTGGGCACCGTCGGTGTCGCAATCGGCTGCGCCGGACTCCCCGCGCTGCTCGATTTGCGCGGGCATCCCGATCTATTTGGCCGAAGGTTGCAGGTGACAGTGGTCGCGTATGCAGACGAGATTGCGACGGCAGCGTCCCTGCTGATGGGTCAGGCCGACGAGGCGCGACCGGTCGTCATCGTGCGGGGATTGCCGCGCCACGACCGGCGCCTGCCGGCCAGCTCCCTGATACGCCCGTCGGAGGAGGATCTGTTTCGATGACAGCTGCGGTCGTCGCGCTGTCGGGTGGCGTCGGGGGTGCAAAGCTCGCGCTCGGCCTCGCCCGTGTGCTTGACGACGCAGAGCTTGTCATCGTCGCCAACACCGGCGACGACTTCAACCACCTTGGACTCGCCATCTCGCCGGATCTCGACACGCTGGTCTACACGCTCGCCGGTCTCGCGGATCCCGTGCAGGGCTGGGGCCGCCGGGACGAGACCTGGGCGTTCATGAGCGCACTCGAGCAACTCGGTGGCGAAACGTGGTTCCGGCTGGGGGACGCTGACCTCGCCATGCATGTCGAACGAACGCAGCGGTTGGCAGCGGGCGAAACACTTTCGGCGGTGACCGATCGGCTGCGACGTCAACTCGGGATCGCAGCGCGTATCCTGCCGATGAGCGATGATCCCGTGCGTACACGGCTCGAGACCGATGCCGGCTGGCTGGACTTCCAGGACTACTTCGTGCGCCGGCGCTGTGCACCGAGGGTCCGGCGGCTCGCCTTCCTTGGCGCCGACACCGCCCGACCGTTGCCGGCGGTGATGACTGCCCTCAGCAGTGAGGACCTGCGGGCGGTCGTCATTTGCCCGTCCAATCCGTTTCTCAGCATCGAACCCATTCTCGCAATCCCGGCGATCCGGGCGGCGCTCTCCGACTGCCGCGCACCCGTCATCGCCGTCTCGCCGGTCATCGGCGGCCAGGCGGTCAGGGGCCCGACGACCAAGATCATGCGCGAGCTGGGGCTCGGATCCGGCGCGGCGGACGTGGCCCGCCGGTACGCAGACTTGCTCGACGTCTTCGTGATGGACGAGATCGATGCAGCCGCGGTCGTGCCCGCTGGCGTCGAGGTGGTTTCGGCGCCGATACTCATGACGAGCCTCGAGGACCGTGAACGTCTTGCGCGCGTGGTGCTGGCCGCCGCCGATCGGGTTGCCGCACGCCAGAACTGATCTCCGTACCCGGGTGGAATATCCTGACATCATGAACATGCAAACTGCTGACATCGGT
>CAYYQQ010000097.1:0-10471 GCA_964473595.1 uncultured Steroidobacteraceae bacterium | reverse complement strand
AGGCGGGCATCCAGTGTCGCAAGCGCAGGCGCCAGCACCAATTCGATCTTGTGTGCCACGCCAGCGAGTTTCCAGTGCCGGCGTGCTATGCGTGTGTATTCCTCACTGATGTCGCAGGCGAGCAGGCGCCCGTCATCCGGCAGGGCGAGCGCGACCGCAAGGCTCGAGTAGCCGGTGAACACCCCGACCTCGACCGTGCGGCGCGCGGCCTTCAGGCGTACCAGCATCTGCATGAACTGGCCCTGCTCGGGTGCGATCTGCATGTTGGCGCGTGGATGCGATGCGGTCTCGGCGCGAAGCGCGGCCAGCGCCGCCGGCTCGCGTAGTGATTTCCTGAGCAGATAGTCGTAGAGACGATCGTCGAGCGGCAGCGTGCGGTTGGACAACCTAGTAGCCTTTTTCGACGCTCACCTCGGACAGGAGCTTGCCACCCGCCGCGTAGCGGCGCAGGTTTTCGCGTGCGATCAACCAGCGCGGTTCCTCGCCCAGGTCGGTGGCCGCCGCTACGTGCGGCGTGATCAGCACGTTCGGTGCGCGCCACAGCGGATGATCCGGCGGCAGTGGCTCCGGATCAGTGACATCGAGGCCGGCGCCGCCGATGCGCCCGTCCTCGAGTGCAGCGAGCAGGTCAGCCGTCACGACGGTACCACCGCGGCCGACATTGATGAATAGCGCGCCGCGCTTCGCCGCATCGAAGGTCTTCCTGTCGAAGACTCCCCTCGTTTCCGGCGTCAACGGCAGCGCATCGACGATGACGTCGGCGCGCGCGACGAAGGACAGCAGGTCGCCGGAAAGTCCTTGTTCGCTGACGAACGAGGGCTTTTCGTGCGGCGTGTTGCGCGTGGCGATCACGTTCATGCCGAGCGCGTTCGCGCGGCGGGCAACTTCCATGCCGATGCCGCCGAGGCCCGCGATGAATAGCGTCTTGCCTTCGAGCATCCAGAGGCGGCCTTCCGGCACGGCGTCCTGCGCCCACTCGCCACTGGCCTGTTTGGGAATGTAGGTGGGGAGCCCCCGCGACAGGCCGAACATCAATGCGAGCACGTGCTCGGACATCACCGGACCGGCGATTTTCTGCATGTTGGTGAGCACGATGCCGCGCCCGGCGAAGCCGGGAATCGAGACGCAGCGCTCGACGCCGGCAGAAAAGTGCTGGATCCAGCGGATGCGCGGGCCAGCAGCCACCAGGTCGGCGGCGCAGCCTCCGATCACGGCGTCGGCATCGGCGACTTCCCGGAGCGCCTCCGCGCGATCGCGCGCGACGACGACGACCAAGCCTGGCACCGCGGACTGAAGCCAGGGCTGCCGCCCGGCATCGGCGCCGACGACCACGACCTTGCGGGGCGCTTTCCAGCCGGGCCGGTCAGCGAGCGCGGTCGCCGACTCTTTCAGGCCGAGTTCGGCGATCAGGCGGGTGGTATCGGCATCCGCCGGCTCAGCCCTGGCCTGTGATCCGTTGAAAATCAACAGGCTCGCGGCCATCAGCGGCAGCAGAATTCTTGGTACGAATTTCATGCCGTCAAAGATACTCCAACATACCGCGCGAGGTGATTAGAATGTGCGCGCTGCAATACGTACCGGGGATCAGCCATGCGTTTGCTTTCCGTCTTGATGCCGCGCGAGCGGCAATTTTTCACGCTGTTCAACAGCCACGCATCGCTCGTCGTCCAGGGCGCGGCCGCTCTTGTCGAGATGCTGGCCGATTATTCCAATAACGGCCGACGGGACGCCTACGTCGCGAAGATCCAGGGGATCGAGCGTGCGGCCGACGACATCACGCACCAGACCGTCGCGCTGATGCACAACACTTTCGTCACGCCATTTGACCGCGATCAGATCAACAAGCTGATCCAGCGCATGGACGACATCCTGGACCTGATACAGGACACCGCCGAATCGCTGACGCTCTACGACGTCCACGTGCTCACACCGGAGGTATCCCACCTCGCCGATCTCGTGCAGGTCTGCTGCAAGCGGGTTGAAACAGCCGTCACGCAGTTATCGTCGATGGACAACGGCCCGGCGATCCTGAAGATCTGCCAGGAGATCGATGCGCTTGAAACGGATGCGGACCGGGTCACGCAGGCGGCAATCTCGAAGCTGTTTCGCCAGGAACAGGATGTGCGCCAGCTCATGAAACTCAAGGCCGTCTATGAACTCCTCGAGCTGACGACCGATAAATGTCAGGACGTCGCGCTCGTGATCGAGGGCGTGGTGCTCGAGAACGGCTGACGATGGATCCCGGTGCCATCACGCTGACGCTTGCGGTGCTGATCGTCATCGCACTTCTCTTCGACTTCATGAATGGCTTCCACGATTCCGCGAATTCGATCGCGACGGTCGTCTCGACTGGCGTGCTGAAGCCCTACCAGGCCGTCATCTGGGCCGCGTTCTTCAATTTCATCGCCATTGCAGTATTTGAGCTCAAGGTCGCCGCCACGGTCGGAAAGGGCATCGTCACCCCCGACATCGTCGACAACTACGTAATCTTCGGCGCACTGATCGGCGCCATTGCCTGGGACGCCATCACCTGGTACGGCGGAATTCCCTCCAGCTCCTCGCATGCGTTGATCGGCGGCATGTTGGGCTCGGTGATCGCAAAGGCCGGCACCGCGCCATTGCTCGCGCCCGGCATCATCAAGGTCGCGGCTTTCATCATTATCTCGCCGCTGCTCGGGTTGTTGCTTTCGGGACTGATGACCGTGGCCATCTCATGGATATGCAGGCGCAAGACGCAACGCGTAGTCGACCGCGCGTTCCGGCGCATGCAGCTTGTGTCTTCTGCGCTCTACAGCATTGGTCACGGTAGCAACGACGCGCAGAAAACCATGGGCATCATCTGGCTGCTGCTGATCTCGGCCAAACTGACAACAGCCGACCATCTTCCGTATTGGGTCGTCGTCTCCTGCTACGTCGCCATCGGGCTCGGCACCTTGTTCGGCGGCTGGCGCATCGTCAAGACGATGGGACAGCGCATTACCAAACTGAAGCCGGTCGGCGGCTTCGCAGCGGAAGCCGGCGGTGCGATATCGCTGTTTCTCGCGTCGAGCTTCGGCATCCCGGTTTCGACGACGCATACGATCACCGGCTCGATCATCGGCGTCGGTTCTACGAGGCGTGTGCGCGCCGTGCACTGGGGCGTCGCCGGCAATGTCGTCGTCGCGTGGGTGCTGACGATTCCAGCCTCCGCGCTGATCGCAGCCGCCGCCTGGTGGGTCGGCCACCAGGTGTTCTGACAGGTCAGCTGCCCCGCAGCCGCAGCGCATTGCCGACCACCGACACCGACGACAGGCTCATCGCGAGCGCCGCGATCATCGGGCTCAACAGCGCGCCAAACCACGGATAGAGCAGTCCGGCCGCGACCGGTATGCCCAGCGCGTTGTAGAGGAAGGCGAAGCCGAGATTCTGCCGCATGTTCCTGACGGTCGCGGCCGAGATCGCGCGCGCCCGGACGATTCCGCGCAGATCCCCTTTGACAAGAGTGACCTGCGCGCTCGAGATTGCGACGTCCGTGCCGGTGCCCATCGCGATGCCTACGTCTGCGGCGGCAAGCGCCGGCGCGTCGTTGACGCCGTCGCCCGCCATCGCGATGCGCCGGCCCTCCGCGCGCAACTTTGTGATGAGTGCCGCCTTGTCGGCGGGCCGCGTCTCGCCGTACACCTCCGAAATGCCGGTGGCGGATGCAACCGCCTGCGCGGTCGCTACTGCATCGCCGGTTGCCATGATGATGCGCAGTCCAGACGCGCGAAGCGCCTCGAGCGCCTCGGGTGTCGTGGCCTTGACCGGATCCGCGACCGCGATCAAGCCTGCGAGCGCGCCGTCTGCCGCGAGAAAGACCACGCTCGCACCGCTGATCCGCAGCCTGGCTGCTGGCGCCGCAACGGGTGACGTGTCGATACTCAATTCGCGCATCAGGACGGCGCTACCGAGCGCGAGTTCCCGCCCTTCCAAGCGCCCCCGCACACCGAGGCCGGTTCCCGATTCGAATGTCTCCGGCTTCGCGAGCGAAAGCCCCCGGGTGCACGCCTCGGCGACGATGGCATCCGCCAGCGGATGCTCGCTGCCCTGATCCAGGCTCGCGGCGAGGCGCAGCAGTTGCGCCTCGTCAAAGCCTGCCGCCGGGATCGCAGCCCTGAACGCCGGCCGGCCCTCGGTCAGCGTGCCGGTCTTGTCCACAATCAACGTGTCCACCGTGTGCAGCCGCTCGATTGCTTCCGCATCGCGGAACAGGACGCCCGACTGCGCGCCGCGCCCCATGGCAACCATGATGGACATCGGCGTCGCGAGGCCGAGCGCACAGGGGCAGGCGATGATCAGTACCGACACCGCATTCAGCACTGCGTAAGTCCAGGATGGATCCGGCCCAAACCATCCCCAGGCAAGGAATGTCAGCGCGGCGATGCCGAGCACCGCCAGCACGAACCAGTAGGACACGCGATCGGCGAGCTTCTGCATCGGCGCACGCGAGCGCTGTGCCTGGGCCACGAGTTGCACGATCTGCGCAAGCGTCGATTCCGCGCCGACTCGATCGGCGCGCATCACGAGGCTGCCGTTCGCGTTCTGCGTGCCGCCGATCACGCGGGCACCGGACCGTTTGGTCACGGGCATGGATTCGCCGGTCAGCATCGATTCATCAACGCTGGAATGGCCCTCGAGAACCTCGCCGTCGACGGGTACTTTTTCGCCCGGCCGCACGCGCAGCTGGTCGCCGACCTGAACCAGGTCGATGGGCACTTCTTCCTCGGTACCATCCGGGCGGATGCGCCGCGCGGTCGGCGGCGCAAGCCGCAGCAATGCCTTGATGGCAGCGGAGGTCGAGGAACGCGCGCGCAGCTCGAGGATCTGCCCAAGCAGCGTCAGCGAGACAATGACCGCCGCCGCCTCGAAATAGACACCGACACGGCCATGCTCACGGAATGACGCCGGAAACCAGTCCGGCACCAGCGTTGCGGCCAGGCTGTAGAGGAAAGCCGCGCCGACGCCGGTGCCGATCAGCGTCCACATATTCAGATTGCGGGTCGCGATCGACTGCACCCATCGTTTGAAGAAGGGCCAGCCAGCCCACAGCACGACCGGCGCCGACAGGATGAACTCCAGCCAGCTGCGCAGACCGGCCGGCGGGTATGCCAGCCGGTGACCCACCATCGCCAGCGCCAGCGCCGCGATTGTCAGCGGCAGCGTCCACCAGAACCGCCTCCGGAAATCGGTCAACTCCGGCAGCTCGTCGTCGTCCACGGTCGGCATCAACGGCTCGAGCGCCATGCCGCAGATCGGGCAGTGGCCCGGCGCGTCCCGGATGATCTCGGGATGCATCGGGCAGGTATAGCGCGTGGCGGTGGGGACCTTTTTGACCGCGGCGACTTCGGGCTTCAGATAGTGGGCTGGGTCCGCCACGAACTTTGCGCGACAACCGGCCGAGCAGAATCGGTAGTCGTGCCCGGCGTGGGTTGCCTGGTGCCGCGAATCGGCAGCAGCTTTCATGCCGCACACCGGATCGATCATGCCTGACCGTTCGGTTTGCGTATCAGTCGCCGTGGTGTGCATGGATTGAAGTGGAGCCGTCCGGGTCTTCTATTTCCTGACTCGCGAAGACCAATGGATGTGAACAATCTTCCAGCCGGCGTCTGTCGACCGCAGCACCATCGTTTCGGTGCTCGCGATTGTCACGGGCTTACCGTCCTGCTGCACATCGAGGTCGCTCTCGCTCGCGATCCAGGCCAGATCGCCGCTGACCCTGGCGGTCCGCCGCCCGAGATTCTGCTGCGCCGTTTTCAGGAATTCCGCATCGTCCCTGGCGTGTCCACCGAGATACTCGGCGGCCGAGTGCTCCGCGCTGCCGCTTTCAAGGATGATCACCTGCGGGTCGAGCTCTGCCCCAGCCTGTTCGATGTCGCCTGCGGACAACGCATCGAAGAAACGATCCACGGTCGCGGCGGCGGCTTGTGCCGAATCAGGCACGTCGATTTGCGATGGCTCAGCCGGCGCGACGCCGGGGAAAAGGGACCAGGCGACGAGCGCCGTTACGGCAAGACGGATCATGTTGCGCGCCTCCAATCAGTCCTTGTGTTCGTGGTGTTCATCATCATCGTGGACATGAGCCTCGCCGGAGCCGTGGCTGTGCCCTTCGCTGGCCTCGACCAGTTCGTGGTATTGGTCCGCCGACATTTCGGGCAACTGCTGGAGAAAAGCCACCATGCCCCAGATGTACTCGTCTTCCATGCTCTTCCCCCAGGCCGGCATGCCGGTCATCTTGATGCCGTGCCTGATGATCCAGAATGCCTCAGCCGGATCGTCGATTCGGTCGCGCACCAGGTTTGGCGGAGCCGGATAGAGGCCAGCGCTAAGCTCGGTGTGATCTTCGCCGGGCTCCAGATGACAGCCGGCACACATGGCGTCGTAGTTTCCGGCGCCGGCACGGATCAGCGATTCATCGTCCAGGTTCGGGACGGCAATCCCGGACAACCGCGCCTCGATCGAGCGGTCGCGCACCGTCTCCATCACGCGCTCCGTCAACGGCCAATGCGGATCGTCCGCCGCAATGTTGTAGGCGCCAGACCAGATGAAAGCGCCGGCGCCCACGGCAACCAGCACCAGCAATCCCGCCAGCCAGATGACTTGTTTCATGGAATGCCCTTCAGGTACCACGGAAGGCTCCGTGCTCCCATTTTAGAACCTTCTGGCGTACGAACGGCGCTGGCGCCGCGCGCGGCAGGTTGAGACAATCCCGCGTATGTCATCTGAACGCGATTTCGTGCTGCACAGCTGGTGCGTACCGGCCGAATGGAATGCGCCCACCGTGGTCGGCGGGCGTGGCGCCAGGCTCTTGCTCGAGGATGGGCGCGAGCTTCTCGACATGAGCAGCCTGGTCGAGTGCAGCAATCTCGGCCACCAGCATCCCCGCCTCGTCGCCGCGATCCGCGAGCAGGCGCAACAGCTCAGCTTCGTCACCAGTGCCTGGGGTGCAAAGCCACGCAAGGCGCTCGCCGAGCGGCTGCTCGAACTTTCCGGTTTCGAAGACGGGCTCGTGTTCTTCACGCTGGGTGGCGCCGATGCCAACGAAAACGCCGTGCGCATCGCTCGCCAGGCGTCCGGCAAGGGCCGCGGCCTCGTCGTCACGCGCGATCGCTCCTATCACGGCGCCAGCTACATGAACATGGCGCTCTCGGGCGATGCCCGCACCGCGCATCAGGTGGACGCGGACGCCTGGGGCGTGCGCCACGTGCCGCCGCCTTATTCGTATCGCTGTCCCTTCGGCAGCCGCTCTGCGCATGAGTGCGGAGAGAAAGCCGCAGCCGCGATCGCGGACTGCATCGATGCGGAAGGCGCCAATCGTGTCGCCGCGGCATTGATGGAATCGAATGCCGGCAGCAACGGCATCGTCGCGCCGGACAGCTACTGGCCGATGCTCCGCGACGTAACGCGCGAGCGCGGAGTGCTCCTGATCGCGGATGAGGTCATGAGCGCCTTCGGACGCTGTGGCGAGTGGTTCGCCTGGCAGCGCCACGGCGAGCAGGGCCGCCCGGACATCATGACGCTCGCCAAGGGCCTGACGGGCGCCACCGTGCCACTGGGCGCCGTTGTCATCAGCGCCGCAATCGCGCGGCGCATCGAGAAGGAGATGTTCTACGGTGGCCTGACTTATTGCGGTCACCCGCTGTCCTGCGCCGCGGGGCTCGCCGCTATCGATGCCTATCGCGATGAAAAGCTGATTGAGCGTTCACGCAGGCTAGGCGGGCGGATGTTCCAGGAACTTCAGAACCTCAAGGCGCGCCATCCGGTGATCGGCGAGGTGCGCGGCGGCCACGGTATGTTCGCCGTCGTCGAGCTCGTCGCCAATCCGGCGACACGCGCGCCGCTCGCCCCCTGGCCTGGGCAATCGGATCAGCAGCGCGCGCTGTTGCGAGCGGCGCTCGATGAAGGCGTTTCTTTCGGATCACGTGGCAACCTGCTGATCATTGCACCGCCACTCGTGATAGAAGAATCCGACCTCGCGGCGGCGCTGGCATTACTCGATCGCCTCCTCGGCCATTTCTTTCCCGCATCCAGGATGGAGCAGAACCCATGAGTTTCCGCCTGACCTACGCGACCATGTTCAACCCGCCCGAGGCGATGCACGAGCGCTTCGAGCGCTCGCTCGCGAAAATCCGCGGCGAACTCGGCCGCACGCAATGCCTGTTCATCGACGGCCACGATGTGGATGCCAGCACGCACGAGGAACGGGTGAGTCCGATCGACCGCGACTTGAAACTCGGCCGTTTCCCGATGGCGCAGCTCAAGGATGTCGATGCGGCGCTCGCCGCTGCGTCCAGGGCATTCGCCGCCTGGCGCGCGACGTCCGCGGCGGAGCGCGCGCGTCTCCTGCGTCGCGTAGCGGACATCATGGAGGAGCGCGTCTACGACATCGCCGCGGCACTCGTGCTCGAGGTCGGCAAGGTTCGCCTGGAAGCACTCGCCGAGGCACAGGAGACCGTGGATTTCTTCCGCTGCTATGCGGATGACTTCGATTCCCACAAGGGTTACGAAGTTGAACTCCCGAATGACCCGCTCAAGGGTTTCGTATCACGCAACCGGAGCGTGCTGCGGCCCTACGGCGTCTGGGCCATCATCGCGCCCTTCAATTTTCCGCTCGCGCTGGCCGGTGGGCCCACGGCCGCCGCGATGGTCACCGGCAACACGGTCGTCGTGAAATGCGCCTCCGACACGCCCTGGGCGGGGCGCTTGCTCGCCGACTGCATCCGCGATGCCGGATTGCCGCCCGGAGTCTTCAATTACGTCGCGGGCTCCGGTCATGCAGTCGGCGAGGCGCTGGTTGCAGATGCGCGCACGGCGGGCGTCACATTCACGGGCTCGGTCGGCGTTGGCAGGACGATCCTGGGCGCGATGGCGACGGGAAAATACCCGCGGCCCTGTATCGCGGAAATGGGCGGCAAGAATCCCTGCATCGTCACGGAGCATGCGGATCTCGACCGCGCGGCCAGTGGACTGCTGCGTTCGGCTTACGGCATGGGCGGACAGAAATGCTCGGCGGTGTCGCGCCTCTACGTGCACGAGGCGGTGGCCGACGATCTGCTCGCCCGCCTCGAGAGGCAGATCGATGCGGTCCGGATCGGTGACCCGACGAAGCGCGAGACCTGGCTGGGGCCCGTGGTCAACGCAAGGGCTCACCAGAACTACGCGCACCATGTCGCCGAGCTGCGCGATAGCGGCGCGAAGTTACGCCGCGGCGGCCGCGTGCTGACGGATGGGGATTTCGCGCGCGGCTATTACGTCGAGCCAGTGCTGGCCGAGGCGCCACCCGAGCATCCGCTGTGGCGCCATGAGATGTTCCTGCCGATCCTGATGGCGCAGCGTTACCGCGACCGCGACGCCGCGATGCGTCTCGCGAATGACACGGAAATGGGACTCACCGCCGGCATCTTCGGTTCCGCGGAAGAGGTGCGCTGGTTCCAGGAGAACATCGAGGCCGGCGTCACCTATGCGAATCGTGGCCAGGGTGCGACCACCGGCGCCTGGCCCGGTTACCAGGCCTTCGGCGGATGGAAGGGCTCCGGCTCCACCGGCAAGGCGATCGCTTCCTTCTATTACCTGCCGCTGTACCTGCGCGAACAGTCACGCACCGTGGTGGAGTGAATGACCGAGTTCCTGCCGCTGTCGGAGGCGATCGCCAGACATGTGCCCGATGGCACATCCGTGGCACTTGAAGGCTTCACGCACCTGATACCGTTCGCAGCCGGGCACGAGTTGATACGGCAAGGCCGACGCGACCTGCATCTGATCCGCATGACACCGGACCTGATCTATGACCAGCTGATCGGCATGGGCGCGGCACGGCGCCTGACATTTTCCTGGGGCGGCAATCCGGGTGTCGGCTCGCTGCACCGGCTGCGCGATGCAGTCGAGCAGGACTGGCCACGGCCGCTCGAACTGGACGAACACAGTCACGCGGGCATGGCGGCAGGCTATCGTGCGGGTGCCGCACGACTTCCATTCGGGACCTTGCGCGGCTACATCGGCACCGACCTGCCCAAGCACAACCCGAACATCCGCAGTGTCCGCTGTCCGTACACCGGCGAGGAACTTGCGACCGTCCCTGCGTTGAATCCCGACGTCACGATCCTGCATGCGCAGCGCGCAGACCGGCGCGGCAATGTCGCGATCGAGGGAATCATCGGCGCACAACGCGAGGCGGGACTCGCTGCAAAGTTGCTCATCGTCACCGTCGAGGAAATCGTCGACGAACTGCCGCCGGCGATGAATGGCGTGCTGTTGCCGCATTTCACGGTCGGCGTCGTATCGCACTGCCCGGGCGGCGCCTGGCCGTCCTACGCGCAGGGCCGCTATTCGCGCGACAACGATTTCTACCTGCGCTGGGACGACATAGCCCGCGATCGTGGCCGCTTCACAGAGTGGATGGAGCGGCATGTGCGGGGCACTTCAGATCATCGCGGATTCCTGGAGAGCCTGCGCCGGG
>CAYYQQ010000096.1:3093-10553 GCA_964473595.1 uncultured Steroidobacteraceae bacterium | reverse complement strand
ATGGGGTGCAAGGGGTCCCGGGTTCAAATCCCGGCGCTCCGACCAATCAACTCAGTGCTTGTCTAGGTCCCGGCCCGGGTTTCGTGCCGTGACGAACCACGTGCTCGACGGTGCCCACACGCCGTCCTCGCGCGCATAGACAGAAAGCGTCTCGCGCAGCGCCAGTACTACTTGCGGCTTGAGCGTTTCGCCTTCCTCGCCTGCCAGCCGGATGATTTCCCCGGCCGGTCCGAGTGCCATCGCAAACTCGACCGCGTCGTCCAGATTCCTGCCGATGCAGATGTCGGTATCGAAGCGCTCAAAGGTAATGCCCACGAATCCCGCGGACCTCATCATCGAGCTGACCATGTCAGCACCCGACATTGAAAACGGGCCGGGTCCGCAATGGACTTCATTCGCCTCCTCGTGCGACTTCACGGGAACGATCTCCCGGACCCGCAGTTCGGCTTCGTGCAGCCAGGGATTGTCCTCACGCTTGCGCCACACGATCTGCATCAACACTCCGCCGGGTTTCAGTGCCATGCGGATGTTCCGCAGCGCGGCGCCCGGCAGCGTGAAGAACATGGTCCCGAAGCGCGCGAAGGCATGGTCGTAGGGACCGCGCAGGTCGTCCACCTGCGCATCTGCCGCGAAGAACGAGGCGTTGCGGACTCCCGAGGCCAAAGCATCCTGCTCGCTGGCACGCACGAAATTCTCGGCGCAATCGACACCGACGGCCTGGCCGGTGGGGCCGACTTCGCCGGCAATCCTGATGGTGGTGTCGCCGAATCCGCAGCCGACATCGAGGACACGATCGCCGGCACGATACAGGCGCCGCGACAGCAGTTCGTCGCTATGCCCGGAAAGACCCGCGACAATCAGGTGCTTGAATCGCGCAAATTTGTCGAACAGCACCGTGTTCCAGGCTTCGACGACGACGTCATTGTCATTCATGGGCTCACTCTCTCTTCCGGCGGCTTGACGTGGCGGAAGGTCCACAGCAAGGCCAGATCGTAAAGGATTTTCAACCCGCCACAAATCACGAACGGCCAGGCTTGCAGGCCCGCCGCGAACAGCGCGCCCGCCATCACAGGACTCGCTGCCGCCGCCAGGCTTCTCGGCACGGACGTGATGCTCGCGGCTGCGGGCCGTTCCGGCGGCGTGACGACCGCCATCACGTAGGAAGATCGCGTGGGCACATCCATCTGCGACAAGGCGGCCCGCACCAGCAGCAGGGCCAGCGCGAGTTCCAGACTCGGGGCGATGGCCGCGAGGATCAGGCACAGGCTCGAAGGAATGTGCGTGTAGACCATCGTGTTGATGAGTCCGATACGACGCGACAGCCAGGCGGCGGCCGGAAAGGAGAACGCGGCCAGCAGGCCGGACCAGAAAAAGAAGATTCCGGCGGCCGTCAGCGACAGGCCGAACTTGTTGAAGAGCCACAGGGCAAGCAGCGACTGAACGGCAAAGCCTCCGGCGAAGGCGTCGATACTGAATAGGGCGGCAAGACGGTAGACGATGCCGCGCGATGGCCCCAGCGCGGAGGCGGGTTTTTTTTCGCCCGTCGATGAGTCGGCGGGGATCAACCAATACAGGATGCCGCCGGCCACGCCCAGCAGGGCATAGAGCAGGAACATGGCCTTGAGCGCCTCGAGGCGTGTCAGGCCGAAATCGACCAGATATTCAGGGCTGGCTGCCGCCAGTGATCCGAGTGCCGCTGCGAGTGCGCCAATCAGGCCATAGACGGCGAACATGTGCGTGCGCCTGGTGTCTGCAACGGAATCTGCGAGCAGCGCGTGCTCCAGCGGCACAAAGATGCTGACGCTGCCGGACGATGGGTTGATGGTCCCGACGAATGCGACCAGCAGCAGAACCGCGTAACTGCTGGATGCTGCAAACGCGAGACCGGTTGCGACCATCAAACCGGAGGCCATGATCAGCAGCCGGCGTCGTCCGACCGCTGCGCCGAGCAGGCCGATGCCCAATGTCATCAATGCGGAGCCCAGGAGCGCGAGGGTCGCGACGACGCCGACCTGGAAGGCGCCGAGTCCAAGAGCGGTCAGGTAGACGACCAGCAATACGGCGACGAATCCGTCGCCGAAGTCCCTGATTGCGCGCGCAGCGTAAAGGCAAGTAGCGGGTCGAGGCATCCGGGTCAGCGATCGGCTGGATGAGGCAGGCACAGCACTGATCGCAGTCTAGCGCCAAATAAAAAGGCCCGGCTTGCGCCGGGCCCCGGATACATCACTTGCAGGCAGCAGCCTCTTATGGACTGCTGGCCTTGATCTCCCACATGTAGTCGGCATGGGAATCGCAGATGTCGGTGAAAGTGTCTTCGAGAGCATTATCCTCAAAGGCCGCATTGATGGCCGCGCGGGCCTCCATCAGCGACTTCATGTCGGTCGCGCTCATCGTTTCAAGGCGCCGGAACTGGGCGCCGACGATGTGCTCCAGCCACCCCCAGGACTTCAGCTTGCCTTCGGCGACCATCTTGTCGAAGACGGGCGCGAAGACCTGCTGGACGAGCGCATCGGCCTGCTCCTCGCGTGCGTCGCAGACGTAGTAGGTGGAGAACGAAGCACCACCCGGCGCCACGGTACCAACGGAACCCGCGATTCGACTCCAGATGTAGTCGTCATGCTGGTTGCAGATCTTGGAGAATTCTTCATCCAGCTTCTTGTTTTTTGGATCGGCAACGGCCTGGTCGGTCATCTTTTTTCCTGCATCCAGCAGTCCCTGGATGGTAGGCGCCATGGAGTACTCGGCGCGACGCCAGCGGCCGCCGGTGTAATGCGCGTTGTAGCCGTAAGCCGTGATCGTGCCGTCGGCAATGGCTGCGTCGTACAGCGGCTTGTAGAGCTGATTGTAGATCTCGTCCGCGCGATCCTGTTGTGCCAGGTCGCAAACGTGGTAGGTCGAGTAGGTATACGATTCCTTCGGCTTATCCTGCGCCTGAGCCGTCCCGGCAATGGTCAGAAGCAGGCAGGCCTGAAGCCCGATAGCCCCGGTCAGTAACTTTTTCATTGTTCCCCCTTGGTCCGGGCATTCGCTGGCCCGGTTGCAGCGTCGCGAGTATAGACCTTGCGGACTGGCTGGAAAAAGAAAAGGGCCCGGCTTGCGCCGGGCCCCACATTCCAGCCTTTCAGACAACCAGCAGTCAGGGCTTGCTGGCCTTGATCTCCCACATGTAATCCGTGTGGGAATCGCACATATCGGTGAAGGTATCGCCGAGCGGATTGTCAGTCAGGGCCTTGTTGATTTCGGCGCGTGCTTCCAACACGGTCTTCATGTCAGTGCCGCTCATGGTCGCGATGCGCCGATACTGGCCCCCGACCATGTGCTCTAGCCAGCCCCAGGACTTGAGCTTTCCATCGGCTATCAGCTTGTCGTAGATTGGTGCGAAGACCTGCGTGACCAGTGCATCCGCCTGATTCTCGCGGCTGTCGCAGACAAAGTAGGTGGAGAACGCTGCGCTGCCACGCACCGCCGTGACGGTGTTGCCGGCGACCGTCTTCCAGATGTAATCGTCGTGCGAATTGCAGATCTTGCCAAACTCGTCACCCAGCTTCTTGTTCTTGGCATCGGCCTGGTCGCCGATTTTCTTTTGTGCGTCCAGCAGTGCCTGGATGCTTGGCGCCCCGTAATAGAGTGCGCGGCGCCACTTGCCGCCAGTCTGGTGCGCGAGCCAGCCGTAGTTCGTGATCGTACCGTCGGCGAAGGCCGCGTCGTAGAACGGCTTATCGAGTTGCTCGAAGATCTCGTCGGCCCGTTCCTGCTGCGTCACGTCACAGTAGAAATAGGTCACGTAGAGGTACGAATCAGCCGGTTTGTCCTGTGCCTGGGCCGTGCCAGCCATCGTCAGAAACAGGCAGGCCTGGAGCGCGATGGCTCCGGTGAATAACTTTCTCATTGTTCCTCCCTAGTTCCGGGCTTATGACTGGCCCGGTTGCAGTGCCGCAAGTATAGACCCCTTGTCATTGGCCCATCCGGAAGGCGAGACTGTGGCCGGTTCCGGGAGGAGGTCCCATGAGCGGGCGACTGGCATATGTGACAGGTGGCATGGGTGGCATCGGCACGGCGATCTCCACTCGTCTGTGCAAGGAAGGATTCCGCGTGGTCGCCGGTTGCGGGCCGGGCTCGAAGCGCAAGGACACCTGGATCGCGGACATGCGCGCAAAAGGGTTCGAGGTGCATGCATCGGAAGGCAATGTCGCGGATTGGGAATCGACCCGCGCCGCCTTTGAAAAGGTGCTCAAGGATCTGGGCCCCGTGGACGTGCTGGTCAACAATGCCGGCATCACGGCGGACGGTACCTTCCGCAAGATGACCTTCGAGCGCTGGCACAAGGTCATCGACACCAACCTCAACAGCCTCTTTCACGTGACCAAGCAGGTCATCGACGGCATGCTGGACCGTGGCTGGGGGCGCGTGATCAACATCTCCTCGGTGAACGGCCAGCGCGGCCAGTTCGGCCAGACCAATTATTCCACTGCGAAGGCGGGCATCCACGGCTTCACGATGGCACTCGCGCAGGAAGTCGCGTCGAAAGGCGTCACGGTCAACACGGTGTCACCGGGCTACATCGGCACCGAGATGGTTCGCGCCGTCAAGCCCGAGGTGCTCGAGAAGATCGTGGCGACGATACCGGTCGGGCGACTCGGCACGCCGGAGGAAATCGCCTCAGTCGTCGCCTGGCTTGCCTCGGATGACGCGGCATTTGCGACCGGCGCGGATTTCTCGCTGAATGGCGGCCTGCACATGGGTTAGGCCCGGGGGAGCTCACAGATGAAAACACGCGCCGCAATTGCCTGGGCTGCCGGCCAGCCGCTGGAAGTCGTCGAAGTCGATCTGGAAGGCCCGAAGGCCGGCGAGGTGCTGGTCGAGATCAAGGCGACGGGCATCTGCCACACTGATGAATTCACGCGTTCAGGCGCGGATCCCGAGGGCCTGTTTCCGGTGATCTTCGGCCACGAGGGTGCGGGCGTTGTCGTGGACGTCGGGCCCGGCGTCAAGACCCTGAAAAAAGGCGACCACGTCGTCCCGCTCTACACACCCGAATGTCGCGAGTGCAAGTCCTGCCTGTCGCGCAAGACCAATCTCTGCACCGCGATTCGCGCGACCCAGGGCAAGGGCGTGATGCCGGATGGCAGCAGCCGCTTCTCGATCGGCGGCAAGAAGATTCACCATTACATGGGGTGCTCGACCTTCTCGAATTACACGGTGTTGCCGGAGATCGCGCTCGCAAAAATCCGCGAAGACGCGCCTTTCGACAAGGTCTGCTACATCGGCTGCGGCGTGACGACCGGTATCGGCGCCGTCATCAATACGGCGAAGGTCGAGCCCGGCGCCAATGTCGTCGTGTTCGGGCTGGGGGGCATCGGCCTCAATGTGATCCAGGGCGCGCGCATGGCGGGGGCCGGCAGGATCGTCGGCGTGGACATCAATCCGCGCCGCAAGGCGCTCGCCGAGCGTTTCGGCATGACGCATTTCGTGAATCCGAAGGAAGTCGAGGGCGACCTGGTCGCGCACCTGGTCGCGTTGACGGACGGCGGCGCCGACTACAGCTTCGAATGCGTCGGCAATGTTGAGTTGATGCGCCAGGCGCTGGAATGCTGCCATCGCGGCTGGGGCGTCTCGGTCATCATCGGCGTTGCCGGCGCCGGCCAGGAAATCAAGACACGGCCATTCCAGCTCGTCACCGGGCGGGTCTGGAAGGGAACGGCATTCGGCGGTGCGCGTGGCCGTACGGATGTGCCGAAGATTGTGGATTGGTACATGGAAGGAAAGATCAACATCGACGACCTGATCACTCACACGATGCCGTTGAAGCAGATCAACGACGCCTTTGACCTCATGCATCGGGGCGAGTCCATCCGAAGCGTCGTAACATTCTGAAACCTTAGCAAGAGGAAAATATCATGGCTGTCAAGATTCATCCGTCCGTCGACAACGGCGTCAAATCCGGTGCCAAGGATTTCAAAGGCGGCACGCTCACCTGCAAGTGTGCCAGCGCACCGGTTACGGTGACTCTCGCGAGTGACGTGGCGTTCAACCACGCCTGCGGTTGCAGCAAGTGCTGGAAGCCGGAGGGCGCGGCGTTTTCCGTCGTGGCGGTGGTGGGGCGCGACAAGCTCTCGGTCACAGCCAATGGCAACAAACTCAAAGTGGTGGACGCCAGCGCCGCCATCCAGCGCCATGCCTGCACCGGCTGCGGCGTACACATGTTCGGCCGCATCGAGAACCAGAATCACCCGTTCTACGGATTGGATTTCGTGCACGTGGAGCTGTCGAAGGACAAGGGTTGGGCGGCCCCCGAATTCGCGGCATTCGTCTCGTCCATCATCGAAACGGGCAGCGCCAAGCCCGATCAGATGGCTGCGGTGCGCGCGCGGCTCAAGGAGCTCAAGCTGGAACCCTACGATTGCCTGTCCCCGGCACTGATGGACGCAATTGCCACGCACACGGCCAAAGCGAAGGGTGTACTCAGGGCCTAGTGAGCGAAACCATCAGCCGGCACGGCGCCTTCGGCGGCGCCGTCAGCTTCCATCGCCACGTTGCGGTCGAAACGGGCTGCGCGATGCGCTTCGCCGTGTTCCTGCCGCCGCAGGCTGCCAGTGGCAGGGTGCCGGTGCTCTATTACCTTGCCGGTCTCACCTGTACCGAAGAGACCTTCATGATCAAGGCGGGTGCCCAGCGCGTGGCGGCGGAACTGGGGCTTGCGATTGTCGCGCCGGATACGAGCCCGCGCGGCGTGGAATTACCCGGTGATAGCGAGAGCTGGGATTTCGGCATCGGAGCGGGCTTTTATGTCGACGCCATGGTGGAGCCCTGGTCGCGGCATTACCGGATGTATTCCTATGTCGCGCGCGAGCTGCCCGCGCTCATCGCCGCAGATTTTCCGGTGGATGCGAATCGCCAGGGCATCTTCGGGCACTCGATGGGTGGCCATGGCGCGCTGACAATCGCGCTGAAGAATCCCGATCGTTACCGGTCGGTTTCCGCTTTCGCGCCGATCGCTGCGCCCATGCAATGTCCCTGGGGGCAGAAGGCCTTCACGGGCTATCTCGGCCCGGATCGCGACCGCTGGCGCGCCTACGATGCGAGCGAATTGATTCGCGGCCTCGCGACGGTTGCCGGACGGCCGCCGCTGCTGGTGGACCAGGGGCTGGCGGATCCCTTCCTGCAACAACAATTATTGCCCGAACGGCTGGAGCAGGCCTGCGCTGAAAGCGGCTATCCGCTGACGCTGCGCCGCCACGGCGACTACGACCACGGCTATTACTTCATCTCGAGCTTCATCGAGGATCACCTGCGCCACCACGCGCGCACGCTTCAGGCCTAGTCGCGTAACTCGACGCCGGGCGCGAAGCGCCGGTGGTGCTCTTCAACAAGTGCCGCGGCCACTTCCGGCAATGGCCGGTATCGGTGCACGAACTCCGCGGGCATGCGCTTGGGCCGGCCGCTGTCGAGATCCATGCAGA
>CAYYQQ010000096.1:0-3083 GCA_964473595.1 uncultured Steroidobacteraceae bacterium | reverse complement strand
ATCAGGCCGCGCAGCAGCGTCCTTCCATCCGCCGGACGGAGAATCTGGAAGCGACGGTCGACACGCAGCCGCGCATCCTCGAATACGAGCCAGGTACCGATCTCGAGTGCATCGCCCGCGAAGGTCGACGCCAGGTAGTGCAGCTGGCTGCGCCAGACCACCATGCCGCGTCTGGTAGTGACGCAGTGTGCCGGCGTCACGCCGAGCGCCGAGGAATGCGCCCAGGCCGTTTCATCCAGCCAGCGCAGATAGACCGAATTGTTGACATGCCCGTAGGCGTCGACATCCGAGGCCTGCGCGCTCACGCGATGGATGAAGGGCGAGGGCAGGTCCCAGGCCGTTGTCACCGGTAGAGAATCCTCACGAGCATCCGGAACATCCGGCCGTAGGGCGGCATCAGGAATCGCGAGCCGCTCAGACGGCCGTCGTAGAACACCGGCTTCTGCTTGGAGAAGGTATCGAAGCCCGCCTTGCCGTGGTAATGACCCATGCCACTGGGGCCGACGCCGCCGAAGGGAAGGTCTTCCTGGATCACGTGAAAAGCCGTGTTGTTCACCGTGACGCCGCCGGAAATGGTTTGCGTCAGTACCTTGTCGAGCGCCGCACCGCGGGCGCCGAAGTAATAGAGTGCCAGCGGCCTTGGCCTCACATTCACATAGGCGATCGCATCGTCGATGGAGCCGTAGCCCACGATGGGCAGCAGCGGCCCGAAAATTTCCTCCTGCATCACGCGCATGTCGTCGCGGATCCCGGTGACAGCCTGCGGCGTCATGCGACGGCGCTCCGCATCGGTTGGATCCGGATGCAGCGAGTGCAGCGTGGCGCCCTGGGCGCGTGCATCCTCGACGCTCGCGGCGAGGCGGCGGAACTGGCGATCATTGATGATGGACGTGTACTGCGGATTGGTCGCGAGTGTCGGGTAGAACTCGCGGGTCGCGGTCCGGCAGGCATCGAGAAACCGGTCGATGTCCGGTTTCGGCACCAGCACATAGTCGGGTGCGACACAGGTCTGGCCGGCGTTGATCAGCTTGCCGTACATGATGCGGCGCGCGGCTTCGACGAGGTCGAATCCGTCCGCGATGATCACCGGTGACTTGCCGCCAAGCTCGAGCGTCACAGGCGTCAGGTTTGCGCTCGCGGCCTTCATGACCTCGCGCCCGATGTTGGTCGAACCCGTGAACAGCAGGTGATCGAATGGCAGCGCGGCGAAAGCGCGCGCGACGCCCGCATCGCCATTGACGGCCATGACCTCGTCGGACGCAAAGGTCCCGGCAATCAGCGACTCGAACAGTGTGCCGAAGCGTGGCGTGTGCTCCGACATCTTGAGCATGACGCGATTGCCCGCGGTGAGCGCCGCCGTCAGCGGCGATACCGCGAGATACAAGGGATAATTCCATGGCACGATGATGCCGACCGCACCCAGCGGCTGGCGCATCAGTCGCGCGCTGCCAGGCCTGCTCCACCATGCGACACTGCGCCGCTCGGTTCGCATCCAGCGGCGCAGGCGTCGGCGCGCGTACGCGATGCCTTCGACGCTCGTGAACTGCTCGAACAGCAGAGTCTCCTGCTGTGCGCGCATGCCGAAGTCGGCGCTGATCGCGTCGCGGATGGCGGCATCATTATCACGTAGCATGCGTCGCAACCGGTCGAGCCGCTCGCGTCGTGTTGCAGGCGACGGAAATGGATCAGCGTCGAATGCGCGGCGCTGCTGCGCGAATGTCTGCGACAATTGGGCCGGATGGGCGGCGAGCCGGGTAGGGTCGTGTGCCGTGGCCATGCAGGGTATTCTAAGCGGATAATTGCACCCCGTCCCGTGGGAGGACAAATGAAGATCGGTTGTCCGAAGGAAATCAAGGTTCATGAGTACCGCGTCGGCCTGGTGCCGGCCGGCGTCCGCGAACTCGTGACCGCGGGTCACCAGGTACTGATCGAGTCCGGCGCAGGTGCCGGCATCGGCATCAGCGACGACGCCTATCGCGCGGCCGGGGCCGGCGTGCTGCCGGATGCCAAGTCGGTATTCGATGCCGCCGAGCTGGTCGTCAAGGTCAAGGAGCCGCAGCTGCCGGAATGCGCAATGCTGCGGCGCGGGCAGGTGTTGTTCACTTACCTGCACCTGGCCGCCGATGCCGCACAGGCGCAGGCGCTCGTGAAGTCCGGAGTGACGGCGATCGCCTATGAAACGGTGACCGCGCCGGATCGCTCGCTGCCGTTACTGACCCCGATGAGCGAGGTGGCGGGCCGCATGTCCATCCAGGTGGGCGCGACGGCATTACAAAAGGCCTATGGCGGCTTTGGCGTGCTGCTGGGCGGCGTGCCGGGCGTCGCGCCGGCGCGGGTCGTGATCCTGGGCGGCGGTGTGGCCGGCACGAATGCGGCCCAGATGGCCGTGGGCCTCGGCGCGCAGGTCACGATCGTGGATCGCTCGCTGCGCAGGCTGCGCGAACTCGACGCGCAATTCGGCAACGCAATCGCGACGGCGTATTCAACGACCGAGTCCATCGAGCGGCTCGTGACCCAGGCTGATCTGGTGATCGGCGCGGTGCTCGTGACCGGCGCCGCGGCGCCCAGGCTCGTCACGCGCGAAATGGTAAGCCGCATGGAAAAGGGCGCGGTGCTCGTGGACATCTCGATCGACCAGGGCGGTTGCTTCGAGACCAGCAAGCCGACCACGCATGCGGACCCGACCTATGTCGTCAGCGGGGTCGTGCATTACTGCGTGACCAACATGCCGGGCGCCGTTCCGCGCACCTCGACCTTTGCACTGACCAACGCGACCCTGCCTTATGCGCGTGCGCTCGCCGACCTTGGCTGGCGCAAGGCGCTGGAACGCGACGCTGGCTTCGCCGCGGGTCTCAATGTGCATGAAGGGGCGATCACGCATGAGGCCGTTGCCCGCGCCCTCGGCGTGACGTATCGCCCGCTCGCCTGAGAGCTGCGCTTAGGGAACCTCTGATTTACTCCCGCATGGGCGCGACCGCGTGCGATTTTCGTCCCTGGCAAGAAGCAGGGAGCGACGTGTATCGCGATACATGAGCGACGAGCGACGAGCGACGCCGCCAGGGGCGAAAATCGCCCGGTCCCTG